>NZ_JBNXUO010000008.1:0-158722 GCF_050563535.1 Falsiroseomonas sp. CW058
GCGTCGGCGTCGCTCGCCAGCGCCGCCCAGGCGGGGTCGGGCCGCGCCGGGGCATGCGGGCGGGATGCCGGCGGCGGCGAGCCGCGTCGCCTCCGGCCCCGGCTTCTCGACCGCGGCCTCGACCAGCGCGGCAACCCCCGGGCGCAGCGCGGCGAGCGTGGCGTCGAGCGCGGCGCCGTCGCCCGCCATCACCTCCCGCGCGGCGGCTTCCTGCAGGCGGCGCAGCGGCAGCAGCGCCTCGAGCCGGGTGGCGGCCGGGGCGGGGGCGGCGTCGATCGCGGCGGCCGCCTGCTCGATCCCGAACAGCTCCGCCGCGATCCAGGCGGCGCGCACCACGGCAGCGCCGGGGTTGCTCGCGCCCGCCAGCCGCGACAGGCCGGCGACGCCCAGCCGGTTGGCCACCGAATTGGCCAGGATCGTCGCCAGCAATTCCCGCCGCAGCCGGTGGCGCGGGATCAGCGCGGCGAAGCGTTCGCGCAGCGCGGTCGGGAAATAGGCGACCAGCAGAGGCGCCAGCGCGGGCTCGTCCGGCAGGGTGCTGTCCTCGATCGCCTCGGTCAGCCAGAGCTTGCCGAAGGGCAGCAGGGCGGCGAGTTCGGGCCGCGTCAGCCCCTCTCCGGCCGCGGCGCGGGCGCGGATCGCGGCGGCATCGGGCAGCCCCGCCACCGCGCGGTCCAGCAGCCCTTCGCCTTCCAGCCGCGCCATCAGGGCGGAATGGGCCGAGAGATCCTCCGCCGCCGTCAGCGCCTCGAGGCTGATCGCCAGGGACTGCGCGTGGTTGTCGGCCAGCACCAGGCGGCCGACCTCGTCGGTCATCTCGGCCAGCAGCGCGTCGCGCTGGCGGCGCGTCAGCGCGCCCTCGCGCTCCGCCTCGGCCAGCAGGACCTTGATGTTCACCTCGTGGTCCGAGGTGCTGACGCCGGCCGAGTTGTCGAGCGCGTCGGTGTTCAGCCGCACGCCCGCGCGCGCCGCCTCGATCCGGCCGGCCTGGGTGACGCCGAGATTGGCGCCTTCGCCGAGCACGCGGGCGCGCAGGTCGCGGCCGTCGACGCGGATCGCGTCGTTGGCGCGATCCCCGGCCTCGGCCTGGGTCTCGGTGCTTGCCTTCACATAGGTGCCGATGCCGCCGAAATAGAGCAGGTCCACCGGCAGGGTCAGGATGGCGCGCATGATCTCGGCCGGTTCCGCGCGGTCCTTGTCGAGGCCGAGCATGGCGCGGGCCTGCGGCGACAGCGGCAGGGACTTCGCGTTGCGCGGCAGCACCGCGCCGCCGGGCGAGAGCAGCCGCGGCTCGTAGTCGGCCCAGGAGGAGCGCGGCAGGCGGAACAGCCGCTCGCGCTCCGCGAAGGACGCCTCGGGGTCCGGGTCGGGGTCGAGGAAGATGTGCCGGTGGTCGAAGGCGGCGACCAGCCGCGTCCGGCGCGACACCAGCAGCCCGTTGCCGAAGACGTCGCCCGACATGTCGCCGACACCCGCGCAGGTGAAGGGCGCGTCCGCCACGCCCGCGCCGCGGGTTTCCTGGAAGTGGCGGTCGATCATCACCCAGGCGCCGCGCGCGGTGATGCCCATGCCCTTGTGGTCGTAGCCCGCCGATCCGCCGCTGGCGAAGGCGTCGCCCAGCCAGAAGCCGTATTCGGCCGACAGCCCGTTGGCGATGTCGCTGAAGGTGGCGGTGCCCTTGTCGGCGGCGGCGACGATGTAGGGGTCGTCGCCGTCGCGGCGCACGACCTCGGGCGGGGTCGCGATGCCGTCGGCGGTGATGTTGTCCGTCAGGTCCAGCATGCCGCGAACCAGCGTTTCGTAGCAGGCGATGCCCTCGGCCTGGAACGCCTCGCGGTCGACGGCGGCGGGCGGGCGCTTCAGGATGAAGCCGCCCTTGGCGCCGGTCGGCACGATGACGACGTTCTTCAGCCGCTGCGCCTTCATCAGGCCCAGCACCTCGGTGCGGAAGTCCTCGCGCCGGTCGGACCAGCGGATGCCGCCGCGCGCCACCGGGCCGGCGCGCAGGTGGCAGCCCTCCATGCGGGGCGAATGGACGAAGATCTCCCGCCAGGGGCGCGGCGCCGGCATGTCCCCCGCCCGCGCGCTGTCGATCTTGAAGGCGAGGTAGTCCTTCGCCTGGAAGAAGTTGGTGCGGAGCATCGCGTCGAGCAGCGTGCGCAGCCGCGACAGGATGCGGTCCTCGTCCGGGTTGGCCACGCCGTCCAGCAGCGCGCGCCAGGCGGCGTCCGCCCCCGCCTCGTCGCGGTCCGCCTCCCGCGGGGAGAAGCGCCGATGGAACAGCTCCACCAGGATGCGCGCGGCATCCGGATGCGCGGCCAGGGCGGCCTCAACGCTTTCCTGCGCGAAGGGGAATCCCACCTGCTTCAGCCAGCGGTACATCGCCCGCAGCAGCCAGCAGTCCCTCCACGACAGGCCCGCGCGCAGGACCAGGCGGTTGAAGCCGTCCGCCTCCACCTCGCCGCGCAGCAGGGCGTGCAGCGCGGCGGCGATGTCGGGGAAGCGGTCCTCGGGGCAGTCGGCCCGCGCTTCCAGCCGGTAGACATGCAGCACCACCACCGGGCCGCCGGCCGGGGTCAGGCGGTGCGGCACCTCCTCGATCGCGCGGAGGTCGAGGCTCTCGAACAGCGGCAGCGCGTCCGAAAGCGGCAGCGGCCCGTCCGGGCTCGCCAGCCGCAGCGTCAGCGTCCTGAGATCGGCGCCGGCGGGGCGGGAGAGTTCGGCCCGCGGCCGGCCGCCATGGGCCAGCCCCTCGGCCAGGACCAGGTCGGCGACGCCCTGCGCCGCGCTTTCCGCCTGGCGGTAGGCGGGGGGAAAGGCCTCGCGCCAGCGGGCCAGCCGGCGGGGCGCGTTGGCCTCTCCCACCGCCTGCAGCAGCGCCTCCTCAAGCCGGTCGCGGAAGCCGCGCGTGGCCTGGACGATCGCGGCCTCGAGCGCGGCTTCCTCCACCGCCGGCAGGCCGCCGGGGGTGGTGCCGATCACGTAGTGGACCCGCGCCAGCGGCGCATCGCCGAGCAGCGTGTAGAAGGCCGAGAGCCGGCCGCCGAAGGCGCGCGCCAGCATCCCGCCGACCCGTTCGCGCATCTGCGTGTCGAAGGTGTCGCGCGGGAGCCAGGCGATGGCGGAGACGAAACGCTCGAACGGGTCGCGCCGCAGCACCAGCGCGGCGCGCGGCCTGATCTGGAGGTCGAGCGCACGGCGGCAGCCGGCGAGGATGGCGTCCTCCGGCGCCTGGAACAGCTCGTCCCGCGGCCAGGTGTCGAGGATGTTGCGCAGCGCGCGGCCGTCATGGCTGTCGGGCGCGACGCCGGCGGCGGCGAGGATGCGCAGCACCTTCTCCCGCAGCAGCGGGATGGAGCGCGGGTTGCGGTTGTAGGCCGCGGCCGCGAACAGGCCGTAGAACAGCCGCAGCCCGGTGATGCGCCCGGCGGCATCGGCGATGCGCGTCATCACCACGTCGGCGTGCTGCGGGCGGTGGACGGTGGCGCGCATGTTCGCCTTCACCACCGTCACCGGCTCGACGCGGGTGAGGTTGGCGCGCACCGCGGGCGGCACGTCCGGCAGGTGGCGCAGCGCGTCGAAGACCGGCACGGCCGGGTCGCGCAACAGGCCGAGGTCGTCCTCCGCCGCGACCGACAGCGCGTCCCCGTCCACATCCAGCCGGCGATGGCCGAGCAGCACGAAGTTCTCCTCCGCCATCCAGCGCAGGAAGGCCGCGTTCTCGCCGCCGCCCACCTCCGCCTCGGCGGCCTGCAGGCGGGCGAGCATGGCGGGGAAGTCGCCGACGGCAAGCCGCACATCGGCCATGGCGCGGGCCAGCGCCGCTTCCAGCGCCGCCCACTCCTCCTCGTCGGACGCAGGCGCCGGCCCGCCCGCGCCGAGCATGGCGCCCGACCCGCCGGCCAGCGCGATGCGCATCATGCTCTCCCGCGTCGGCGACGCCTCGTCGATGGCGACCAGCCGCCCGGCCCCGTCGCGCCGCACCGGCACGACCGGGTGCAGCAGCTGGCGCACCACGCGGCCGCGCAGCGTCAGCGCGGCCAGCGCGCTGTCCACCAGGAAAGGCATGTCGTCGGTCACGATCTCCGCCACCGCGCCGGCGCCGCGGGCGGGGGGCAGCACGCGCAGCCGCGCCTCCCGCGGGGGGCGGCGCTCGGCGAAGGCGAACAGGCTGGCCGCCGCCTCGGCCAGCGCCTCGGGCGGGGTGGCGGCAAGTTCGGCGGTGGGCACGGCGGCGTGCAGGCGGCGCAGCAGCTCCGCCGCCGCGGGCGGCAGGGCGGGGGCGAGGCGCCGCAGCGCGGCTTCGGCGGCGCGCATCACCTCCGGCCGGACGCCGTCCTCGGGCATGGGTGCGTCGGTCATCGGCGGTCCTCCCGGGTGGACCCTGAGGGTTCGGGGGCCCGTCCGCAAGCATGGCCGCGCGTCACTTACCCTCGGGTTGCCGCTGCCCGGATGCGCGGGGCTTTGCTAGAGTTCCCCGCATGATCGCCGACCTCGCCGCCCTGCTCGCCCCGGTCACGCCGGACGCCTTCTTCGCCGACCACTACGACAAGGCGCCGCTGCATGTGCGCGGCGACCCGGCCAAGTTCGCCTCCGTGCTGTCCTGGCGGGGCATCAACCGGCTGCTGGACATGACCCATGCCTGGACCGGCACGTCCCTGAAGCTGGTGCTGGACAGCCAGACCATCCCGCCCGAGTCGTACTGCATCCGCGCCCAGGGCCGCGACGGCGGCGCGCAGCTGCTGCAGCCCGACGCGCGGCTGGTGCAGGGCTGGATCGCCAAGGGGGCGAGCGTGGTGATGAACGACGTGGACAGCCTGACGCCGGGGCTGGCCAGCGTGTCCAACGCCCTGGAATCGGCCGGATTGGGCAAGAGCCAGGCGAATGTCTACATCTCCTGGCAGAGCCACAAGGCCTTCCGCACCCATTACGACACCCACGACGTCTGGGCGGTGCAGGTGGAGGGCGAGAAGACCTGGAACATCTGGGAAGGCCGCGCGGACTGGCCGATCCCCCACCCTGCCTTCCGCGGCCAGCCGCAGGACCACCACGACCAGGCCCGCGGGAAGCTGCGCGGCACGGTGCTGATGAAGCCGGGCGACCTGCTCTACCTGCCGCGCGGCTGGTACCACGACGCTCTGGCGGAAGCCCCGGCGAGCGTCCACATCGCCTATGGCGTCCACGCGCCGCTCGGGATGGACCTGGTGAACATCCTGGTGGAGCGGGTGCTCTACGACGCCGAGTTCCGCCGCCCCCTGCCGCGCCAGGACGGCAGCGCCCCGGCGCGCTTCGCGCTGACGCAGCGCGCCGGGCTGCTCGGCCAGCGGCTGGCGGAGCTGTGCCGCGACCCGAAGGTGCTGGAGGTGCTGGCCCAGTTCGTCGCCGGCTACCGCCACCAGCGCGGCGGCTACGACATCCTCGCCTCCCGCGGGATCGCGCCGCCCTCGGCCGGCGATGCGGCGGGCGGCGACGCGCCGGCCTTCCGGGTGGTGGCGGGCGGCGCCAAGCCGGTGCGGCGGGGCGCGGAATGGGTGGTGAAGACGGCGTCGGGCACGCTGCCGCTGACGCCGCCGGAGGCCGATGCCGCGGCCTGGCTGCTGGCGCGCCCCGACATCACCGCGGCGGAACTGGCGCAGGCGCATCCGGGCATCGACGCCGCGGCACTGGTCGGGCGGCTGGCCGGCGCCGGGCTGCTGGCGCCCGCGGCATGAGGCGCTTCCTCGCTGCGTTCCTGCTGCTGCCGGGCCTCGCCGCCGCGCAGCCGCGCCCTTTCAACTGCGTTGGCGCCGAGCAGTTGGAGGACGACGTCCTCGCGGTTCCCTTCGCGCGCGGCAGCGCGACGCTGCGCGAGGCGGGGCGCGCCCCGATCGCCGCCGCCGCCGAACTGGCGAAGGAGACGCCGGAGCGCAACATCTGCGTCCTTGGCCATGCCGACCGCAGCGCGGGGGCGGAGACCTCCACCCAGCTCGCCGCCCAGCGGGCACGGGCGGTGGCCAATGCGCTGGCCGCGCAGGGGGTGGAGCGCGACCGCATCCGGGCCGAGGCGCGGGTCGGCGCCTATAGCGGGCGGGGGGCGGAGCCGGGCGCGCGGGCCGTCACCATCGTGGTGCTGCCCGCCCCGCCCTGACGCCGGTGGCCGCCGGCGATTCCACCCCGGCAGCTCGGCCGCCAAGGATCCGGCAACGGATTCCTGAATAATTGATCATGTCTGTCGGTCCGTGATGGGCAGCCCATGAAGGCTGCGCCATCATGCAGGGGTTGAGGGGAGAAGCGGCCATGCCGAACCAGCCGGAGAATGACGACGGGCGGGAGACGCCGCCCCTGCGCCGGCGGCTCCTCGTGCTGAAGCTGGCGGCGCTCGGCGGCATCACCACCGCGACGGCGGCCTGCGTGCCGCAGCAGGGCCCGGTGGTCTACGCCCCCGCCCCGGTGGTGCGGCGCGGCACCGGCATCAGCGACAGCGACCCGTCGGATGCGCCGGGCAACGGCCGCGGCGGGCATCGCGGCAGCGGCATCAGCGACAGCGACCCGAGCGACGCCCCCGGCTATGGCCGCGGCGGGCGGCGCGTCAGCGGCGTGTCGGACAGCGACCCGTCGGACGCGCCCGGCCGCGGTCGCGGCGGCGGATACCGCGGGACCGGCATCACCGACGCCGATCCGTCGGACGGTCCCGGCCGCGGGCGCGGCGGCGGATACCGCGGCAGCGGCATCACCGACGCCGACCCGTCGGACGGACCGGGGCGCGGGCGCGGCGGGGCACGCTACCGCACCGGCGCGTCCGACAGCGACCCGTCGGACGCGCCCGGCCGCGGCCGCCGCGGCTGGTGAGGCAGCGGGCCCCGGCCCGCCGCCGCGCCCGGCAACCCCCCCCCGCAGGATCCCTTCCCGGTGACATCCCCCACCCTGGCCGAGGCCGCCTGGGCGCAGGCCTTCGGCGACCTTTCCGTGGATGACGGCCTGGCGTTGCGCGAAGGCACCGCCTGGCGCCACTTCCCCGCGCCCGATCCGGCGCGCCATGCCGGGCTGCTCTCCATCGCCGATCTCGACGCCTTCCTGGCCACGGACGCCGCGCGCGCGCCGCGGCTGTCCATGGCCGATGGCAGCCGCAAGGGCAGCGCCGCCGTGCCGCCGGAGGACTATCTGCGCGACGACGGCCGCGCCGACCTGCCGAACCTGTTCCGCCGCTTCGACGCGGGGGCGACGCTCGTCGTCTCGCAGTTCCACGAGATGCACCCGGCGCTGCAACGCTTCTGCCGCGGGCTGGAACAGGTCTTCCTGCATGCCGTGCAGGCCAACATCTACCTGACCCCGCCCGGCGCGCAGGGCTTCCGCGTCCACTACGACACGCATGACGTGCTGGTGCTGCAGGTGACGGGCGAGAAGAAGTGGCGGTTGTGGGACCACCAGCCCTTCCCGCAGCCGACGCGCCGCACCCCCTGGCCCGGCAACATCCAGCCGGAGGGCGAGCCCACGCATCTGACGCTGCGGCCGGGCGATTCGCTCTATGTCCCGCGCGGGGTCATGCATGACGCGGCGGCGCAGGACGGCGACGCGCCTTCGCTGCATGTCACGGTCGGGCTGCTCGAACCCTCCTTCGCGGCCGTGCTGCGCCTGGCGGTGGACCTGCTGGAAGGCAGCGACCCGGCGCTGCGCGCCGCCTTCCCGACCTGGCGCCTGGCGGAAGGCCCCGGGGCGCTGGCCGCGCTGGCGCAGCCGCTGGCGGCCCGGCTGGCCGAACCCGCGGCACTGGAGCGCACGGCGCTTGCCCTGCTGGACCGCCTGGCAGAGGACCGGCCGCCGCTGCTGTCGCGCGGGTTGTTCGTGGCGGCGCCGGCGCCGGGCGCGCCGCTGCGCATCGCCGCGGGCGCGCTGCACGCCCTGGTGCCGGATGCGGCGGGCGGCGCCAGCCTGCGCTGGGCGGGCGACCCGATCGCGCTGGACGGGACTCAGGCCGGCTGGGTGGAGCGCCTGGCCGAGGGCGCGAGCCCCGCGGAGCTGGGCGAGGGCGCGGCGGAGTTCTGCGCACGCCTCCTGCGGCTCGGCCTGCTGGAAGCGGCGCGGCCGGACTGACGGCGGCGGCCAGCGGCGGGAAGGCGCGCCCTGGACCGCCATCCTCGCTTCGATCAGCGCGGGTCATGGTCCAGGCTCTTGTCCTGTCGCGGGATTCACGCCCTATTGCGCGGCCACCGGGCGCAGCGGCGGCGCGGCCTCCTGCCAGAGCTCGGGGCGCAGTTCCTCCCGCCGGTCGGGGAAGAACAGCGCGCCGGCCAGCGTCACCACCCCGAAGGCCGCGAGCACGGCCAGCACCGCGGCCGACCCGCCGGCCGAATCATGCAGCCAGCCGACGATGGGGGACGCCGTGGCGGCCCCGAGGAAGCCCACGGAGAAGCGGATGGAATACAGCTTCGCGCGCAGCGCGGGGGCGACGTAGCGCGCCGTCATCGTCTCGTTCACCGTCACCTGGCCGAAGACGGAAGCGCAGACCAGCGCCGCCAGCAGCAGCACCGGCCAGCCCGATACCTGCGTCAGCGCCAGCAGCAGCGGCGCCTGCACGATGGCGAGCGGCAGGAAGACGCGCCGCAGCGTCATGCGGTCGATCATCCGGCCCACCGTGAACTGCGTCAGCCCGCCGCAGATCGTCACCAGGAAGGCCAGCAGCCCCACCACCGGCAGCAGGTCCGGGCTGCCGGCCAGCCTCTCCTCCATCAGCTTCGGCAGCAGCAGGGTGAAGCCGTTGAAGACGAAGCCGCTGGTCGTGGCGATCGCCAGCAGCACGATCACCGCGCGGCGGACCACGGCGGGCGGGATCTCGGGGAACGGCCGCGCCGCCGCCTTGGCCTTCGCCACGTCGGTCAGCCCGTTGGCCAGGTAGAGCAGCCCGCAGCCGATGCAGAGCAGCCCGGGCAGGATGAAGCCCCAGCGCCAGCCGAGGAAGGCGGAGCAGGCCGCCGTCACCACCGGCGCCAGCGCCACGCCGAGATTGCCGAAGACGCCATTCACCCCGACCGAGGCGCCGACCCGGTCACCCGCCGCATCCACCAGCATCGCCGTGCCGATCGGGTGGTAGATCGCGCTGAAGGCGCCGGCGACGAACAGCGCCGCCGCCAGCGTCCAGGGCCCGGCCGCCAGCCCGGCCAGGACCATCCCCGCCCCGGTGCCGAGGAAGAAGGCCAGCAGCAGCGCCGGCCGCCCCGTGCGTTCCGCCAGCCAGCCCATCGGCAGCGACCCGAGGCCGTAGACCACGAACATCCCCGTCCCCAGCGCCAGGATGGGCCCGTAGACCGTGCCGAAGGTCGCGCCGTCCTGCACCACCATGGCGAGGACCGCCGTGGCCAGGATCAGCAGCCCGTAATGGGTGAAGACATGCGCCGCGTTGACGAAGACGATCTGCCGCCTGGCCGCATCCATGGTGTCCGTCCGCTTCCGTCCGATGCGCCGCATGCTAGCCTGGCGGGGAAACGACGGGACGACAGTTCATGTCGCGAATCCGCCAGCCTTCGCCCCGCCGCGACCTGCCGCAGGACCAGGTGGACCGGCCGCTTTCCGCCTTCGCCCGCGACTATGCGGACGGGGAGGCAGTGCCGCGCCACAGCCATGAGAGGTCGCAGCTTCTCTACGCCACGCGCGGGGTCATGCGGATCGCGACCGATGCGGCGGGCTTCGTCGTGCCGCCCGGCCATGCGCTGTGGATGCCGGCCGGCGAGCCGCACCGCGTCGCGATCGAGGGCGAGGTGGCGATGCGCGCCCTGTTCCTGCGCGCCGATGCCGCGGCGGCGGGCCCGCCTGCCACCACCGTCCTCGCGGTGTCGCCGCTGCTGCGGGAACTCATCCTCGCCGCCTGCGCCGAGCCGCTGGAATGGGACCCGGCCGGGCGGGGCGGGCACCTGGCCGCGCTGACCCTGGACGAGATCGCGCGCGCCCGCCGCCTGCCCTTCCGCGTGCCCGAGCCGCGCGACCCGCGCCTGCTGCGCCTGGCCGCGGCCCTGCGCGCCGACCCCGCCAGCCCGCGCCGGCTGGACGAATGGGCGGACCTGGCAGGCGCCAGCCCGCGCACGCTGGAGCGCCTGTTCCGCACCGAGACCGGCATGGGCTTCGCACGCTGGCGGCAGACCCTGCGGCTGACGGAAGCGGCGGCGCGGCTGGCGGGCGGCGAGGCGCCGGCGCGCGTCGCCGCGGCCGTGGGCTATGCCAGCGCCTCGGCCTTCGGCGCGGCCTTCCGCGCGGCCTTCGGGGTGACGCCCGGGGCCGCGCGGTAGGGGCGCTATCCGTTCGCCCAGTCCGGCGCGAAGGCAGGGTCCACGAAGCGGCGGTCCTTCGGAAGTGCCGCGATGGCGGCCAGGTCCTCGGCGTCCAGCGTGATCCGCAGCGCGTCCAGGTTCTCCCGCTGGCGGTGGGCGGAGGCGGCCTTCGGCACCATCGCGACGCCCTCCTGCGCCAGCAGCCAGGCGAGCGCGACCTGCGCCGCCGTCGCGCCGTGCTTCTTCGCGATGCGCTGCAGCTCCGGCTGGTCCGGCGCCTGGCCCTTGGCCAGCGGCGAATAGGCGGTCAGCACCATCCCCGCCGGGCGCAGGATGCCGAGCAGCTTCGACTGGTCGAGCAGCGCGTGGCATTCCACCTGCAGGGCGGCGAGGCCGACATCCGCCTCGATCGCGCGGCGCAGCAGGCGCGGCGGGAAGTTGGACACGCCGATGGCCCTGGCGCGCCCTTCCGCGCGGATCGCGGCCAGCCCGCGCAGCGCGTCGGACAGTTGCAGCTCCGGGCTCGGCCAGTGGATCAGCAGCAGGTCCACATGCGGCGTCGCCAGCCGGTCCAGGCTGGCATCGAAGGCGCGGCGGATCGCGGCGCCGTCGGGCTTGTCGTACCAGATCTTGGTGGTCAGGAAGATCTCGTCGCGCGCCACGCCGGATGCGGCGATGCCGGCGCCGACCTCCGCCTCGTTGCCATACATCTCGGCGGTGTCGATGTGGCGGTAGCCGAGCGCGAGGGCGCCTTCCACGGCGCGCTGGCATTCCGCGCCCTTCATCGGCCAGGTGCCGAGGCCGAGGCGCGGCATGCGCAGGCGGGCGGTCTCAAGGACGGGCATGGTGACGGCCATCGGGGAACTCCTCAGCGGCGGGCGAGGTCGATCAGGCCGGCATGGCCCGATTCGGTGCCGAAGGCGAGCTGCGCGCCATTCGCGCTCCAGGCGAGCGAGGTGACGGCGCCGCCCCTCGGGGGGGCGATCGGCACCACCTTGCCGCTGGCGATCTCCGCCATCAGCACCAGCCCGTCGCCGAAGCCGGCGGCCACCACCTCGTGCTGCGGGTGGCAGGCCACCGCGCTGCACAGCACCTCGTCCCCGCCGGCGATCTCGGTCGGCGCCTTGCCCATCGGGCCGCCGCCGAAGAAGGGCCAGAGCACCACGCTTTCCGCCCCGCTGGTCGCGAGCCAGCGGCCGCGTGCGGTGAAGGACAGGCTGCGCGTCTTCGACGGATAGCCGGACATGCGCATGTGCTGCCCATCCGCCAGCCGCCAGCCATGCAGCGACGGCTCCTGCATCGCGGTGACCACATGCGTCCCGTCGGGCGAGAAGGCGATGCCGTGGTGGCTGCCCTTCCATTCCAGCAGCTTCGGCTTGTCCTCCTTCGCGCCGACGAACCACAGCGACGCGCCGTTGTAGTGGCTCGCTGCCAGCCGCTTGCCCTTGGCGTCGAAGGCGAGCCCGCCGACGGAGGACGGATGCGGGAGCGACTTCAGCGCCCGGCCCGCGCCGTCCAGCAGATGGGCGACCTTGCCGACCGAGGCGGCGCGGACCCCCGCCTCATGCGCGGCCACATGGTCCACCCACTTGCCGCGGTAGTCGGCCACCAGCGCGGCCGCGCCATCGGGTGCTATGCGCATCAGCTTCCCGTCGTCGCCGCCTGTCAGCCAGCCGTCGCGCGCATCGGCGCAGGCGGACAGCACCGCGCCGTCGTGCGCCGCGACGGCGCGCCATTCGCCGGCCAGCGCGCCGAGATGCAGCGTGCCGTCCGCCAGCGCGAAGGCCGGGCGGCCGGCGCGGTCGAACATCGCCGCCACCACCCAGGCGCCGAGCTCCCGCGCGGTCCCGCGGGAGGCGAGGAGGAAGTCGGCTTCCGCGACCTCAGCCATGGGACGCGGCCCCGCAGCCGCGGCCGGCGCGCGCCGTCATGCGGGCACCTGGCAGGCCTCGAACCCGCGCCGCAGCTGCGGGCGGTTCAGGTCGCGGCCGATGAAGACGATCTTGGATTTCCGCGGATCGCCTTCCTTCGCCTCGCCGATGTAGTCGCCATCCGCGATCATGTGGACGGCCTGGAAGGCGAAGCGGCGGCTGTCGCCCTGGTAGTGCAGGATGCCCTTGGTGCGCAGCAGGTCCTGGCCCTTGGTCTGCAGCAGCTCGTTGATCCAGGCGTTGAACCTCTCCGGGTCGATCGGGCGCGACACCTCGAAGGACACGCTGTTCACCGCGCTGTCGTGCTCGTGGTGGTCCTCGCCCGAGAGGAAGTCGGGCTCGCGTTCCAGGATGCGGGCGAGGTTGAAGGCGTCGCGGCCGATCACCGCGTCGATCGGCACGTCGGACTTCGTGCTGCGGCGGATCTCGGCATAGGGGTTGATGCCGCGGATCAGGCGCTCGACCTCGGCGGCCTCCTGCTCGCTCACCAGGTCCATCTTGTTCAGCACGACGATGTCGGCGAAGGCGATCTGCTCCTGCGCCTCGCTGCTGTCCTTCAGCCGCGCGGGCAGGTGCTTGGCGTCCACCACGGTGACGATGGCGTCGAGCCGGGTGGCGCGCTTCACGTCCTCGTCCGCGAAGAAGGTCTGCGCGACCGGGGCGGGGTCGGCGAGGCCGGTGGTCTCCACGATGATGCCGTCGAACTTCCCCTTGCGCCGCATCAGCCCGCCGATGATGCGGATCAGGTCGCCGCGCACGGTGCAGCAGATGCAGCCGTTGTTCATCTCGAACACCTCCTCGTCGGCGTCGACGACGAGGTCGTTGTCCACGCCGAGCTCGCCGAACTCGTTGATCACCACGGCGAATTTCCGCCCGTGGTTCTCGCTGAGGATGCGGTTCAGCAGCGTGGTCTTGCCGGCGCCGAGATAGCCGGTCAGCACCGTGACGGGGACCTGCGGGTCCTGGCTCTGGGACATGGAGTGGCTTCCCGAATGACCTGTGTTGGCGGCGTTATATGGTAACGCCGCCCCGCTTCCACCCCCGGCGCCTTCACGACGCCTGAGATGGGCCCGGCGAGAGGGCCGGCGCGGCGCGTGCGGCGCGCGCGCCCTCCAGCGCCGCCAGCAGTTCCGCCCCCCCGACGGGCTTGACCAGGTGGCCGTCCATCCCGGCGGCCAGCGCCGCCGCCCGCAGCCCTGCCCCGCCATGGGCGGTCACCGCGATCACCGGCAGCCCAGCCGCCGCGCCCGGCAGGGCCCGGAGGCGGCGCGTCGCCTCCAGCCCGTCCAGGCCCGGCATCTCCAGGTCCATCAGCACCGCGGCATAGGGACGCTCCGCGACGAGGGCGAGCGCCGCCTCGGCGTCGCCGGCCTCCTCATGCGCGAAGCCCGCGCGGTCCAGCAGGGCGGAGAGCAGGCGGCGGTTCACCGCCACGTCGTCCACCACCAGCACGGGCGGGGCGGCCACCGGGGGCGCCGCGTCCGTCGGCCGGGCGGGGGGACGGGGCGGCGTCGGCGGCGCCTCCCCGGCCGGGGCCTGCGGCAGCGGCAGGGTGACGGTGCAGGCGGTGCCCCGGCCGGGCGCGCTCCGCACCTCGATCCCGCCGCCCATCCGCGCGGCGAGATCCCGGCAGATCGACAGGCCGAGCCCGGTGCCGCCCTCGCTGCTGCCGAAGCGGTCGAACAGATGCGCCATCCGTTCCGGCGCGATGCCGCGCCCGGTGTCGGAGACGCGCAGCTCCAGCGCGCCGGCCGCATTCTCCCGCGCCTCGATCCGCACCTCCCCGCCTTCGGTGAATCGGAGCGCGTTGGAGACCAGGTTGGTCAGGATCTGCCGCAGCCGCGCCGGGTCGCCGTGCCATGCGGGCGGGGTGCCGGCGGCGACGGCGGTGGCCAGGCGGTTGCCCCCGGCCCGGGCGCGGGCGCCGAGCAGGCCGACCACCTGTTCCATCACCTCGTCCACGCGGAAGGTCACGGCTTCCGGCGCCGCGGCGGCGCCGGCAGGCACCTCGATCAGGTCGCGCAGCAGCAGGGCGAGGTCGTCCGCCGCCTGCCGCGCCGCCGCGGCATCGGCGCGGGCGCCGCGGGGCAGCGGCGCCGCCAGGACGAGGTCGAGCAGGCCGATGACGCCGGCCAGCGGCGTGCGGATCTCATGCGCGGCGGTGGCCAGCAGTTCGGCGCGGCGGCGCGCCTCCTCGGCCGCCAGGGCGGCCTGGGCGTCCCGGCCGGCCGCCCCGGCCCGCGCCGCCGCCTGCCGGAAGCGCCGCGCCACGAGCCACAGCGCGCCCGCGCCGGCCGCGCATTGCAGCCCGAGCATGGCGCCGAGCCACGGCCCCGGCGCCAGGCCCAGCAGCAGCCCGGCCGCGCCGAGGATGGCCGGGGCAGGCAGGACCAGGAGGACGAGGGGCGGGACCAGTTGCGGCGGCTCCGGAAGACCCGCGAAGGGAACACCGCCGTGTCGGGCCGGGCAAGGCCGGCCTCAGCGCAGGGGGCCGTGGCGCCACCCCGATGGCCGCATGGCCGCCCGCAAGGCCGGCCTCAGCGCAGGGGGCCGTGGCGCCACCCCGATGGCCGCATGGCCGCCCGCAAGGCCGCCCCGGACGCCGCCAGACGGTCCTCGGGCGTCGCCGCCGCGGCGCCGCGCAGGAACTGGGGCTGCCCGGTCCGGGTGCCGCCGTTCGGCCGGTCCTGCGCCGCGAGGGAGAGCGGCAGCAGCAGCGCGACGGCGAGCATCACGCGGGCATGGGTCGGCTTGTCGGACACCAGGCGTCCTCCGGCAGGGGTGGCGGTGGGGGCGGAAACGCCGCAGCGCAACGCGGGCGCGGCCCGGCATCCAGGGTCACGGGAATATCATTGCGTAACGGGGATACCGCGCGACCCGCCCTTCGTTGGAGTGCCACATCGGTCATGCGAGGCGACGGCCGGCCCTCCGGCCCACCCCGCGGAGCCTTCGTCCGGCCGATACCATGTGCCGCAGCACCTTGAGCCCCGCCGGCCCAGGCCGGCGGGGCGGATGCGGTCTTCAGCGCCGCTCCACCCGCCCCCCGGCCCGGCCGCGGTCGTCATAGAGCCGCGTCGTGCCGCCGCGCGTCTCGCCCCTTCCCTCGTAGCGCCCGCGTTCGTCGTAGAAGCGCGCCGTCCCGTCCCGCGTCTCGACCCGCCCGATGTTCCGGCCGCGGTCGTCGTAGCGGTGGATGGTGTCGCCGCGCCGTTCCTCCCGCCCGGTGCTGCGGCCGCGGTCGTCGTAGAGCCGCGTGGTGCCGCCGCGCGTCTCCGCCCGGCCGATGTTCCGGCCGCGGTCGTCGTAGAAGCGGGTGGTGTCGCCGCGGGTCTCGGCGCGCCCGGTGAAGCGGCCGCGGTCGTCGTAGCGGCGTTCGGTCTGGGCGGTGGCGGGCAGAGCCAGCAGCAGGGCGAGCAGGACGGGGACGATGCGCGGGATCATGGCGGGCGGTGCCTCCTCCGCCCCATGCTACCGCAGGGGTTGCGGCAAGGTCAGGGCAGGAAGCGGGCGATGGTGACCACGCGCTCCGTCCGGTCCTCCAGTTCCAGCGTGGTCGCCACGCGATGGGTGGCGACGGGCGCGAGCCCTTCCCGCGGAAGATAGGCGCGGCCGGGATCGGCGAGCCAGACCTCGGCCGCCGCGGCCAGCCCGCGCAGCCAGGGCAGGATATGCGCGGTCATCGGCGCCTCGTAGCAGACATCGCCGGCCAGGATGACGTCCCAGCGGCAGGCCTCCCCCACCACGTCGCGTTCGGTCACCGCGATGTCCACGCCGTTCAGCGCCGCGTTCAGCCGCAGCGCGGCGGCGGCCAGCGGGTCGATCTCCGCCGCCTCGACCACCGCGCCCGCCCGCGCCGCGGCGATGGCGGCGATGCCGCAGCCCGCGGCGAAATCCAGCACCCGCTTCCCCGCCAGCCGCGCGGGGTCGTCGAGGATGGCGCGCGCCAGCGCCTGCCCGCCGGGCCAGGCGAAGGCCCAGAAGGGCGGCTCGATGTTGCGGGCCTTCAGCCATTCCTCCGTCGCCTGCCAGATCGGCGTGATCTGCGTCGCCAGGTGGAGCGCCACCTCCGGCACCAGCGACGCATGGGCGATGGCGGTATGGGCGCGGACGAAATCCTCGTGCATCACGCGCGCCCCGCCAGGAAGGCGAGCGCGACGGCCAGCCCGACCTCCCGGTTCAGCCGGAACAGCGCCAGGCAGCGCGCCGGGTCGTGGATGTCGAGGGTGGCGACCTGCCAGGCCAGCAGCGCGCCCGGCAGCAGCAGCGCCGGCAGGAAGGGCCAGGACAGGCCGCCGAGCCAGCCCGCCGTCGCCAGCAGCGCCAGCGCGGCGGCGTAGCAGGCGACGAGGAAGGGCTTCGACCTCTCGGCGAATTTCCGCGCGGTGGAACGGATGCCGACCTGCGCGTCATCCTCCCGGTCCTGATGCGCGTAGATGGTGTCGTAGCCGAGGATCCAGAAGAAGCCGGCGGCCCATAGCACGAAGGCCGGCGCAGCCAGCCCGCCCGTCGCCGCCGCATAGCCGGTCGGCGCCGCCCAGGAGAAGACGAGGCCGAGCACCGCCTGCGGCCAGTCCGTCACCCGCTTGGCCAGGGGATACAGCGCGATCAGGAACAGGGAGAACAGCCCCACCACGATCGCCGCCCGCGGCAGTTGCACCAGCACCGCCGCCCCGATGGCGGAGAGCGCGGCCAGGAAGGCGACCGCCTGCCCCGGCCGCACCGCGCCCGAGGCCAGCGGCCGCCCCCGCGTGCGTTCCACCTGCCGGTCGAGGTCGCGGTCCCAGAGGTCGTTCACCACGCAGCCCGCCGCCCGCATGGCGAAGGCGCCGAGCAGGAACAGCAGCGCGAGGCGCAGCCCCTCCCCCCAGCCCGGCGCCGCGAGGGCGAAGGCCCAGAAGCCGGGCAGCACCAGCAGCCAGGCGCCGATCGGCCGGTCGAAGCGGCCGAGCAGCGCATAGGGGCGCCAGGCTGCCGGCAGCCTCGCCACCCAGCCGCCGGCGCGGATATCCGTGAAGCCCGTCATGGGCGATACCTGTCCGCGGAGGCCGCCAATGTCCATCCCACGCCTGTTCCTGGACGAGCCCCTGTCGGAGGGCGCCGAGATCGAGGCCGCGCCCGGCCAGGCGCATCACCTGGGCACCGTGCTGCGCCGGGCCGCGGGGGATGCGGTGCGCGTCTTCAACGCCGGCGACGGCGAGTGGGAGGCGCGGATCGCCTTCCTGCGCAGGGACCGCGCGCGCTTCGCGCTCGGCCCCCGCCGCCGCGCGCCGGCGGCGGAGCCGGAGCTGCGCCTGCTGGTCGCGCCGCTGAAGCGCGACGCGATGGACTGGCTGGTGGAGAAGGCGACGGAACTCGGCGCCACGCGCATCCTGCCCGTGATCACCCGCCGCAGCATCGCCGACCGCAGCAACACCGCGCGGCTGGCCGCCATCGCCCGCGGCGCGGCCGAGCAGTGCGAGAGGCTGTCGGTGCCGGAGGTGGCGGAGGCCGCGCCGCTGCACCGCGTGCTGGACGGCTGGGACGGCGCGGGGCTGGTGGCGGCGATGGAACGCAGCGCCGCGCCGCCGCTGCGCGAGGCCGCCGCGCGGCTCGCCCCGCCGCTGGCCCTGCTGGTCGGGCCGGAAGGGGGGTTCGAGGGGGCGGAACTTGACGACCTGCGCCGACGTGCCTTTGTTGTGCCGGCCGCGCTCGGCCCCCGCATCCTGCGGGCCGAGACCGCGGCGGTGGCCGGGCTCGCGGCGCTGCAGGCGCTGGCCGGGGACTGGGCGAATCGCCCCGCGGACTGACGGCGGGGATCATGCATCCGGCGGGGGGCTCCACCCGCGCCGACGCCAGGAAGAGAACACGGGTCCATGTCGAATCCCGGCGAGGCCGACCTCACGCCGATCACCTCCACGCGCCAGCTGGCGGAGTGGTTCGCGGCCGGCAGCAAGCCGCGCGGCGACTGGCGCATCGGCACCGAGCACGAGAAGTTCGGCTTCCGCCGCGCGGGCCTCGCCGCGCCCGCCTATGAGGACCGCGGCATCCGCGCGATGCTGGAGGGGCTGGGGGCGAAGGGCTGGGAGCCCATCCTCGACCGCGGCAACCCGATCGGGCTGAAGCGCGACGGCGCATCCGTCAGCCTCGAGCCGGGCGGGCAGTTCGAGCTGTCGGGCGCGCCGGTCGCGGACCTGCACGAGACGCGGATGGAACTCGCCTCCCACCTGCGGGAGGTGCATGAGGTGGCGGGGCCGCTCGGCCTCGGCTTCGCGCCGCTCGGCTTCCACCCGCTGGCCACGCGCGACGAGATGCCGTGGATGCCGAAGGGGCGCTACGCGATCATGCGCCAGTACATGCCCCGCGTCGGCGGCATGGGGCTCGACATGATGCTGCGGACCTGCACCGTGCAGGTGAACCTCGACTTCGGCGACGAGGCGGACATGGTGGAGAAGCTGCGCGTCTCGCTCGCGCTGCAGCCGCTGGCCACGGCCCTGTTCGCCAATTCGCCCTTCCTCGAGGGCCGGCCCTCGGGCTGGCTGACGCTGCGCGGCAGGACCTGGACCGACACCGACCCCGACCGCACCGGCATCCCCGCCGTCGCCTTCGAGCAGGGCTTCGGCTTCGAACGCTTCGCGCAGTTCGTTCTCGACGTGCCGATGTACTTCATCATGCGCGAGGGCCGCTGGATCGACTGCGCGGGCGTGCCCTTCCGCGCCTTCCTCGAAGGCCGTGCGGGCGGCGCGCTGGCGGGGATCGAGGCGACGATGGGCGACTTCGCCGACCATGTGACCACGGTCTTCACCGATGTCCGCCTGAAGCGCTTCCTGGAGATGCGGGGCGCGGATGCGGGCAGCGCGCCGATGCTGCTGGCCAAGCCCGCCTTCTGGACCGGCCTGCTCTACGACGACGCGGCGCAGAAGGCGGCGGCGGCGCTGGTGCGCGGCTGGCGGGTCGAGGAGATGCAGGCGCTGCGCATGGAAGTGCCGCGGCAGGCGCTGTCGGCGACCATCGCCGGGCGTGCGCTGCGCGACGTGGCGCGCGACGCGCTGGCCATCGCGCGCGGCGGGCTCGCGGCGCGCGGCCTCGGCGAGGAAGTCTACCTCGCCCCGCTCGACGAGATCGCGGAGAGCGGGCTGACCCAGGCCGAACGCTGGCTGCACCGGGCGGAGCGCGCCTGGGGCGGCGACGTGTCGCGCATCTTCGCGGAAGCGGAGGTGTAGCGCGCCCGGCCCGGACGGGGTCCGGGCCGTCCCCTCCCTATTCCGCCTTCGGCACCATGCGGCCGACGCGGCGGCCGCCGAAGACGTGGACGTGGAAATGCGGCACTTCCTGGCCGCCATCCTCGCCCATGTTGGACAGGATGCGGTAGCCCGTCGCCTCCAGGCCGAGCTCGCGCGCCACCTGCCCCACCGCGCGCCAGAAGCCCGCGACCTCGGCCTCGGTCGCCTTCGCGCTGAAATCCGCGAAGGAGACATAGGGCCCCTTCGGGATCACCAGCACATGCACGGGCGTCTGCGGGTAGATGTCGTGGAAGGCGAGCGCGAAGTCATCCTCATGCACGCGCCTGCACGGGATCTCCCCGCGCAGGATGCGGGCGAAGATGTTGGTGTCGTCGTATGGCGGCAGGCCGGTCACGCGCATGGTCGGTCAGGCTCCATCCCTCGATGTCCGTGGGCGCGATGAAGCCCCCGCCCGCCCCCGCCCGCAAGCGGGGACGGGCGCGGCCTCACGGCAGCTTCGTGGTCTGCGCCGCGCGGATCAGCCCCTTCGGCCTGGCCGCCTTCTCCGCGATGCCGGAGATGCCCTGCCGGCGGGCAAGCTCCGCCCAGACCTCGTCGGGCCGGATGCCCGCATCGACCCAGACCACGACGAGGTGGTACAGCAGGTCCGCGCTTTCCAGCACGGTGGCGCCGCGGTTGCCGAGCGTCGCCTCGATGACGCATTCGACCGCCTCCTCGCCCAGCTTCTGCGCCACCTTCGGCGTGCCGCGCGCCAGCAGCCGGGCGGAATGGGAATGCTCCACGTCGCCGGCCGCGCGCCGCGCCTCCACCGTGCGCCAGAGCGCATCGAGGATCGACGCCCCGGCGCCCGGCACGCTGAAGGGGGAAAGCGCGGTGGCGCCGGCGCGCAGCGCCTCGGGCGGGGTGATCCGCGCCGGGGCGGGGATGGCCGGCGGCAGCGGCAGCGCGACCTTCGGCGCCTTCTTGGGCTTCGCCTTCGGGGCCTTGGGCGGCTTCGCCTTGACGGGCTTGGCCTTCGGGACCTTCGCCTTCGGAGCCTTCTTCGCAGCCTGCTTCGCGGCCTTCGCCATCACGCCACGCCCTCGGACAACGGGCGGACCGGCAGGCCGGCGGCCGCAAGCGCCGCCTTCGCCTCGGCGATCCGCATCTCGCCATAGTGGAACACGCTTGCCGCCAGCAGGCCGGTCGCGCCGGTGCGCGCGCCGTCCACGAAATGCGCGACGCTGCCGACCCCGCCCGAGGCGACGATGGGCAGCCGCACCGCGGCCCGCACCGCGCGCAGCAGGTCGAGGTCGAAGCCGGACTTCGTGCCGTCCCGGTCCATCGAGGTCAGCAGGATCTCCCCCGCGCCGCGGGCCTCGGCCTGGCGCGCCCAGTCGACCGCGTCGATGCCCGTGCCGCGGCGGCCGCCATGGGTGAAGACCTCCCACCGCCCGGGCGTGACCATGCGGGCATCCACCGCGACGACGATCGCCTGGCTGCCGAAGGCTTCCGCGCCGCGCGTCACCAGCGCCGGGTCGGCGATGGCGGCGGAGTTGACGGACACCTTGTCGGCCCCGGCCAGCAGCAGCCGGCGCATGTCCTCCACGCTGCGGACCCCGCCGCCCACGGTCAGCGGGATGAAGATCTCCGCCGCCGTGCGGGAGACGACGTCGAGCATGGTGTCCCGCCCCTCATGCGAGGCGGTGATGTCGAGGAAGGTGACCTCGTCCGCGCCTTCGCGGTCGTAGATGCGGGCCTGCTCCACCGGGTCGCCGGCGTCGCGAAGCTCCAGGAAGTTCACGCCCTTCACGACGCGGCCGTCCTTGACGTCGAGGCAGGGGATCACGCGCAGGGCGAGCACGGGGGGCGCTCCGCTGTGGACCAGGTGTCCGGGTTGGCGGGTTCCGCGCAGGGGCGCGAACGGGGGCGCGTGATGCGCTGCCCCGGCGTCCCGGTCAAGCGAGGATCGGGATCGCCGCTACCCCGCCGCCAGCGCCAGCGCGGCCGCCGGGTCCACCCGCCCGTCATACAGCGCGCGGCCCAGGATGGCGCCGGCCACCACGCCTTCGGCCTTCAGCGCCACGATGTCGTCGATGGAGGCGACGCCGCCCGAGGCGATGACCGGGACCGCGGCCGCGCGGGCCAGCGCGGCGGTGGCGGCGACGTTGACCCCGCTCAGCATCCCGTCGCGGGCGATGTCGGTGTAGACGATGGCGGCCGCGCCGGCATCGGCGTAGCGGGCGGCCAGGTCATGGGCGGTGATGCCGCTGGTCTCGGCCCAGCCCTCGGTCGCCACGTAGCCGTCGCGCGCGTCGATGCCGAGCGCGACGCGCCCGGGGAAGGCGCGGCAGGCGGCGCGGGCGAAATCCGGGTCCTTCACCGCCGCGCTGCCGAGGATGATGCGCGCCACGCCGGCGGCCAGCCAGGCTTCCGCCGTCGCCATGTCGCGGATGCCGCCGCCGAGCTGCACCGACAGGCCGGCCGTGGCGGCGAGGATGCCGCGCACGGCTTCGGCATTCGCGGGCCGGCCGGCAAAGGCGCCGTCGAGGTCGACCACATGCACCCAGGCGAAGCCCTGCCGCGCGAAGCCGGCGGCCTGCGCCGCGGGGTCGGCGGCATAGACCGTCGCCTGGTCCATCTCGCCGCGCCTCAGGCGCACGACCTGCCCGCCCTTGAGATCGATGGCGGGATACAGCGTGAAGCTCATGTGCCCCCGATCAGGCTCTCGGTCTTCCGGCCCCGGCCGGGCTCGACCAGCTTGTAGTAGAAATGGCCGGCGACCGTCCGGCCCTCCACCCGCGCATAGGCGGGGTGGGTGCCCCAGCGCGTGTAGCCCAGCCCCTCGAACAGCGCGATCGCGCTTGCCTGCGTCTCCCGCACGTCGAGGTTCAGCACGCGGATGCCGGTGGCGGCCGCGTGTTCCTCCACCCGCCGCACCAGCTTGCGCGCCAGCCCGTGGCCGCGCGCATAGGGAGCGATGTAGGCGTGGGTCAGCTGCGCGGCGAAGGCCTGGGCCTCGTTGTTGCGGGGCTGGCGGACGAGCTGCGCGGAGCCCACCACCGTGCCGTCCAGCCGCGCCAGGAACAGCGTGCGGTCGGGCACCAGCAGCACGCCGCGGAAATGCCGCGCCAGCGCGCCACGGTCCTGGCTCTGCACCCAGCCGAAGCCGCCGCCCTCGATGATGGCGGCGTTGGTCGCCTCGCACAGCTCCTCGAGGTCGTGGGGGGCGATCTCGCTGACGATCTCGACGCCGAGAAGGTGTTCCCCCGGGCTCCGCAGCCCGGTGCTCACGGCACCCACCGCAGGAAGTTCGCCAGGATGCGCAGCCCCACCGCGCCGCTCTTCTCGACATGGAACTGCGTGCCGGCCAGGTTGCCGCGGCCGACCATCGCCGCGACCTCTCCCCCGTAGTCGGTGGCGGCCAGCAATTCCCCCGGCAGGCCGGCGGCGAGCGCGTAGGAATGCACGAAATAGGCGTGGTCGCCCGGCGCGATGCCGTCCAGCAGCGGATGCGCGGAGGCCGGGCGCAGGCCGTTCCATCCCATCTGGGGCAGCGGCAGCGGGGCGCCCGCGGCGTCGCGCGGGTCCATCGGCGCGATCTCCCCCGCGATCCAGCCGAGCCCCGGCGTCACGCCGTGTTCCAGCCCGCGCTGCGCCATCAGCTGCATGCCGACGCAGATGCCGAGGAAGGGCTTCCGCGCGCCGATCACCTCCGCCTCCAGCGCGTCCACCATGCCGGGCAGGGCGTCGAGCCCGCGGCGGCAGGCGGCGAAGGCGCCCTGGCCGGGCAGGACGATGCGGTCCGCCGCGCGCAGCGACGCGGCCTCGGTGGTGACGTCGATCTCCGCCGCCACCCCCTCCTCCCGCGCGACGCGTTCCAGCGCCCGGCGGACGGAGGCGAGGTTGCCCGAGCCGGGATCGACGACGGCGATGCGCTGCCGCGCAGGGCCGGGGGCGCCGGGCCTGCGTTCTTCGCGGGCGGTCACGGCAGGCCCCGCACCAGGTCGGGCCGTTCCTGCGCCAGGCGGAACCAGGCGATCTCGAGGTCGGGGGCGGCGACGACGCCCACCATCGGCCGGCCGCGGCGCGCCAGGCGCGCGCGCAGCGCATCCCGCGCCTCCATCCCCGCCAGCACATGCAGCGCGAGGCCGATGACGGCGGAGCCCTCCTCCGGCAGCAGCAGTGCCGCCGCGACGGTCAGCCCCAGCAGGCCCGCCGCCCACCACCACAGCCCGTTCCAGGCGAACCAGAACGGGCCGAACAGGAAGGCCCAGGGGCTGAACCCCTCCCGCAGCAGCACGGGCGGGCGCGGCGCGGCGGCGCCCGGCGTGGAGCCGGCCTCCGGCACCGACGCGGCGCGGGCGGGGGCGGCATGGACGGTGTAGAGCTTCAACTCAGCCCTCCAGCACGCCCTTGGTGGAGGGCACGACGCCGGCCGTCCGCGGGTCGTGCTCCGCCGCCATGCGCAGCGCGCGCGCCACCGCCTTGAAGCAGGCTTCCGCGACATGGTGCGCGTTGGTCCCGGCCTTCAGCGTCACATGCAGGGTGATGCCGGCGTTGAAGGCGAGGGCGCGGAAGAACTCCTCGACCAGCTCGGTGTCGAACTCGCCGATCTTCGGGCGTTGGAAGGGCACGCTCCAGGCGAGGAATGGGCGGCCGGAGATGTCGATCGCGGCCTCGGCCAGCGCCTCGTCCATCGGCAGCAGGCTGTGGCCGAAGCGGCGGATGCCGCGCTTGTCGCCGAGCGCCTGGCGCAGCGCCTGGCCGAGCACGATGCCCACATCCTCGGTCGTGTGGTGGAAGTCGATGTGCAGGTCGCCCTGCGCCGCCACCGACAGGTCGATCAGGGCGTGGCGGGCGAGCGCGGTCAGCATGTGGTCGAGGAAGCCGACCCCGGTCGCGACCTCCGCCCGGCCGGTGCCGTCGAGGTCGAGCGCCAGCCGGATCGAGGTTTCCGACGTCGTGCGGGAGAGGCTTGCCACCCGCGCGGGGGCGGCATCCTTCGCGTCATGGTTGAGCTCGGCGTCCATGGCGCCTCTCTACGCCCGGGGGGGCTGCTTGGCCAGCGGTCAGGCAGGGTCGCGCAGATAGGGCTCGACGGTTCCCTGCAGCTTGATGGTCAGCGGGTTGCCCTTGCGGTCCAGCGTCTTGCCGACCGCCACGCGGACCCATCCCTCGCTCACGCAATATTCCTCCACATTCGTCTTCTCCGCCCCGTTGAAACGGATGCCGACGCCCCGCTGCAGCAGGGCGGCGTCGTGGAACGGGCTGCGAGGATCGGTGGAGAGCCGGTCGGGCAGGGTCGGGGTGTCGCTCATGGCGGCGGGTGCATAGAGCAGAATGGAGGCGGGGCAAAGCGGCGCACACGGCTCCGTCCGGGGCCAGCGGGCGCCGATGCCGTCTTCCCCGTGCGCAGGCCGACATGATATCACCGGTTTGATTACGATTCGTTGACGTTCCGCTCGGCGCATCATCGGGGTGCGCGAGCCCGGAGCCGTCCTGGTCAGCCGGAGCCGGGGTTGAACGCGACAGATCCGACCCGCGCGGGCGAAGCCCAACCTGCGCCGCCGCCGGCGGCGCCGGATGTGCGCGCCGGCGCCCCGCACCCCGCCGAGCCCTATGGAGCCCCTGCCGCATGACCATCGCCATCTCGACCAATGCGGCCGGCCAGGCGGACGGGACCGTGGTGCGCGTGCCGACGCTGAATGGCGGCGTCGCGGGCGGCGGCATGAACGGCATCTCCTTCTCGCCCGACGGCACGCGCGTGCTGTTCTCCAACGTCAGCGGCACCCTGGTGGAGGGCGACACCAACGGCACCTGGGACGTCTTCGTCTGGAACCTGGTCAGCAACGTGGTCACGCGCGTCTCGACGGCGGCGGATGGCGGGCAGGGGAACGGGGAATCCTACGACGCGGCCTTCAGCGCGGATGGCGGCAAGGTGGTCTTCTCCAGCCGCGCGACGAACCTCGTCGGCAGCGATGTCAGTCCTTGGAACGACATCTTCATGAAGGACCTGGCGACCGGCGCCGTCACGCGCCTGTCCACCACGGCAACGGGCGGGGAAGCCAACGGCAACTCCTACGCCCCGAGCCTTTCGGCGGATGGCCGGCTCCTGCTGTTCAGGAGCGACGCCAGCAACCTCGTCGCGGGCGACACCAACAACACGGCCGACGTCTTCGTCAAGAACCTGGCGACGGGAGTGGTCACGCGCGTTTCCGCCACCGCCACCGGGGTGGGGGCGAACGGGTACCTCGGCGACGCCGTGCTCTCGCCCGACGGGACGCGCGTCGCCTTCGCAAGCTCCGCCACGAATCTCGGCGGCCCCGGCGATGGCCGCTACCAGGTCTATGTGAAGACCCTCGCGACCGGGGCCGTGCAGCTGGTCTCCACCAGCGCGGCCGGCCAGGTCGGGGACAGCGATGCGATCGGCGACATCGCCTTCTCCCCGGATGGCAGGCTGCTGGCGTTCAGCAGTTCCGCGACCAACCTCGTGGCGGGCGACACCAACCTCCAGTCGGACCTGTTCATCAAGAACCTGGCGACGGGTGCCGTCACCCGCGTCTCCACCGGTGCCGGCGGGCAGCAGGCGAGCGGGGCATCCTACAATCCCGCCTTCTCCGCCGATGGCGGCTCCATCCTGTTCCTGTCCACGGCGCCCGACCTCGTGGCGGGCGACACCAACGGCCAGTCCGACCTGTTCATCAAGAACCTGGCGACGGGCGCCATTACCCGCGTGTCCACCGCCGGGGGCGGCGGGGAGGCGACCGGCAGCATGGGCCGCGCCGCGCTGTCGCCGGATGGCCGCCTGGTCGCCTTCGACAGCACCGCCTCCAACCTGGTCCCCAACGCGCCGGCGGCCTTCACCCTCTATGCGAAGTCGCTGGTGGAGGGGACGTCCGCCCTGACCCTCTCGGGCCCCGCGGCGCCGGTGGAGGAGGGCAATGCCGGCACGACGCCCGCCGTCTTCACCATCACCCGCAGCGGCGACCTGTCCGGCCCCGTCAGCGTCGCCTGGGGGGTCACGTCCGCGGGCAATCTCGGCGTGCAGGCCAGCGACTTCGCGGGCGGGGTGCTGCCGGGCGGCACCGTCTCCTTCGCCGCCGGGCAGTCCAGCGCGAGCTTCACGGTGGACATCGCCGGGGACCTGCTGGCAGGGCCGGACGAGGCGTTCAACGTCACCATCGCCAGCCTGTCGCTCTCCACCCACCTGGATGTGGCGAGCGTGACGGCGACGATCCGGAACGACGACCAGCCCGTTGTCCCGGGCGGCGCGCTGCGGCTCGTCTCCTCCAGCGCGGCGGGGGTGGCCGGGGATGCTTGGTCCGTCGCGCCCGTCTTCTCCCCGGACGGAACGCGCATCGCGTTCCAGAGCAGTTCCACGAACCTGGTGCCGGGCGACACGAACAACGCGCTCGACGTCTTCATCAAGGACCTGGCGACGGGCATCGTCACGCGCGTGTCCACCGACGCCGCGGGCCGGGCGGGCATGCATGGCGGCAGCGCGCCCGCCTTCTCCCCGGACGGCACGCGCATCGCCTTCCTCAGCGCCTCGCCGGACCTGGTGGCCGGGGACACGAACACCTCGACCGATGCCTTCGTGAAGGACCTGACGACGGGCGCCATCACGCGCGTCTCCACCACGGCAAGCGGCGGGCAGGTGGTGGGGGATACCCAGTCCATCGTCTTCTCCCCGACCGGCGACCGGGTGGCCTTCGCCAGCTTCGCGCCCGGGCTCGTTGCGGGCGACACGGTCGGCGGCACCACGGACATCTTCGTCAAGCACCTCGGCACCGGGGCCGTCACCCTCGTCACCGCCAATGCCGCGGGGCAGGCGGTGGGCGGCTGGACGGAGCGCGTGGCCTTCTCGCCGGATGGCGGGAAGATCGCCTTCGTCACCGGCGCCGCGCTCGTGGCGGCCGACACCAATGCCTGGCACGACGTCTATGTGAGGGATCTCGCGACCGGCGCCGTCACGCTCGTCTCCGCCAGCGCGACCGGGCAGGTGGGCAACCAATGGTCGCCCGGGGAGATGAGCTTCTCGCCCGATGGCACGCTCGTGGCCTTCAGCTCCGACGCGTCGAACCTCGTCGCGGGCGACACCAACGGCGTGCCGGACATCTTCGTCAAGAACCTGGCGACGGGCGCCATCACGCGCGTGTCCACCGACGCGGCGGGCGGGCAGGTGAACAGCAGCAGCGCAAGTCCGGTCTTCTCGCCCGATGGCACGCGCATCGCCTTCACCAGCGGCGCCGGGAACCTCGTGGCCCGGGACACGAACGGCAACTGGGACGTGTTCGTGAAGGACCTCGCGACCGGCGCGGTTACCCTGGTCTCCCGCAGTTCGGAGGAACAGACGCCGGCCGGCGGCGTCAACGGCCGGCTGTCCTTCTCGCCCGACGGCACATCGCTGGCCTTCGTCAGCATCGCCGCCAACCTCGTCCCCGGCGTCACGGCCGCGACGGGGCAGGTCTATGTCGCCACGCTCGCCCCGCTGCAGGGCGGGCTCTACATCGCCGGCCCGGCCGCGCCGGTGGAGGAAGGGCAGTCCGGCGCGACGCCCGTGACCTTCACCGTCACCCGTACGGGCGATGCCGGCGCGGCGGCCAGCGTGGCGTGGAACGTCACCGGCGCCGGCGCGACCGCATCGGATTTCGCGGGCGGCGTGCTGCCGGGCGGCACCGTCAGCTTCGCCGCCGGCCAGTCCAGCGCGACCATCACGGTCGAGGTCGCGGGCGACCGGGACCTGGAAGGCGACGAGGGCTTCGCCGTGGCGCTTTCCGCCCCGAGCGGCGCCGTGCTGGGCGTGGCGCGCGCCCTGGCCACGATACGCAACGACGACGCGCTGCTGACCCTCGCGGGCGGCGGCAGCGTGGCGGAAGGCAGCGCCGGGACCACGCCCGTCACCTTCACCGTCACCCGCACCGGCGACCTGCGCGGCACCGCGGGCGCGAGCTGGGGCGTCACGGGCGGCACCGCCACGGCGGAGGACTTCGCCGGCGGCGTGCTGCCGGGCGGCACCGTCAGCTTCGCCACCGGGCAGGCCAGCGCCACCATCACCGTCACCCTCGCCGCCGACACGGCGCTGGAAGCGGACGAGGCCTTCACCGTCACGCTGTCCGACGCCACCGGCGCGGTCGCGGCACCGGCCGGAGCGACGGCGACGATCCGCAACGACGATGCGGGCCTGTCCATCGCCGGCCCCGCCGCGCCGGTGGCGGAAGGCAGCAGCGGCAGCGCGGCGGCAACCTTCACCGTCACCCGCACGGGCGACCTGTCCCGCGCGGGGTCGGTCGGGTGGTCCGTGGCGGGCAGCAGTCCCGATGCGGCGAATGCGGCCGACTTCACGGGCGGCACGCTGCCGGCCGGCACGGTCAGCTTCGTCGCCGGCCAGGCCAGCGCCACCATCACCGTCAACATCGCCGGCGACACGGCGGTGGAGGCGGACGAGGCCTTCGCCGTCACGCTGTCCAACCCCGTCGGCGCCACGCTGCTGGCCGCGGCCGCATCCGCCACGATCCGCAACGACGATGCGGGCCTGTCCATCGCCGGCCCCGCCGCGCCGGTGGCGGAGGGCAATGCCGGCACCACGCCCGTGGCCTTCACCGTCACCCGCGCGGGGGACACGAGCGGCACCGCCACCGCGCGCTGGACGGTGACGGGGACCGGTGCCGCGGCCGCGGACTTCGCCGGCGGCGTGCTGCCGACCGGCACGGTCAGCTTCGCCGCCGGGCAGGCCAGCGCCACCATCACCGTCAACCTCGCCGCCGACACGGCGCTGGAAGCGGACGAGGCCTTCACCGTCACGCTGTCCAGCCCGGTCGGCGCGGTGATCTCGACCGCCACAGCCACGGCCACCATCCGCAACGACGACGCGACGCTGTCCATCGCCGGCCCGGGCGCGAGCGTCGCGGAAGGCCAGGCCGGCACCACGCCGGTGACCTTCACCGTCACCCGCACGGGGGACACCGGGGGCGCCGCCTCGGCCAATTGGGCGGTCACGGGCAGCGGCACCGCCGTGGCGAATGCGGCCGACTTCGCGGGCGGCGTTCTGCCCTCCGGCGCCGTCGTCTTCGCGCCCGGCCAGTCCAGCGCGACGATCACGCTGGACATCGCCGGCGACACGGAGGTGGAGCCGAACGAGGGCTTCACCGTCACCCTGTCCGGCGCCGCGGGCGCCACCCTGGCGATGGCGAGCGCCACGACCAGCATCCGCAACGACGACGCCGCCTTCACGGTCACCGGCCCGGCCTCCCCGGTGACGGAAGGCAATGCGGGCAGCACGGCGGCCAGCTTCACCGTCACGCGCAGCGGCGACACCTCCGCCGCCGGGACCGTGGCGTGGAGCGTCGCGGGCAGCGGCGCCAACCCCGCTTCCGACGCGGATTTTGCAGGCGGCGCGCTGCCGGCCGGGACGCTGGCCTTCGCCGCCGGCCAGACCAGCGCCACCATCACCCTGGGCCTGGCCGGCGACACCACCTTCGAGCCGGATGAGGGCTTCACCCTCAGCGTCACCGGCCCCGGCGGCACCACCAGCGCGGCCGCCACGATCCGCAACGACGACGCCTTCCTCTCGATCGCCGATGTCGCGGCCGGGGTGGTGGAGGGGCATTCCGGCACCAAGGCCGTGGCCTTCACCGTCACCCGCGGCGGCAACACCGCCGGCACCGCCAGCGCCGCCTGGGCGGTGACCGGTAGCGGGGCGAACGCGGCCGACTTCGCCGGTGGCGTGCTGCCCACTGGCACGGTCAGCTTCGCCGCCGGCCAGGCCAGCGCCACCATCACCGTCAACATCGCCGGCGATTCGGCGCTGGAACCGGACGAGACCTTCGCCGTCACGCTGTCCAACCCCGTCGGCGCGTCGCTCGGCACGGCGACCGGCACGGCGACCATCCGCAACGACGACGCGACGCTGTCCATCGCCGGCCCCGCGCTGCCGGTGGCCGAAGGCAATTCCGGCAGCACGCCCGCGACCTTCACCGTCACGCGGGCGGGCGACGTCTCGGCCACCGCCTCCGCCGCCTGGGCGGTCACGGGCAGCGGCGCGACCGCGGCGGATTTCGCGGGCGGGGTGCTGCCGGCCGGCACGGTCAGCTTCGTCGCCGGCCAGGCCAGCGCGACCATCACCGTCAACATCGCGGGCGACGTCACGCCGGAAGGCGACGAAGGCTTCACCGTCACCCTCTCGAACCCCTCCACCGGGGTCACGCTGGCGACCGCCGCGGCATCCGGCACGATCCGCAACGACGATGCCAGCTTCACCGTCGCCGGCCCCGCCGCGCCGGTGGCGGAAGGCAATTCGGGCACCACGCCCGTCACCTTCACCATCACCCGCGGCGGCGACCTCTCGGCCCCGGTCACCGCGACCTGGACGGTCGGTGGCGGCGTCGATGCCGCGGATTTCGCGGGCGGCGTGCTGCCGGGCGGCACCGTGGCCTTCGCCGCCGGCCAGTCCAGCGCGACGGTCACGGTCGAGGTGGCCGGCGACACGGTGACCGAGGGCGACGAGGCCTTCTCCTTCAGTGTCGCGGGCGGCGGCGCCGCGGCCAGCGCGGGCGCCACCATCCGCAACGACGATGCGACCCTCTCCCTCGCCGGGCCGGCCGCTCCGGTGGCGGAAGGGCAGTCCGGCAGCACGCCCGTGACCTTCACCGTCACCCGCACGGGCGACACCAGCGGCGCGGCCTCGGCCGCCTGGGCCGTGACCGGCCAGGGCGCCGGCGCGGCGGACTTCGCGGGCGGCGTCCTGCCGGGCGGCACGGTGGCCTTTGCCGCCGGCCAGGCCAGCGCGACCATCACGGTGGAGCTTGCGGCGGATGCGGTGCTGGAGCCGGACGAGGGCTTCACCGTCACGCTGTCCGACCCCGCGGGCGCCACGCTCGGCACCGCCAGCGCGGCCGCCACGATCCGCAACGACGATGCGGTGCTGTCCATCGCCAGCCCGGCCGCGCCGGTGACGGAGGGCAACACTGGCAGCACGCCGGTCACCTTCACCGTCACGCGCGGCGGCGACCTGTCCGGCGCGGCCAGCGCCGCCTGGGCGGTGACCGGCGGCGGCGCGACCGCGGCGGACTTCACCGGCGGCGTCCTGCCGGCCGGCACGGTGAGCTTCGCCGCCGGCCAGGGCAGCGCGACCATCACCGTGAACGTCGCCGGGAACACGGTGGCGGAACCGGACGAGGCCTTCACCGTCACGCTTTCCGATCCCTCGCCGGGAATCGCCTTCGGCATGGCGAGCGCGGCCGCCACGATCCGCAACGACGATGCGGGCCTGTTCGTCACCGGCCCCGCCGGGCCGGTGGAGGAAGGCGATGCCGGCGCCACGCCCGTGACCTTCACCGTCACGCGGGCGGGCGACATCTCCACCGCCTTCGCCGCATCCTGGCGGCTGTCCTACGAGGGCACCTTCCCGCTCGTGCAGCCCGACCTCGCCCCGATCACCGGGCGCCTCTCGGGCACCATCAGCCTGGCGGCCGGGCAGGCCGCCACGACCGTCACGGTCGAGGTCGCGGGCGATCCCTTCCACGAGCCGGACGAAGGCTTCATCCTCGAGGTGCGGAACAGCGCCGGCACCGCGACGCTGGCCCGGTCGGACATCGTCGTCATCAGGAACGACGATGCGGAGACGCCGCCCGGCGACCTGCTCCGCGTCTCCACCGCCGCCGACGGCGCGCAGGCCGACGGCGCCTCGGCGGCGCCCTCCTTCTCCCCGGACGGGCGCCGCGTGCTGTTCCAGAGCGATGCGACGAACCTCGTCCCCGGCGACTTCAACCGCCGCACCGACATCTTCCTCAAGGACCTCGACACCGGCGCGGTGACCCGCGTCTCAACCTCGGCCACTGGGGAGGGCGGGAACGAGCTGTCGATCTACCCCGTCTTCTCGCCGGACGGCGGCAGGGTGGCCTTCGCCAGCGCCGCGTCGAACCTGGTGGCGGGCGACAACGGCGTCGTCGACGTCTTCGTCAAGGACCTCGCCACAGGTGCCGTGACGCTGGTCTCGCGCGAGGTGACCCCCGACGGGATGCGGGGATCCTCGGGCCTCAGCTCGCCTTCCTTCTCGGGCGACGGGCGGCTGCTGGCCTTCGCCTCCGAATCCGAGAACCTCATCATCGGCGACACCAATGCGCGCGCCGACATCTTCCTGGCCCGGCTGGACACGGGCGTGGTCACCCGCGTCTCGACCACGGGCGCGGGGGCGCAGGCCAACGGCGCGTCCTTCCACCCCGTGCTGTCGCCCGACGGCACCCGGATCGCCTTCGCGAGCAGCGCGACGAACCTGGTGGCGGGCGACACGAACGGTTCGGTCGACTTCTTCGTGAAGGACTTGGTGACGGGGGTCGTCACCCGCGTCTCCACCACCGCCACCGGGGCGCAGGCGAATGGCAACATCGCGGGCAACGGCACGGCCCGGTCCGCCTTCTCGCCCGACGGGACGAAGCTGGCCTTCGAGGGTTCCTTCACCAACCTCGTCCCCGGCGACACCAACGGCATCCACGACATCTTCGTGAAGGACCTGCTCAGCGGCGCGGTCACGCGCGTGTCCACCACCGCGGCGGGCGGACAGGCGAACAGCGCCTCCTACGGGCCGGTCTTCTCGCCCGACGGCGGGAAGCTGGCCTTCCTCAGCTGGGCGACCAACCTGGTGGAAGGGGACACCAACGCCAAGGTCGATGTCTTCGTGAAGGACCTCGCCACCGGGGCGGTGACGCGCGCCTCCGCGACCGCGGACGGGCTGCAGGGCGATGACCTGGCGCTGGATTTCCCGTCCGGCGGCATCGCCTTCTCCCCGGACGGGTTGCGCATCGCCTTCACCGGCCGGGCGGGCAACCTGACGCCGGGCGACACCAACGGGGTCGGCGACATCCTCCTCCGCGACCTCGCGCTGCCGCCGGCCTCGCTCTCCATCGCCGGGCCGGCGGCGCCGGTCGAGGAAGGCGATGCCGGCTGGACGGATGTGACCTTCACCGTCACGCGGGCGGGCCCTGCGGCCGAGGCCGCCTGGGCGGAGTGGTCCGTGGCCGCCGGCAGCGCCGCAGGTGCCGCGGATTTCGCGGGCGGCGCGCTGCCCGCCGGCACCGTCACCTTCGCCGCCGGACAGACGAGCGCGACGGTCACCGTCACCATCGCGGGCGACACCGATGTCGAGCCCGACGAGACCTTCGCGCTGGTGCTGTCGAACCCGACCGCGAACCTGACGATCGGCAACGGCACCGCGGCCGCGACGATCCGCAACGACGACGCGGCGCTGTCGATTTCCGGGCCCGCCCTGCCGGTGCGGGAAGGCACCGGCGGCGACACGCCCGTGGCCTTCACGGTGACGCGGACCGGCGATGCCAGCGGCACCGCCTCCGTCGCCTTCGCGGTGACGGGCGGCGGCGCGGCCGGCGCGGGCGCGGCCGACTTCCCCGGCGGCGCGCTGCCGTCCGGCACCGTCGAGTTCGCGGCGGGGCAGACGACCGCGACCATCACCATCACCTTCGCCGGCGACGCGCTGCGCGAGGCGGACGAGGCCTTCGCCGTCACGCTGTCGGACGCGGCCGGCGCGTCCATCGCCATCGCCCTGGCGACGGTCACGATCCTGGACGACGACACGCCACCCACCGGCCCCACGTCCGGCGCGGACACGCTGCCCGGCACGCCCGGCCCGGACATGGTGGACGGCCTCGCCGGGCGCGACCGCCTGTCCGGCGGCGCGGGCGCGGACACGCTGCTCGGTGGCCTCGACCACGACACGCTGCTGGGCGAGGACGGCGCGGACAGCCTGGACGGCGGCGCGGGGGCGGACAGCCTCGTCGGCGGCGCGGGCGACGACGCCTATGCCTTCGGGCTGGGCGACGCGATCCTGGAAGCCGTGGGCGGCGGCGCGGACACCGTCTTCGCCTCCGTCTCCATCCTGCTCGCCCCGAACATCGAGACGCTGGTCCTGACCGGCGCCGATTCCATCGGCGGCACCGGCAACACCCTCGGCAACCTCATCATCGGCAACGATGCGCCGAACGCCCTGGTGGGGAACGGCGGCGCCGACACGCTGGTCGGCGGCGCCGGCAACGACTCCTACCGCGTGGACAACCTCGACCGGATCGTGGAGCTGGAAGGCGGCGGGCAGGACACCGTGGTCGCGCTCACCAACTTCAGCATCGAGACGATGGACCATGTCGAGGTGCTGCAGCTTGCCGGCACCGAGATGACGAACGGCATCGGCAATGCGCGCGACAACCTCGTCATCGGCAACACGCTGGCCAACCGCCTGCACGGGCTGGCCGGCGATGACACGCTGTCCGGCGGCGCGGGCGACGACTGGCTGCGCGCGGGCGATGGGAATGACAGCCTGGTGGGCGGCGCAGGGCTGGACCGGCTGGATGGCGGCGCCGGCAACGACACGTATTCGCTCGCCGACGCCGACACGATCGTCGAGGGGCTGGACGGCGGCACCGACCTGGTGGTGAGCCTGGTGACCGCCGTGCTGGGCGCGAATGTCGAGAACCTGAGCCTGACCGGCGGATCGGCGATCGACGGCACCGGCAACGGCCTGGCCAATGTCCTGATCGGCAATGCGCTGGCGAACCGGCTGGACGGCGCGGGCGGGGCGGACAGCATCGCGGGCGGGAACGGCGCGGACACGCTGGTCGGCGGGGCCGGCGCGGACACGCTGGCCGGCGGCCCCAGCGACGACATCTTCCTCCTCCGCAATGCGGCGGAAGGGGGCGACCTCCTCACCGACTACGTGGCGCGCTTCGAGCAGCTCGCGGTCAGCGCCGCGGGCTTCGGCGGCGGGCTGGCGCCGGGGATGGACCTCAACACGCCGGGGCGCTTCGTGGCCAACCTGACGGGGCTGGCCATGGGCCCGGCCGGCACCGGGCAGTTCATCTACGAGACGGACGCCCTCACGCTCTGGTGGGACGCGGACGGCACCGGCGCGCTCGCGGCGCAGCGGCTGGTCGTCTTCGCGGCCGCGGTGGCCGGGTTCAACGGCGCGGAGATCTCGGTGATCGCGTAGCGCGGCATGGCGCGGGGTTCAGCCGGCCGCCGGCACCCCGCGCCAAACCGCCCCGCCCCGCATCACGAAAGCGACCCGCCGCACCAGGGAGATGTCGCGCCGCGGGTCGCCGGGCAGGCCGAGGATGTCGGCTTCCAGCCCCGCCGCCAACGCCCCCGTGCGCGCGCCGAGGCCGATCGCCGCCGCGCCATGCGCGGTGCCGGCCAGCAGCGCCTGCTCGGCCGGCATCCCGGCCTCGACCAGCCATTCCATCTCCATCGCGTCGGGGCCGAGCGGGGTGATGGGTGGCCCCACGAAGTCAGTCCCCGCCGCGATGCGCACGCCGTGGCGCAGCGCGACCTCGATGGAGCGTCGCTGCACCTCGCGGTGGCGGCGCCAGCCCATCGCGATGGCGGGCGGCGCACCCGCCGCGCGCAGCGCCGGCAGCGACAGGGTGGGCACCAGCCAGGTGCCGAGGTCGGCCATCCGCCGCGCCGTCTCCTCGCCGATGCCGTGGCCGTGCTCGATGCTGTCCACCCCGGCGTCCAGCGCCTGGCGCACCGCCTCCTCCCCGATCGCATGGGTGGCGACGGGCAGGTGGTTGCGGTGCGCCTCCTCCACCGCCGCGCGCAGTTCCTCATCCGACCAGGCGAGGCGCAGCCGGGCGGGGTCGTTGCCCCAGGGGCGCAGCGCGTCCGAATGCTCGCCGACCGAGCCGCCGACCTTCAGGAAATCCGCGCCCTGGCGCAGCCTCTCGCGCACGCGGCGGCGGATCTCCTCCGGCCCGTCGGCGAGGATGCCGAGCCGCTCGACCCATTCGAGGGGCCAGAGCGCCTGGTCCCAGGTGCCGGCGCGCGAACAGACGAAATCCCCCGCCGCGACGATGTGCGGCCCGGGCAGCGCCCCTTCCCGCACCGCCCGCGCCAGCGAGGGGCCGAGCGGCCCGCCGCAGCAGCGCACCGCGGTGATCCCGCCATCGAGCAGCGCGCGGAGTTCCGCCGCCGCGCGCGCCGTCCGGTAGGCCATGGGCCAGTTCCACAGCGCCGAGGGCTCGGCATGGTCGAGGCCCCAGAGGTGCAGATGCGCGTCCACGAAGCCCGGCACCAGCCAGAGGCCGCCGAGGTCGATCACTGCCGCGCCTTCCGGCGCCGGACGCTCGCCCTGCCGGCCGATCCAGGCGATGCGGCGGTCCTCCACATGCAGCTCCGCCGGCGCCACCACGGCGCCGTCGCGGGCGGTCCAGGCGGCGGCGGCGCGCAGGATGGTCGGCGGCATGGGGGCTCCTCGGCGGCCTTGTGACTAACCAGGCGGAACATTATTGTCCGCGCGTCCAGACAACACCATCGGCCGTGCCGGGCCGCAGCGTCCAGGCCGCCCCAGGGAGGAAAGACAGATATGATCCTGTCCCGTCGCACCATGCTCGCCGGCACCGCGGCGCTCGGCGCCCTCGGCGCGCGCGGCGCCGCCGCGCAGGGCGCCTGGCCCAGCCGCCCGGTGGCGGTGATGGTCCCCTTCGCCCCCGGCGGCTCCACCGACTTCGTCGCGCGGCTGCTCTCGCAGGAACTCTCGACCGCGCTCGGCCAGCAATTCGTGGTGGACAACCGCGCGGGCGCGAGCGGCACCGTGGGCATGACCTTCCTCGCCCGCGCACGGCCGGACGGCTACACGCTGGGCGTCGTGCCGAACGGCACCTTCGCCATGGCGCCCGCGATGTTCGAGCGCCTGCCCTACGACAACGAGAACGCCTTCGCGCCGGTCGGCATGCTGGCGACCAACGCGATGTTCCTCTGCGTCGCGCCCGACAGCCCGCACCGCACCCTCGCCGACCTGCTGGCGGCGTCGCGCGCCGCGCCGGGCAGGCTGAGCTTCGCCTCCGCCGGGTCGGGGGTGGCCAACCACCTCGGCCCCGAGCTGCTGCAGGAAATGGCGGGCGTGAACTGGCTGCACGTCTCCTACCGCAGCGGCGCGGCCGGCGTGCAGGCGGTGATCGCGAAGGAGACGACGCTGTCCTTCGTCGATTCCGTCACCGCCATCCCCTTCCTGCGCGACCGCACGCTGCGCGCGCTCGGCTTCTCGGGCGCGGAGCGCAGCCCGCAGATGCCGGACGTGCCGACCATCGCGGAGCAGGGCTTCCCCGGCTACCGCGCCAGCACCGATTTCGGGCTGTTCGCGCCCGCCGGCACGCCCGCGCCGATCATCGAGAGGCTGGGCGCGGAGATGCGGCGCATCATGCTGTCCCCCGCCACCAAGGCCCGGCTGGAGCCGCTGGCGATCGACCCGGTGGGCGGGACGGTGGCCGAATTCGGCCCCTATGCCGCGGCCGAGCGCGCGAAGTGGGGCGACCTCATCCGCCGGCGCAACATCAAGCCGGAGTGATCCGCGCGGCGCCCCCCGGCCCGCCGGGGGGCGCTGGCGCCGGCATGCATCGCTCCGCTACGCTCCCCCGCGGGACCGATGGCTCAGGGGAGGAACGCGCGTGACGGGAACCGTGATGCCGCGGCGTGCCGCGGTTGCCAGCCTGCTTGCCCTGGCCGCCGCCCCGGCGCTGGCGCAGGACGCGCCGACCCCGCGGGAGGCGAGCTGGATCGCGCGGGACTTCCGCTTCCACACCGGCGAGGTGATGGCGGAACTGCGGATCGGCTACACCACGCTCGGCGATCCGTCCGGCATCCCGGTGCTGATCCTGCACGGCACGGGGGGATCGGCCGCCAACATGCTGGCGCCGGCCTTCGCGGGCCCGCTGTTCGGCCCGGGCCGGCCGCTCGATGCCGCGCGGCACTTCATCATCATCCCCGACGCCATCGGCACGGGGCGGTCCAGCAAGCCGTCCGACGGGCTGCGCGCCGCCTTCCCGCGATACAACTACGACGACATGGTGCTGGCGCAGTGGCGCCTGGTGACGGAAGGGCTCGGCATCCGCCGGCTGCGGCTGGTGCTCGGCAATTCCATGGGGGGCATGCATGCCTGGCTGTGGGGCGTGACGCATCCCGACATGATGGACGCCATCGTGCCGATGGCGGCCCAGCCCACCGAGATGTCGGCCCGCAACTGGATGCTGCGCCGGCTGATGGTGGAAAGCATCCGCCGCGACCCCGCCTATCGCGACGGCAACTACGCCGAACAGCCGCCCTCGCTGCGGACGGCCAACGTGTTCTACGCGACAGCGACGAATGGCGGCACGCTGAACCTGCAGTCCATCGCCGCCACCCGCGCCGCCGCCGACCGGCTGGTGGAACAGCGCATCAATGCGGCGCCGCCGGCGGATGCCAACGACTTCATCTGGCAATGGGACAGCTCGCGCGACTACAACCCGGCGCCGCGGCTGGACGCCATCAAGGCCGCCGTGCTGGCGATCAACGCCGCCGATGACGAACGCAACCCGCCCGAGACCGGGCTGATGCAGGCGGCGATGGCGCGCATCCCGCGCGGGCGGCTGCTGCTGATCCCGGCGAGCGCCGAGACGCTCGGCCACGGCACCACCGGCAATGCCCGCTTCTGGGCGGAGGAGCTGCGCGCCTTCCTGACCGAGGTCAGGTAGCCGCGCGCGGCTTCAGCCCGGCCCGTCCAGCCCTTCGCGGTCCACGCGGAAGGCATCCGGCGGGTCGGCATTGGCGGCCAGCCAGGCCGGCCCGCCATGGGCGATCCAGCAGCCCGCCGCGATGCGCGACGCCGCGACCAGGATCGCCAGGTCCGCCTTCCGCATCGTCCAGCGCGCCTGCGCCGCCATGATGAGCTGGCCGTGGAACTCGCCCCTCCACATGATCGGCGCGAAGATGGTGGACCCCATGCGCGACGTCTTCAGGTACTGCCGGAAGGTGCCGTGGTCGTCCGTGTTCTCCAGCAGCAGCTTGCTGCGGTTGGCGTAAACCCAGCCCGGATGGCCGCCGTCGATCGGCACCATCAGCCGCCGCTGCTCCGGCGGGAAGCCGATGCTGCCGACCAGCATGTGGTGGCGCCGGTCGGGCGTGACGAAGAAGGCGCCGGCGACGAAATACTGCCGCTCCCCCGGCTTCAGCGCGCCCGGCGTCAGATGCGCGTCGCGGTCGCCGAGCAGGCCGTGGCAGCCGCGCGCGAGCGCGGCCATCGCCTCCTCCGGCCCTGCCGCGTCCAGCGCCTCCGTCCCGGCCGTCTCCAGCATGGAGAGGCCGGCCGCCATCAGCTGATCGGTCATCCGCGCGCCTTCAGCTCCTCGATCCGGCGCACCAGCGCGCGGCCGTCGTTGCCGGCGCGTTCGCAGCGCTGGTACCAGTTGTCGAACACCGCTTCCACGTTCGGCTGCGCGAAGAGCCGCGCGAGTTCCTCGGGCGGCGCCACGTAGTGCTGCATGCCGGAGGCGGTGAGCCGCGCGATCGCAGCCGCGCTGAACGGCGCGTGGTTGGCGAAGTGCTCGTCCTCCACCTTGCGGAATTCCGCCTGCACCACCGGCTTCAGCGCATCCGGCAGGCGGTTCCAGACATTCTGGTTCACCACCAGCGACCAGGGCACGATGGTGCCGATCCGCCAGGTGGAGAAGTGCTGCGCCACGTTGTGGAAGCCGAAGCCGCCGGCGGTGCCGACCGAGGTCATCACCAGGTCCACGATGCCGCGCTGCAGCGCTGGCACGATCTCGCCGAAGGGCACCGGCGTCGGCGCCGCGCCCAGCCGCTGCATCAGCGCGCCCGCCTCGGTGTTGTGGACGCGGACCTTCTTCCCGTTGAAGTCGCCCACCACGCGCAGCGGCGCGCGGGAGATGATGCACTGGTCCTCGAACACCCCGGTGGCGAGGTGGATGCTGCGGTATCGGCCGCGCCAGACCGCCGACATCTCCTCCCTCAGCAGCGGGTCGAGCATGCGCTGGTACTGCGCCACATCGGTCAGCAGGCCGGGCAGGTGGCCGAAATTCATGTAGGGCGCCTCGGCGCTCAGCCAGGGCGTGACGGCGAAGCTGCCGTCGAGCCTGCCGTCCCGCACCGCCGCGGGCTGTTCGGGGCCGGCGACCAGCGTGTCGTACAGCTCGATCGTCAGGCGCCCGCCGGTGGCCTGCGCGATGCGCTGCGGCACCGGGCGCAGCGTCTCCACGTACGAACTCCCGGTGGCGTTCACGAAGCCGATGTTCCAGCGGACCGACGCCTGCGCGCGGACGAGGCCCGGGGCGCCGAGCGTCCCGCCCGCGGCGAGGGAAAGGGCCAGCACCTGCCGGCGGGTCGGCGCCATCCTGCGCATCACGCTCTCCCCCTTGTCATTGTCCGGACAAATCTTCACGCTCGCCGCCACGGCCTGTCAAGCGCGAGAGACGGAGCGACCCCGGATGTCGTCACAGCCTGCCGCGGCATCCGCGGCGGAACGCGCCGCGACGGCGGTCGCGCGGATCCTCCTGGTCGTCGCCGCGCTCGGCGTGGCGGCGATGACGGCCTCCACCGTCTGGGACGTGGTGGTGCGCTACCTGTTCAATGCGCCGACCGTCTGGGCGACGGAGCTGAGCACCTACTTCCTGATCGCCACCATCTTCCTCGGCGCGGGCTGGGCGCATCTGGCGGATGCGAATGTCCGGGTGGAGCTGGTGCTGAACATGCTGCGGCCCGGCCCGCGTCGCGACCTGGAGCTTGCGACCGCCTGGGTCGGGCTGCTGGTCGTGCTGCTGGCCGCCTGGCAGTCGGCGCTGATGGTCGTCTCGGACTACGAGAACGGGGCGCGCGTCTTCTCGCTGCTGCTGACGCCGACCTGGATGCCGAAGCTGCCCATCGCCATCGGCCTCGGCGGGCTGGTCCTGGCGCTGCTGGTGGAGATCGAGCGGCTTTCGGCCGGCGTCTCGGCCTGGCGGCGCATCCTGCCCCATGGGCTGGTCGCCGCGCTGGCCCTGCTGCTGCTGGCCTTCGGGCGGGACGTGCCGGACTCCGGCCTCGGCCGCATCGACCTGGGCAGCCTGCTGGCGCTGGCCGTGGTGCTGGGCGGCGCCTTCCTCGGCGGGGTCCGCGCGGGGCTGCTGACGGCGGCGATCCTGCTCGGCGGGATCGCGACCTTCGCGCTGGGGCGCGACCTCGGCGCGGGGACGGTGACGCTGCTGCTGTTCGCCGCCATCGCGGTGTTCCTGGCCATCGGGCTGCGGATCGCCTTCGCGCTGGCCGTCGTCGGCATCCTGGCGATCTACCTGCTGCTGCCCGCGCCCTTCCCGATGACCATCGCGGAACGCACCTGGTCGGGGGTCAATTCCTTCTCGCTCACCGCCGTGCCGCTCTATGTGCTGATGGGGGCGCTGCTGGTGCGGTCGCGGCTGTCGGACGAGCTGTTCGTGGTGATGGCGAAGCTGCTGGCGCCGCTGCCGGGGGGGCTGGCGCATGCGGCCACCGCGGGCTGCGGCATCTTCGCGGCCGTCTCCGGCTCCTCCGTCGCCACCGCCGCCACGGTCGGGTCCGTCGCCTGCCCGGAGATGACGCGGCGCGGCTACAGCCCGGCGCTCGCCTACGGGTCGGTCGCGGCGGGCGGCACGCTCGGCATCCTGATCCCGCCGAGCGTGCCGATGATCATCTACGCGACCACCGTCGGCGTCTCGATCGTGGAGCTGTTCCTGGCCGGCATCCTGCCGGGGCTGCTGATGATGGGGCTGTTCATGGCCGTCATCCTGGGCTGGGCCTGGCTGCGGCCGGGCGCCGCGCCGCGGCTGACGCGCGCGCAGCAGCCGCCGCTGAGACGTGCGGGGCTGGTCGATTCCGCGCTCGTGCTGCTGCTGATCGCGATGGTCATCACCTCGCTCTACGCCGGCATCGCCACCGCGTCGGAGACGGGGGCGGTGGGCGCGGCGGCGGCGCTGCTGGCCTGCGCCCTGCGCGGCAGGCTGGGCCGCGCGATGCTGTGGGCCTGCCTGGTGGAGACGGTGGTCGTCACCTCCTTCATCTTCCTGATCGTCGTCGGCGCCAACATCATCACCTACGGCTTCGACTTCCTGAAGGTGTCGCAGCAGGTGATGTCGCTGGCGGCGGTCGCGGGGCTGGACCGCTGGGTGGTCTTCCTGCTGATCGTGGCCGTCTACGTCATCCTCGGCATGTTCCTCGATTCCATCTCCATGCTGGTGCTGACGCTGCCGGTGGTCTTCCCGCTGTCGCAGTCGCTGGGCTTCGACCCGATCTGGATGGGCGTGATCCTGGTGATCATGGCGGAGGTCGGGCTCATCACTCCGCCGGTCGGGATGAACCTCTTCGTGCTGCAGGGCATCGGCAAGGGCGTCCCGATCCGCACCATCGCGGCCGGCGCGATGCCCTTCCTGGGCGCGATGCTGGCGACGGTGGCACTGCTCTGCCTCTGGCCATCCATCGCGCTGGTGCTGCCGGCGGCTCTCAGGTAGCGCGGCACCGCCGCGCCCCGGCGCGCGTTACGCCCGGCCAGGAGAGCTCCCATGTCGGACCAGCCAGCCCCGCGCGCCGCCCGCAACATCGACGAGATCATCCGTCGCGAGGAGGAGGAGGCGCGGCGGCGCCCGCCGTCCAGCCGCGTCGCGGACCTGGTCGCGGGCTTCGCGGGCCACCCCTCCTTCATCCTGGCGCATGCGGCGCTGATCGCCGCCTGGGCGGCGCTGAACCTCGGCGCGGTGCCCGGCATCGAGCCCTTCGACCCCTGGCCCTTCGGGCTGCTCGGCGGCTTCTTCTCGCTGGAAGGCGTGCTGCTGGCGGCCTTCGTGCTGATGAAGCAGAACCGCATGGCGGCGCGGGACGAGGAACGCGCGCATCTCGACCTGCAGGTGAGCCTGCTGGCCGAGCAGGAGGTGACGAAGGTGATCCAGATGCTGGACCGCATCAGCCACGCGCTGCGGATCGAGGACCAGGTGGTGGACGAGGAATCGAGGGAGTTCGGCCAGCAGACCGCGGTCGGCAACCTCGCGCAGCACCTGCATGACCGGCTCCACCCCGGGGAGGAGGCGTGAGCGCCGCCGAGGATCCCGGCGCGGCCTGGATGCGCCACATGCGCCGCGGCGCGTGGGAGGAGGCGTGGCGCATCGGCGACGCCGCCCTTGCCCGCCCGCGGGACTGGACGCTGCCGCGGCATCTCCAGGCGGTGTGGGACGGGTCGCCGGTGGCGGGGCGGCGCGTGCTGGTGCGGTGCTACCACGGGCTCGGCGACACCATCCAGTTCATCCGCTTCGTCCCGGCGCTGCGCGCCATGGCGGTGGAGGTCGCGACCTGGGCGCAGCCGGCGCTGATCCCGCTGCTGCGCACCATGCCCGGCATCGGCCCGCTGCTGCCGCTGCATGACGGCGCGCCCGATGGCGGGCACGACCTCGACGTCGAAGTGATGGAGCTGGCGCATCTGCTGCGCGTCACGCCCGCGGCGCTGCCCGCTTGCGTGCCCTACTTCCACCCGCCGCGCCGCGCCCTGCCGCCGGGCGCGCTGCATGTCGGCCTGGTGTGGCAGGCGGGCGATTGGGATCCGTCCCGCACCGTGCCGCCGGCGCTGCTCGCCCCCCTCGCGGACATTCCCGGGGTCGCGCTGCACATCCTCCAGCGCGGCCCGGCGCTGGCGGACTGGCCGGCGGAGGCCGGCACGGTGGATGGCAGCGACGACGTGCTGGAGGCCGCGTCGCTGGTCGCCGCGCTCGACCTCGTCGTCAGCGTCGATTCCATGCCCGCGCACCTGGCCGGCGCGCTCGGGCGGCCGGTCTGGACGCTGCTGCGCCACGATGCCGACTGGCGCTGGATGGAAGGGCGCGACGACAGCCCCTGGTATCCGACCATGCGCCTGTTCCGCCAGGCGCGCCCCGGCGACTGGGCCGGCGTGGCGGCGCGGGTGGCGGCCGCGCTCAGCCGCCTCGCCGCGCGAGTTCCGGGTGGCGCGCCAGCCCGATGACGACCGGCACGGCGTCGTCATTGGCGGGCGCGGGCACATTCGCCTCCCAGCGCCCTTCCTCGGCGAACCAGGCGATGGTGGATTTCAGCCCGGCATCGAGGTCCACCCGCGGCTGCCAGCCCAGCAGCCGCCGCGCGAGCGAGATGTCGGGCCGCCGCCGCCGCGGGTCGTCCACCGGCAGCGGCCGCCGCACGACGGCAGAGCGCGAGCCGGTCATCGCCACCACCCGCTCCACCAGTTCCGCCACGTTCAGCTCGACCGGGTTGCCGAGGTTCACCGCGCTCGGCGGCGGCGGGTCGAGCCGGCACAGCCGCGCCAGCCCGTCCACCAGGTCGTCCACGTAGCAGAAGGACCGCGTCTGCGTGCCGTCGCCATAGATGGTGATGTCGTCGCCGGCCAGCGCCTGCGTCACCACGTTGGACACCACGCGCCCGTCATCGGCGCGCATCCGCGGGCCGTAGGTGTTGAAGATGCGCGCCACCCGCACCTCCGCCCGGCCGGCGCGCTGGTAGTCGAAGCTCAGAGTCTCCGCCGCGCGCTTGCCCTCGTCGTAGCAGGCGCGGGGGCCGGTGGGGTTGACGTGGCCCCAGTAGTCCTCGCGCTGCGGATGCACCTCCGGGTCGCCATAGACCTCGCTGGTGGAAGCCAGCAGGAAGCGCGCGCCCTTCGCCTCGGCCAGCCGCAGCAGGTTGCGGGTGCCGAGGACGCAGGTGAGCATCGTGTGCTCGGGGTCGGCCTGGTAGTGCGGGGGGGACGCCGCGCAGGCCAGGTTGTAGATCGCGTCGATGTGCAGCGGCCCGGCGAGGAGCCGTGCCGGCAGCGGGTCCGCGATGTCGGCCTCCAGCACGTCGACGCGCGGGTCGCGCTCCAGGTGGCGAAGGTTCTGCCGCCGCCCGGTCTGGAAGTTGTCGAGGCAGATCACCTGCGCGCCGTCCGCCGCCAGCAGGTCGCACAGGTGCGAGCCCAGGAATCCCGCGCCGCCTGCGACGACGACGGTCTTTCGCTTGCCGTTCCTCACAGCGACACCCTCTCCTCTGCCCTGGCCGACCGCGACGCGCCGGCCGGGTGGCGGTGATGCGCCATCGCCGCCCGCAGGTGGCGTTCGAGTTCGGCGGCCCGGTGGGCCGCGGTGTGGGCGGCCAGCACGCGCGCGCGCGCCGCCCGCCCGATGCGCCGGCCCCGGTCCGGCCCGGCATCCCGCAGCACGGCCAGCACCTGCTCCGGCGTCGTCGCCAGCAGGATCTCCTCCTCCGGCCGGAACAGCGTCTCGATTCCGTCCCAGACGTCGGAGATCACCGGCGTGCCGCAGGCGCCGGCCTCGAACAGCCGCACGCTCGGGCTCCAGCCCGCGCGCACCATGTCGGCGCGGGTGACGTTCAGCGTGAAGCGGCTGGCGGCGTAGAAGGCGGGATGGTCGGCCGGGCCCACATGCTCCAGCCGCTCCACATTGGCAGGCCAGTCGATTCCTGCCGGATACTGCGCGCCCGCCACCACGAAGCGCAGCCCGGGCGCGCGGCGCGCGGGCTCGATCAGCAGGCGTTCCAGCACCGGCTGCCGGTCCGGGCTGTAGGTGCCGAGATAGGAGAGGTCCCAGCGCGGCGCCACGCCAGGCACCGGCCGGTACTGCGCGGCGTCGGCCGAGCAGTACAGCACCTCCGCCGCCGGCGCGCCCCAGCGCAGCCGCAGCAGGTCCAGCACCGGCCCGCCGGTGAAGGAGAGGTAGACGTCGTAGCCCGGGATGACCGCGGGGGAGACGTATTCGTGGTCGCCCCGGTCGAGCTTCGCCAGCGTGACCGGCGTGTCGATGTCGTAGAAGGCGGTTGCGCCGCGCGCCGTGCGCTGCACGAACTGCCCCACGGCCACGCCTTCCGGCACGTAGGAGCCGACCAGCACGGCATCCGCCGCCGCGATCTCGCCCTGCCAGCGCGCCAGGTCGCCAAGGTCGCGGTAGAATTCCAGCCGGCACCAGGGCGGGTCCGCCAGGTCGCGCGCCGAGGCGTACCAGGGCACGTCGCGTTCCAGGAAGGTCACGGCATGGCCGCGCGCCGCGAAGGCGCGCAGCAGCGCGCGGTAGGTGGTGGCATGCCCGTTGCCCCAGGCCGAGGACAGGCTGAGCCCGAGCACGACGAGCTTCATCGGCGCGCTCATGCCGCCGCCCTCTCGCGCCTGCGGGCCGCTTCCTCGCGCAGCAGCGCATCCACCTCGGCGCCGCGCCGGGCATAGGTATGCTCGGCCAGGATGCGCGCCCGCGCGGCGTCGCCGATGGCCCGCGCGCGTTCCGGCGTCAGCGCCGCCAGGTGCGCCGCCACGTCGGCGCCGTCGCGCGCCGACAGCACCTCCTCGCCCTCGCGCAGGAACATCTCCAGCCCGACCCAGGCATCGGTGATGAGGCAGGCGCCCGCGCCCGCCGCCTCGAACACCCGCGTCGCGGGGGAGAAGCCGACCTGCGCCATGCTGTCGCGCGCGATGTTCAGCACGGCGAGCGGCGTGGTGTTGAAGGCGTTGTGCTCCCGCGTGCCGACATGGCCGAGCTGGCGCACATTCGCCGGCATCGGCTTGTCGTGCCAGCCATTGCCGCCGATCAGGAAGCCGCGTCCGGGCAGCATCGCCGCGGGGCGCAGGAAGAACTCCTCCACCCTTGCCTCCCGGTCCGGCAGGCGGTTGCCGAGGAATGAGAGGTCGGCGGCGAAGCGCGGATCGGCCGGCGCGGGGTGGTGGGTCGAGGGGTCGAGCGCGTTGTAGACCGGCACGCAGCGCCGCGCGCCGAACGCCTCATACGCCTCCACCACCGGCGGCCCGCCGCCATAGGTCAGCACGAGGTCGAGCCCAGGCAGCGCGGCATGCAGCGGGTGGTCCGGCGCGGCGCGCAGCTCCGCCAGCGTCGCCGGCGCGTCCACGTCCCAGAAGATGCGGATGGCGTCGGGCCGGGCCTCCGCCATGACGCCCCGCAGCAGCTCCGCGTCGTAGACGCCGACGCCGCTGGCCTTCACCACCACATCCGCCTCCCCCGCGCGGGCCAGCGCGGCGCGCAGCCCTTCCCCGGTCGCGGGCCAGACATTCACCTCCGCCCAGTCCGGCGGGTCCATGTCGCGGTGCTGCTGCCGGCCGAAGGCGTCCGGCTCATGGAAGGTCACGCGGTGGCCGCGCCGCGCGAGGTCGCTCAGCAGGCCGCGGTAGTAGGTGGCGGCGCCGTTCCAGTAGGAGGACAGCAGGCTCGATCCGTAGAAGGCGATCCTCATGCGGCCTGCTCCGGCTGGTGGGTGGCGTGCAGCGTGGCGAGGATGCGCAGCAGCTCGTCCACGCGGTGCGTGCAGGAATGCCGGGCGCGGATGGTGGCGAGCCCGCTGGCCGAGAGCTGCGCCCGCAGGTCCGGGTCGTCGCGCAGCGCGCGCAGGTGGCGCGTCATCTCCGCGCCGTCGCGCGCCACCAGGTAGTCCTCGCCCGGGCGGAACAGGCCCTCCGCGTCGTCCCAGGGCGCGCAGGCCAGCGGGATGCCGCAGGCCAGCGCCTCGAACACGCGGATGGTGGGGATGCCGGGCAGCGCCCGCACGTAGAAGCGCCGCGGGACATGCACGGTGGCCAGGTGCCGCGCGAAGACCCCCGGCGCCGCCGCATTCGCCAGCCAGCCGCGGTGCCGCGCGCCGTGGGCGCGGAGCGTCGCCAGCGCCTCCTCCGGATAGCGCACGCCGTGGATGTCGAGCGGGAGGCCCGCCTCGGCGGCGGGGCGCAGCAGGAAGGCCTCCAGCTCCTCGCCGCGCTCGCCGTCGCCCCAGTTGCCGATCCAGACCAGGCCGTCGCGATGGCCTTCCCGCACCGGCGGGCGGAACAGCCGCGTATCCGCCGCCTCGTGCCAGGTGAAGACGCGCGCACCCCAGCCCCAGCGGCGATAGACCTCGGACAGTGCCTCGCCGAAGGCCAGCACACCGTCGTAGCCGTCGAGGTCGAAGGCGCGGATCGCCTGCGGGTCGCTGACCGCGCGGTGATGCGTGTCGTGGAACAGCAGCGTGAAGCGCGCGCCACGCCGCCGCATCCGGCCGAGCGCCGCGACCACCCAGGGGTCGCTCCATTCATGCACGACCACCACCTCGGCGTCCTCGACCAGCGGCGCCAGGTCGGCCTCATCGGCATAGCGGCGCGAGGACAGTTCGGGATAGGCCTGGCGGTACTCCACCAGCCCCGCCTCGCCATGGTCGCGCAGCAGGTTCGCAAGACTCCAGGCGCCCTCCGGCTCGGCCGCCGTCACCTCATGCCCGCGCGCCAGCAGGTCGCGCAGGACGCCGCGCAGGAAATGCGCGTTGCCGTGGTTCCAGCAGGAGGAAAGGGAATGGGTGAACCAGACGAACCTCACGCGGCTTCCCTTCCTGAACGAGGCCCGACCCGCGCGAGGAGCCGGCGGTGGATGCGGTGCACGCCATCGGCCATCGCATCCGGGCCGTGGCGGCAGGCTCGTTCCCGGGCTGCAACGCGGAGTTCCGCGCGGCGTTCCCGGTCCCGCAACAGCCCCCCGATCGCCTGCGCGAAGCCAACGTCGTCGCCGGGCGGCACGAAGACCGCCGCGCGGTCCCACAGCTCGCGGAAGGTCGGGATGTCCGACAGCACCAGGGCGCAGCCGGCCTGCGCGGCTTCGAGCACCGCGAGGCCGAAGGGCTCGTATCGCGCGGCGGAGACGAAGACGGGGCCGCGCGCCAGTTCCGCCCGCAGCGCCGCGTCGTCGAGCGTGCCGAGCAGGCGCAGATGCGCCAGCGGCACCGCCGCGCCGTTCGGGCCCCGCACCGGGCCCGCCGCCAGGACCGGCGCATCCAACCGCGCCGCCGCGCGGTCCAGCGTCACGAGGTCCTTGCCCTCGTCCCAGAGCCGCCCGGCGGTGAAGGCGAAGGCGCCGTCCGCGTGGGCCGGCACGCCGCCCGCGCGGCCGTTCGGCACCACCTCGGGCGGCCGCGCCAGCGCATGGGCGCGCCGCGTCGCCTCGGCGAAGGCGTGCGTCGGCGCGACCAGCGCATCGGCCGCCGCATAGCCGCGCGACAGCAGCGCGGTCCGCCATGCGAAATCCGCCGGCAGCGGCCCGCCGCGCACCGCCTCCCACCAGGTCGCCAGGCAGGAATGGCAGGCGCCGAGCACCGGCACGCCGAAGTGCGCCACGGCCAGCGCCGGGCTGTTGAGATGCACGAGATCGACGCCGAGCGCCGCCGCGCGCGCCGCGACCGCCTGCCCCGCCGCCTCCACCTCCGCCGGCGTCCCCGCCAGCCAGTCGAGCGGCAGGCCCGTGACTTCGAGCGCGAGGCCCGGCACGGCGGCGGCCGCGGCGCGCTGCGCCGCGTCCGGCGCGGGGCCGAGCACGGCGAGCGTGGTCCGCACGCCGCGCGCCGCCAACCCGCGCGCGAGGTCGAGCGCATAGCCCCACACGCCGCCCACCGCATCCGCGGTCATCAGGATGTGCCGGGGCGCGCCGGTCACGCCGCGCACGCGGCCTCCAGCGCGTCCAGCGCCAGGGGGCGCTCCTCCTGGATGTCGGAGAAGCCGGTGAACTGCGCGAGGTAATGCGCATGCGCGCGTTCCCAGGCGCGGTCGTCCGGCTCGCCCCACAGCCGGCGGTAGTCGGGCGAGGACGGGTAGGGATAGAGCGGCACGGGGTCGTTCGCCCAGACGCCGCCGGCCTGCAGCTTCGCCCGCCAGGCCGCCACCAGCGCCTCGTCGTCGCCGCTCATCTCGATGAGGTTGGCCTGCACGAAGGGCACGAAGCGGCGCGCATGCAGCAGCCGCTCCGCCAGCTCGTCCGTGGTCATCCGGCAGTTCTTGTCGAGCGCGGCGCGGCCTTCCACCGTCAGGCTCTCCACCCCCGCCTCGATCGAGACGCAGCCGGCGCGGCCCAGCAGCTCCAGCATCTCCGGCTTCCACAGGTCGATGCGGGTCTGCATGCCGAACTGCAGCCCGCGCCCGACCAGCGCCTCCAGCAGCGCCTTCTGGGGCAGGAAGATCTCGTCGATGAAATACAGGTACCCGACCCCCTGCGCGCGCAGCCCGTCGATCTCCTCGATCAGGAGCGCGAGGTCGCGGCGGCGGTACTTGTCGCGGAAGTCGATCTTCGCGCAGAAGGTGCAGTTGTAGGGACACCCGCGGGAGGCCTCGACCTCCGCCCCCGGCACGTCCGGGCGGCTGTCGAAGCGGTGGTGGTGGTGGCGGTGCCGCAGCACCCATTCGGAGGGCCAGCGCAGCGCGGGCAGCTTCGTGAACTCGCCGGCATGCGGCGCGCCGGTGACGCGGATCTCCGCGCCGTCGCGATAGGCGATGGCCGGCACCCGCGACAGGTCGCCGGCGGCGGCGAGCATCGCCACCACCTCCTCGCATTCGCCGCGCACCACCACGTCGCAGCCCAGCTTCCGCAGCGCCGCGGCGGGCGTGACGGACCCGTGCGGCCCGACCGCCACCACCCGCCCGCCGCGGCCGCCGAGCGCGGCGACGAAGGCGCGCGGTACGCGCAGCTCCGGCTGGGCGCAGCGCCAGAACAGGTAGGTCGGCGCCGTCGCCACCACCGTCATCGCCGGCGCGAAGGACGCCACCTGCGCCGCCGCGTCGTCATTGGCGATGCCGCAGAGATGCGCGTCCAGCAGCAGCACCTCGTGCCCCGCCGCTTCCAGCAGCGCGCGGGAATAGCCGAGTTCCAGCGGCAGGTGCGGCTCTCGGCAGCCGAAATAGATGCTGCCAGCGAAGTCCCAGGGCGGGTTGACCAGCGCGACCCTCATGGCAGCACCAGCGCAGCATCGGCGTGCAGCCCCCGCGCCTCCCTCAGCCAGACGGCCAGGTCGCGCAGCCCGTCGCGCCAGCCGCGCGGCGCGGCGAGGCCGAGTTCCGCCGTCGCCCGCCGCGTGTCGGAGACGTACCATCGCTGGTCGCCGGCGCGCCAGTCGTCGTGCCGCAGCTCCACCCGCCGCCCGGCGATCGCCTCGATCTCGCGCAGCACCTGACGCAGGCTGACCGCGTTGGCCGGCCCGCCGCCGAGGTTGAAGGCCTGGCCGGAGACGCGGCCGATGCGCCGCCATGCGGCGACCCAGGCCGCCACCGCGTCCTCCACATGCAGCACGTCGCGCACCTGGAAGCCGTCGCCGAAGATGCTGATCGGCTCGCCCCGCAGCGCGCGGATCAGGAAATGCGCGACCCAGCCCTGGTCCTCGGTGCCCATCTGGTGCGGGCCGTAGATGCAGCTCATCCGCATCACCACGCCGGGCACGCCGAAGCTGCGGGCGTAGTCCAGCACATACTGGTCCGCCGCGCCCTTCGAACAGCCATAGGGCGTGTGGAAGTCGAGCGGCCGCGTCTCCGCCACGCCCGCGCCGCGCAGCGCCGCATCCTCCGGCACCCAGGTTTCGCCCCGGCGTTCCATCGCGACGTCGACGAGGTTGCCATACACCTTGTTCGTGCTGGCGAAGACCACCGGGCAGGGCCCGCCGGGGCGGGTGCGGATCGCCTCCAGCAGGGCGAAGGTGCCGGCGAGGTTGACGCCGAAATCCTCCGCCGGGTCGGTCATGCTGGTGGTGACGGCGACCTGCGCCGCCAGGTGGAAGGCCGCCTCCGCCCCCGCCACCGCCGTGCGGAGCGCCGCAGCGTCGCGGATGTCGGCGCGGACCGGGACGATGCGCGCGCCGTGGCGGCGCTGCAGCCAGGCGAGGTTCGCCTCCACCCCCGGGCGCTTCAGCGCGTCGTAGACCACCACGTCGTGCCCGGCGGCGGCGAGGTGGTCGGCGAGGTTCGCGCCGATGAAGCCGGCGCCGCCGGTGACCAGGACCCGTCCCGCCGCCGTCACGCCACCAGCCCCCGCGCCTCGAGCTCCCTGCGCGCCTGCTGCACGCGGTCCTCCGCCTGCTGCCGCGCCACCCATTCGGCCAGCTCCGCCAGCCCGTCGCGGAAGTCCCGCGCGGCGGCGTAGCCCAGCCGCGACCGGGCCAGCGACAGGTCCGGGATGCAATGGCGGATGTCGCCCGCGCGCGCCTTGTCGGTGATCTCCGGCGCGATGCCCGGGCGGCCCATCGCCTCGGCCAGCAGGGTCGCCACCTGCCGCACGTTGCGGAATTCCCCGCTGCCGATGTTGAACACGCCGCCCGCCGCCTGCGGATGGTCGAGCGCGAGGAGGAAGGCGCGGGCCACGTCGTCCACATGCACGAAGTCGCGCATCTGCTCGCCATCCTCGAAGATCATCGGCGGCTGGCCGTTGTGCAGCCGCGCCGCGAAGATCGCGAGCACGCCGGTATAGGGGTTGGACAGCGCCTGCCCGGGCCCGTAGGCGTTCCACAGCCGCAGCGCGACGCCTTCCATCCCGTAGGCGGGGGCGAGCGTCAGCGTCAGGCGTTCCTGGACATACTTGGTGATGGCGTAGACCGAGGCGAGCGCCGGCCGCTTGCCCTCCGGCGTCGGCACCGGCTTCAGCGGCCGCCCCTGCGCGTCCAGCGGGTCCCAGGGCTTGCCGGGGCGGCGGGTGATCTCCTCGTGCAGCGTCCCGTCCTCGCCGCGGTACAGCCCCTCGCCGTAGATGCTCATCGAGGAAGCGACGACGACGCGCTTCACCGGCCTGTCGATCAGCGCCTGGAACAGCACCGCCGTGCCGTGGTCGTTGACCGAGACGTAGCGGTCCACCGCATACATGCTCTGCCCGACGCCGACCTCGGCCGCGAGGTGGACCACCTTGTCCACCCCGGCCAGCGCGCCGCGCAGCACCGCCTCGTCGCGCACGTCGCCGACGATAAGCTCCGCCTCCGCATCCAGGTCGCGCGGGCGGGCGGCGTCGCCGTGCACCTGCGGGATCAGGCTGTCCAGGATGCGGACGCGGCGGCCGTCCTGCAGCAGCAGCCGCGTCAGGTGGCGGCCGATGAATCCGGCTCCGCCGGTGACCAGGATCCGCTCCGTCACGCCGTGTCCCCTCCGCCCGTTCTACTTACCTCAGCCGCCGAACGCCCCGCATCGCGCAGGGTGAGTCCCCGGCGGCGTCACATTCCGGTGTCCTGGCCGTCCCCGTCTCCTGTCCCGGGAACGCATCCGCATCCGACGGGTTTCGGCGCCGGAACGCGCCGCAGTCGCGGTGTTGCGGGGGAGATGCGGGCCTTGCCATCGGGATCGCTGCGTGTCGGCATCGTCGGCGTGGGGAACTGCGCCTCCTCCTTCGTGCAGGGCCTGTCCTTCTACCGCGACGCGCATGCGAACGAGCCGCCGCCAGGGCTGATGAGCGCGGAGATCGGCGGCTACCACGTCGCCGACATCGAGGTCTCGGCCGCCTTCGACGTCTCCGCCGCCAAGGTCGGGCGCGACCTCGCGGAGGCGATCGCCGCGCCGCCCAACAACACGCACCGCTTCGCCGAGGTGGCGCCGCGCGGGGTGCGCGTGGAGCGCGGCCCGACGCTGGACGGGCTCGGCCGCTACCTCGCGGGGGAGGTCGAGGAATCGCCGGCCCCGCCCGCCGCGGTGGCGGACGTGCTGCGGCGCAGCCGCACCGACATCCTCGTCTCCTACCTCCCCGTCGGCTCGCAGCGCGCGACCGAGCACTATGCCGAGGCGGCGCTGGAGGCGGGCTGCGCCTTCGTCAACTGCATCCCGGTCTTCATCGCCTCCGACCCCGGCTGGCGGGCGCGGTTCGAGCAGCGCGGCCTGCCGATCATCGGCGACGACATCAAGAGCCAGGTCGGCGCCACCATCGTCCACCGCGCGCTGGCCAACCTGTTCCGCGAACGCGGGGTGCGGCTGGACCGCACCTACCAGCTCAACTTCGGCGGCAACACCGACTTCCTGAACATGCTGGAGCGCGAGCGGCTGGAATCGAAGAAGATCAGCAAGACCAACGCGGTGACCAGCCAGATGGACGTGGTGCCCGCGGCCGCCGACGTGCATGTGGGGCCGAGCGACTTCGTGCCCTGGCTGACCGACCGCAAATGGGCCTATATCCGCATGGAGGGCACGGCCTTCGGCGGCGTGCCGCTGAACCTCGAACTCAAGCTCGAGGTGTGGGATTCGCCCAATTCCGCCGGCATCGTCATCGATGCGGTGCGCTGCGCGAAGCTGGCGCTGGACCGCGGCATCCGCGGCGCGCTGGCCGGCCCCTCGGCCTGGTTCATGAAGTCCCCCCCGCGCCAGTTCACCGACCACGAGGCGCATGAGATGACGACGCGCTTCATCGCCGGCGAGGCATGACGACGCTGCTGCTGGCGCGCCATGCCAGCCATGACGTGGTGGGCAGCGTGCTGTGCGGCCGGATGCCGGGCGTGCATCTCGGCGCGGCCGGCCGGGCGGAAGCCGCCGCGCTCGCCCGCCACGTCGCCGCCGCGCGCCCCGCCGCGCTGTTCGCCAGCCCCCAGCCCCGCGCGCGGGAGACGGCGGCCGTGATCGGCGCGGCCTGCGGGATCGAGCCCGCCGAGGAGGCCGCGCTCGACGAGATCGACTTCGGTGCCTGGACCGGGCGCGCCTTCGCCGAACTCGACCGCGACCCGCATTGGCGCGTCTGGAACGCCGACCGCGCGACGGCGCGCCCGCCCGGCGGCGAGGCGATGTTCGAGGTGCAGGCCCGCATCCTCGCCTGGGTCGAGACGCTGCCGCGCCGCCACCCGGGCGTCACCGTCGCGGCCGTCAGCCACGCCGATGTGATCAAGGCGGCGCTGATGGCCCATCTCGGCCTGTCGCCGGACGCGCATGGCCGCTTCGAGGTCGCCCCCGCCTCCCTCAGCGCGATCGTGTTGTGGCCGGGCGGCGGGCGCGTGCGATCCATCAACGAGACGCCCGCACCAGCGCAGGAATGACCATGTCCGCCACCACAGACCGCGACGAGATCCGGCGCCGCGCCGCCGCGCTCGGCCCCTGGTTCCACAACCTCGACCTGCACGGCGTGCGCACCGCGCCCGACCACTTCCTGGGCGACTATCCCGCCATCAAGTGGCGCCACTTCGCGCATGCCATCCCGCAGGACCTGACCGGCCGCAGCGTGCTCGACATCGGCTGCAACGGCGGCTTCTACGCGATCGAGATGAAGCGCCGCGGCGCGGCGCGCGTGGTGGGCATAGACTCCGACGACGACTACCTGGCGCAGGCGCGCTTCGCGGCCGAGGTGACGGGCGCCGAGATCGAATTCCGCAACCTCTCGGTCTACGACCTGGCGCGGCTGGGCGAGCGCTTCGACATCGTGCTGTTCATGGGCGTGCTCTACCACCTGCGCCACCCGCTGCTGGCGCTGGACCTGGTGCACGAGCATGTCGCGCGCGACATGCTGGTCTTCCAGTCCATGCAGCGCGGCTCGGCCGAGGTGGCGCCGCTGCGGGAGGACTACGACTTCGCCGAGACCGCGCATTTCGACGCGCCGGGCTACCCGAAGCTGCACTTCATCGAACGCCGCTACGCGCATGACCAGACCAACTGGTGGGCGCCGAACCGCGCCTGCACGGAAGCGATGCTGCGTTCCGCCGGCTTCGAGATCGCCGACCATCCGGAAGCCGAGGTCTACATCTGCCGCCGCGTGGAGCCGCCCGAAGGCGCCGGCGCGGTCTATCCCGCGCGGGGGGCGGGCGCATGATCGAGGCGGCGATGATCTGGAACGAGCCGAACAACAAGTCCCACTGGGACCCGGCGATCGACCCGGACTGGAGCCAGTTCGCACGCATGGCCTGCCTTGCCGGCCAGGCGATCCACGCGGAGAACGCGGCGCTGCCGCGCGTGCTCGGCGGCATGTCGCCGATCGACCCGACCTTCGTGCAGAACCTCGCCTCGAAGGGCGTGATGGAGCATGTGGACGTGGTCGCCGTCCACGGCTTCCCGCTCGACTGGAACCTCTGGCAGATCGGCGAATGGCCCGCGAAGATCGAGGAGATCCGCGCGGTGACCGACAAGCCGATCTGGGTGAGCGAGGTCGGCGTGTCCTCCTTCGGGGCGGAGGAGGTGCAGGCCTGGGGGCTCGCGCGCACGGCGGAACTGCTGAAGGGCCGCGTGCCGCGCATCCACTGGTACAGCCTCTGCGACCTGCCGCGGTCCTGGGAGGCGACGACCCGCCACCGGGAGGCGGAGGGATCGTCCTACTACCGCCACTTCTACATGGGCCTGGTGCGCGAGGACGGGACGCCGAAGCCGGCCTTCGAGGAGTTCGCGAAGCACACGCCGGCGATGGGGCTCTGCCAGTGGTTCCACTTCGAGGACCACCGGCTGGACGACGCGGTGGCCTGGATGAAGCGGCTCGGCGTGCGGCACCTGCGCACCGGCCTGTCCTGGGCGGACAGCTTCCGCCCCGACGCGCTGGCCTGGTTCGACCGGCAGATGGAGGCGCTGCGCGACTTCGACGTCACCGTGACCTTCTGCTTCACGCCCGAACACCGCGGCCCCGGCCGTCACCACACCAGCCCGCCCTACGAGCCCGCCGAGTTCGCCGAATTCTGCGCGGCGATGGTGCGGCGATACGCGCCCGGCTAGCCCGCGATCGCCCCCACTGTGCACGCCGAAGGCGGGCATGGTGGGGGCGTGAATCGCCGGGCTCACGAGGGGCTGGACCCGAGTGGCCCGGACACAGTTCGGGCCACTCGGGTCCAGGGCAGGCGGAACCGCCGGGGCGCGCCGGGTGTTCGGGATTCCCGACCCGCTGCCAGGGCCCGCCCCATGCCCCCAGAAGACACCGCCGCCGCCGCTCCCATCGTCGCCCCGCGCGAGGCGGCGGAGGAGGCGGGGCTGCGCTACGTCTCGGACGAGGCGCCCGGGATCTCCCGCCGCCGCACCGGCAAGGGGTTCTCCTACCGCCTGCCGAAGGGCGGGCCGGTGAAGGACAGGGCGGCGCTGGCGCGCATCCGGACGCTCGCCATCCCGCCGGCCTGGACGCAGGTCTGGATCTGCCCGCACCCGGACGGCCACATCCAGGCGACGGGCCGCGACGAGAAGGGCCGCAAGCAGTACCGCTACCACCCGCGCTGGCGGGAGGTGCGCGACGCCGCGAAATACGACCACATGCTGGACTTCGCGAAGGCCCTGCCCGCCATCCGCGCCCGCGTGGAGGCCGACCTGAAGCGGCCCGGCCTCCCGCGGGAGAAGGTGCTGGCCACGGTGGTGCAGCTGCTGGAGACGACGCTGATCCGCGTCGGCAACGACGACTACGCGAAGGCCAATGGCAGCTACGGCCTGACCACGCTGCGCAACCGCCATGTCGAGGTGGACGGCGCCGAGCTGCGCTTCGCCTTCAAGGGCAAGAGCGGGAAGACATGGCAGCTCGGCGTCGCGGACCGGCGGGTGGCCCGCATCGTCCGCGCCTGCCAGGACCTTCCCGGGCAGGAGCTGTTCGCCTATCGCGACGCCGACGGCACGCCGCGTGACGTCACCTCGGCCGACGTCAACGCCTATCTGCGCGAGGTCTCGGGTCGCGACATCACCGCGAAGGACTTCCGCACCTGGTCCGGCACGGTGCTGGCGGCGCTGGCGCTGCGCGAATTCGAACGCTTCGACAACCAGGCGGCGGCGAAGCGCAACGTGAAGCGGGCGATCGAGCGGGTGGCCGCGCGGCTCGGCAACACGCCGACCATCTGCCGCAAATGCTACGTCCACCCTGCCGTGATCGACGGCTACCTGGACCAGGGGCTGGTGGCGGAGATGGAGGCGGAGGCGCGGGCGGAACTCAGCGGCGAACTGGCGAAGCTGCGGCCCGAGGAGGGCGCGGTGCTGGTGCTGCTGCTGGAGAGGCTGAAGGCCATGGAAGGCGCGAACGACAACCGCCGCGCCCCGCCCCGCGCCGCGAACGACGCCGGCACCGCCCGCGCCAGCGCCTGACCCCGCGCGAGGCAACCGGAAGGTTGCAGCGCCGTTCTCCCGCACGGAGCGGAGAGGAGCGTCGCGCGCGATGAAGCTGGTCGTGTTCGGCCTGACCGTGACCTCCTCCTGGGGGAACGGCCATGCGACGCTGTGGCGGTCCCTCATCCGCGCCCTGGCGCGCCGCGGCCATGCCGTGACCTTCTTCGAGCGCGACGTGCCCTGGTACGCGAATGCGCGCGACGCCTTCGACATCCCCGGCCTCACGGTCGTCGCCTATCCCGACTGGCAGGCGGCGCTGCCGCAGGCGCGCGCCGCGCTGCGCGGCGCGGATGCCGCGATGGTCACCTCCTACTGCGCCGACGGGGTCGCGGCTTCCGACCTCGTGCTGGGGGAGGGGCGGGGCGCACGGGTCTTCTACGACCTCGACACGCCGGTCACGCTCGACCTCCTCGCGGGGGGGAAGCCGCCGGACTGGCTGCCGCCGCAGGGGCTGTCGGGCTTCGACCTGGTGCTGAGCTACACCGGGGGCGAGGCGCTGGCGCGGCTGCGGACGGAGCTTGGCGCGCGCCGCGTCGCGCCGCTCTACGGCAGCGTGGACCCCGACGCGCACCGCCCGGCGGAGCCTGTGGCGGCCTACCGCGCCGACCTCTCCTATCTCGGCACCTATGCCGCCGACCGCCAGGTGGCGCTGGAGCGGCTGTTCGTGGAGCCGGCGCGGCGGCGGCCCGGGGGGCGCTTCGTCATCGGCGGCGCGCAGTATCCGCAGGACTTCCCCTGGACGCCGAACATCCACTTCGTCCGCCACATGCCGCCGCCCGAGCATCCGGCCTTCTTCTCCTCCTCGCGCCTCACGCTCAACGTCACGCGCCGCGCCATGGCCGCGCTCGGCTGGTGTCCCTCCGGCCGGCTGTTCGAGGCGGCGGCCTGCGGCACGCCGGTGCTGAGCGACGCGTGGGACGGGCTCGACCACTTCTACGCGCCGGGCGAGGAGATCCTGGTCGCGCGCGACACCGCCGATGCGCTCGCCGCGCTCGACCTGCCGGAGGCGGAGATCCGGCGCATCGCGCGCCGCGCGCGCGACCGCACGCTGGCCGAGCATGCCGGCGACCGCCGCGCGGCGGAGCTGGAGGCGGCGCTCGAGGGCATCCGCGCACCCGTGATGGAGGGCTGAGCATGTGGGGCATCATCCCGGCCGCCGGCATCGGCAGCCGCATCCAGCCGCTGGCCTTCTCGAAGGAACTGCTGCCGGTCGGCTGCCGGATGGAGGGCGGGGTGGAACGCCCGCGCGCCGTCAGCGAACACCTGATCGAGCGGATGCTGGCGGCGGGGGTGACCAAGCTCTGCTTCGTCATCGCGCCGGGCAAGAGCGACATCGTGAACTACTACGGCGCGCGCATCGGCGCCGCGCGCATCGCCTATGTGGTGCAGGCCGAACCCGCGGGCCTGTGCGACGCGATCTTCTGCGCCGCGCCCTTCATCGGCCCCGACGAACAGGTGATGGTCGGCCTGCCGGACACGGTGTGGTTCCCGCGCGACGGGCTTGCGCTGCTGCCGCGGGACACGCTGTCCTTCCTGCTGTTCCCGGTGGAGCGGCCGGAATTCTTCGACGCGGTGGTGACCGACGCCGCGGGCCGCGTGCAGGAGATCCAGGTGAAGCAGCAGGACGCGCGGTCGCACTGGGTCTGGGGCGCCTTCGGCATGCCAGGCCGCGTCCTGCACGACCTGCACGCGCTGTGGCGGGAGCCGGGGCGCGGCGACGAATATGTCGGCACGCTGGTCAATGCCTGGCTGGCGCGCGGCGGCACCGCGCAGGGGGTCCGCGCGGGCACCACCTATGTCGACGTGGGCACCATGCATGGCTGGCGCGCGGCGGTCGCGATGCTGGGGGCGGAGCCGCCCGACGCCGCGAATGACGCGCTGCCCTACCGCGCGCTGCAGCAGCGCGCGACGCTGCGCGCCGCGGCGGCGCGGGCCGACCAGCCCGCGGCCGAATGACCCGCGCCCTCCTCCTCGTGCTCGACAGCGTCGGCTGCGGCGCGGCGCCCGATGCGGCGCGCTACGGGGACGAGGGGGCGGACACGCTGGGCCACATCCGGCGCGCCACCGGGCTTCGCCTGCCGGTGCTCGACGCGCTCGGCCTCGACGCCATCCTGGGCGGCGCGGCGCCGGCCGGTGCCGCGCATGGCCGGATGCGCCCGCGCGCCACCGGGAAGGACAGCACCACCGGCCACTGGGAGATCGCGGGCGCCGCGCCCGCCGCCCCCTTCGCCACCTTCGACCGCTTCCCCGACGCGCTGGTCCGCGCGATCGAGGAGGAGGCGGGCGTCGCCTTCCTCGGCAATGTCGCGGCCAGCGGCACCGCCATCATCGACGAACTCGGCGCCGAGCACCTGCGCAGCGGGCGGCCCATCCTCTACACCTCGGCCGATTCCGTGCTGCAGGTCGCGGCGCATGAGGAGGTGATCCCGCCCCGCCGCCTCTACGCCCTGTGCGAGGTGGCGCGCCGCCATGCCGATGCCTGGGCGATCGGCCGCGTCATCGCGCGGCCCTTCGAGGGCACGCCCGGCGCCTTCCGCCGCACCGCGCGCCGGCACGACTTCTCCATGCGCCCGCCGCGCACCGTGCTCGACGCCATCACCGAAGCCGGCCGCCCGGTCATCGGCATCGGCAAGACCGGCGACCTGTTCGCCGGGCAGGGCCTCGGGGCGTCCCACCCCACCGCCTCCAACGCCGAGGGCATGGCCCGCACCGCGGCGCTGTGGGAGGAGATGCGGGAGGGCCTGGTCTTCACCAACCTGGTCGATTTCGACACGCTGTTCGGCCACCGGCGCGACGTCGCGGGCTATGCCGGCGCGCTGGCGGAATTCGACGCCTGGCTGGGCGGCTTCCTGCCCGCCTGCGGGCCGGAGGACCTGGTGATCCTCACCGCCGACCACGGCAACGACCCGACCTTCCGCGGCACCGACCACACGCGGGAGGAGGTGCCGCTGCTGGTCCTGCACCGCGGCCGGCGTGACGCGCTCGGCACCCGCGACGGCTTCGCCGACGTGGCGGCGACGCTCGCCGGGGCCTTCGGCCTGCCGCCATGGCCATCCGGGCGTTCGTTCCTGGCCTGACGGCCGCCCGTTAGCATCCCGGTCACGATTGCGCGCGACTGTCACGCACCCCTGCCCGGAGCCCTGCCATGCCCGTCCCCCTGCCCTCCGAGGAGGACCGCCGCATCGCCGCCCTGCGCAGCCTTGCCCCGGCCGGCACCGCCGGCGACCCCGCGCTGGCCGACCTGGCGCAGCTGGCCGCGCAGGTCACCGGCTGCCCCTTCGCGACGATCACCCTTGTGGAGCGCGACACGGCGCGCTGCGACGCCGCCTTCGGCCTGCCGCCGGCCGCCTTCCCGCGCGCCGCGTCCTTCTGCGCCGAGGCGATCCGCCAGCCCGCGCAGCCCCTGGTGGTGCCCGATGCCGCGGCCGATCCACGCTTCGCCGCCAACCCCCTGGTGGCCGGCGCGCCCGGCATCCGCTTCTACGCCGGCAGCGCGCTGCTGACCGGGGATGGCCACGCCATCGGCGCGCTCGGCGTGATGGACACCGCGCCGCGCGACATGGCGGCCGGGACCGCGGCGTTGCTGCCGCGGCTGGCCCGCGCCGTCGTCACCACGCTGGCGCTGCGGCGGGCCATGCGGCAGGCCGAGGACCTGGCGCTGGTGGACGCGCTGACGGAACTGCCGAATCGCGCCTCGCTGCGGATCGGGCTCGGCCAGGCGATCGCCCGGCAGCGGCGCGACCGCCGCCCCTTCTCGCTGCTGTGCCTCGGGCTCGACGGGATGGGCGCGCTGAACGAGAGGGAGGGCCGCGCCGCCGGCGACCTCGCGCTGCGGGAAGCAGGGACGGCGCTGATGCTCTGCCTGCGCGAGGAGGACACGGCCGCCCGGCTGGAAGGGGACCGCTTCGCCGCCCTGCTCGTCGGCGGCGACGGCGCGGAGGCGGCGGTGGTCGGCGAACGCGTGCGGCATGCGGTGCAGGAGACGATGGCCGCGCATGGCTGGCCGGTGACCGCCTCGGTCGGTGCCGCCTGCTTCCTCGACCCGCCCGAGGACGAGGAGCACGCGCTGTCCTTCGCGGACGACCTGATGGGCCGGGCCAAGTCGCGCGGCGGCAACCGCGTGGTCTGCGTGGACCACGCGGCGGCCGCCTATCGCGGCGGGGCGCGCCATGCCCGCCCCCTCGCGCGGCGGGTCTCCCCGCACTGATCCGATTCCTCGCTCCGGCGATTCCACCTCCGCGGATGGGGCGCTAGGCTTCCCGCACCACGAGGGAGCCCGCCCGATGCCACGTCCGGACCGCCGCCTGCCGACGCCCCGCGCCATGATCGTCGCGCCGCAGCCGGAGGCGGTGGAAGCCGGCGCGGCGGTTCTGGCCGCCGGCGGGTCGGCGGTGGATGCGCTGCTGGCCTGCGCCTTCACCCAGGGCGTGGTGGACCCGCTGATGTGCGGCGTCGCCGGGCTCGGCGTGCTGCAGCTGCACGACCCCGCCAGCGGCGCGACCACCGTGCTGGACGGCCTGTCCACCTGCCCCGCCGCCTGCACGCCCACCATGTGGGAAGCCGCCTTCGAGCGCGAGTGCAGCGACGGCTACGGCTATGTCCTGGCGAACCGCGCGAACGAGATCGGCCACGGCGCGGTCACCACGCCCGGCATCCTGCGCCTGCTGGCGGAAGCGCATCGCCGCTGGGGGCGCACCCCCTGGCGCGACCTGTTCGGCCACGCCATCGGCTTCGCCGAGGGCGGCTGGATCATCCGCCCGCATGTCCACACCATGATGACGGCGAACGAGGCGGCCTATGGCCGCCTGCCCTATGTCGACAAGCTCGCCCTCACCCCCGACGGCCGGCGGCTCTACGTCCGGGAGGACGGGACGCCGCGGCGGATGGGCGAGGTGGTGCGGAACCCCGACCTCGCCGCGACCCTCGCCGCCATCGCGCGCGACGGGGCGGAGGCCTTCCATGCGGGCGACATCGCCGCGCGCATCGCCGCCGACATGCGCGCCCATGGCGGGTTGCTGACCGAAGCCGACCTCGCCGGGTTCCAGCCGCGGGAGACGGCGCCGATCCGCGTGGCCTATCGCGGCTTCACCGTCTCGCTCCCCGCGCCGCCCGCGGGCGGCATCGTGGTGGCGGAGGGGCTGCGCATCCTGGAACGCTTCGACCTCGCGGCGCTCGGCCACAACACGCCGCGCTACATCCACATCGTCTCGGAAGCCATGCGCATCGCGCTGCGCGACCGGGAGGAGCATATCGGCGACCCCGCCTTCCACCCCCCGCCGCTCGACCGCCTGCTGTCGGACGCCCATGCGGATGCCTGCGCCGCGCGCATCCGCGACGGCGAGGCGGCGCCGAGGCGACATGCGGCGGGCGAGCCGCGGGACACCACCACCGTCTCCGTCGTGGACCGCGACGGCATGGTGGCCAGCCTGACCCACACGCTCGGCGTGCCGTCGGGCGTCATCCCGCCCGGGCTCGGCTTCATGCTGAACGGCGCGATGAACTGGTACGACCCGCGCCCCGGGCGGCCGGGCTCCATCGCGCCGGGGAAGAAGCGCTTCTCCTCCATGGCGCCCACCATCGTCTTCCGGGGTGCGACGCCGGTCGCCACGCTCGGCGCGCCGGGGGGCGCATGGATCGGGGTGGCGCTGCTGCAGGTCCTGCTGAACATCCTGGATTTCGGCATGACGATGCAGGAAGCGGTGATGGCGCCGCGCTTCAGCGCCACCACGCCCGCGATCGACATCGGCAACCGCATCCCGCACGCCGTCCAGCGGGAGCTGGAGGCGATGGGGCACGAAGTGCGGCGCGCCTTCCATTCCTACCCCTTCGCGGCGCCGCACGGCATCGCGGTCTGGGACGGGGTGCCGGAAGGCGGCGCCGACCCGCAGCGCGACGGCCTGGCGCAGGGCGTGGCCTGACGCCGGCGGCGGATCACACGGCGTTCACAGCCACGCGCCACCCTCGGCGCCGGCGGGGCCTTTCCCGCCGGTGCCGGGGTCCATGCCGAACGCCACGCCCGACGCGCCCGCCCTGCGGGGCGCCTTCGACGAACAGGACGCCGAGGCGCCGCTGGTGGACCGGCGGGTGCTGGCCTTCCGGCGGGCGGCGCTGGTCTCCGCCATGGAGAATTGCGGGCGCGTGCTCGGCGACATGCCGCCGGGCGCTGTCCTGTCCGCCGAACCGCAGCCCGACCGCCACCAGATCCGCTTCGTCGTGCAGCAGGACGGCACGCCGCTGGTGCGCTGCGTCGGCGGATCGCGCCTGGCGGCGCTGCTGATCGCCTGGTGCGGCCTGGTGCGGATCCCGCTGCCGGCGCGAGCCGCCAAGCGCATCGTGGTGGACGAGGCCGGCGCGCTGCTGACCTTCACCACCACGCTGCGCCGCGTGCCGCGCGTGTTCCACCACGACCTTCGCGGCCGCTGATCCCGGGCGGGGTCAGGCCGTCCAGGGACGCAGCGGTTCGGGGATGCGGAAATCGGCAGGCACGTCGAGGTCCCGCGCCGCGCCGCGGCTGCCCTCCACGCCGCGCGGCAGGCCGCTGCGCGTGGCATAGCGGCGCACGGCGCGGCGCTGCCTGCCGCGGTCCACCTCCTCCGTCCGCAGCGCCTCGGCGCAGACCAGGTCCAGCACCGTCACGCCCAGCACCGCCGCCAGCCCCAGCGCGACGCCGCCCGGGCGGCGGTTGCCGGGGATGGCAGCCAGCAGCGTCGCCACGTCCAGCGCGTCGCCGCCGACACGCCCCATGATCCAGGGCCGCCGGTCGCGCGCCGTGAGGATGCCGATGCCGGTCGCGATCTCCCGCACGCCATAGGCGCGCAGCAGCCCTTCCGCGCCGCGAATGCCGAGGCCGCGCGCCAGCGGGCCCGCGGCCGCGATCTCCAGCACGCCGAGCCCGATGGAGAACCAGCCGAGGCCCTCCGCCATGCGCCCGGCACTGCCGCGGCGCGGCATGGCGGGCATGGGCATCCGCCGCGGCATGGCGGGCGCCGGCAGCGCGCGGCGTGGCGCTTCGCGATGCGCGCTCATGGCTTCAGCACCACCTTCACGCAGCCATCCTGCTTGTCGCGGAAGGTCTTGTACATCGCGGGCCCCTGGTCCAGCGGGACGGTGTGGGTGATGACGAAGGACGGGTCGATCTGCCCCTCCTCGATCCGGCGCAGCAGGTCGTCGGTCCAGCGGCGCACATGCGTCTGGCCGGTGCGGATGGTGAGGCCCTTGTTCATCACCAGGCCCATCGGGAACTTGTCCACCAGCCCGCCATAGACGCCCGGCACCGACAGCACGCCGCCCGGCCGCGCGAGGTACACCATCTCCCGCAGCACATGCGACCGGTCGCTGGTCAGCATCATCGCCTGCTTCACGCGGTCATAGACGGAATCGAGCGTGGCGGTGGCGTGCGCCTCCATCCCCACCGCGTCGATGCACTTCTCCGGCCCCTTGCGGTCGGTCAGCTCGTCGATGCGGTCCATCACGCTTTCTTCGTCGAAGTTGATCGGGATGGCGCCGTTGGCCTGCGCCATCGCCAGGCGCTCCGGCACGCGGTCGATGCAGATGACCTGCTTCGCGCCGAGCAGCACGGCCGACATCACGCACATCAGCCCGACCGGCCCGGCGCCCCAGATGGCCACCGTGTCCTCCGGCTGGATGTCGCACTGCACGGCGCCCTGCCAGCCGGTGGGCAGGATGTCCGACAGGAACAGCACCTGCTCGTCCGTCAGCGTGGACGGCACCTTGATGTGCGTCTCGTCCGCATAGGGCACGCGCAGGTATTCCGCCTGGCCGCCCGGGTAGCCGCCGGTCAGCTGCGTGTAGCCGAACAGGCCGGCGCCGACGCGGCCGAACACCTTCTCCTGCAGGGCCGCGTTGCGGTTGGTGGTCTCGCAGAGCGAGAAGTTGCCGCGGCGGCACTGCCAGCACTGGCCGCAGTTGATGGTGAAGGGGATCACCACGCGGTCGCCGACCTTCAGCTTGCCCTTCGCCTCGGGCCCGACCTCCACCACCTCGCCCATCGTCTCGTGGCCCATGACGTCGCCGGATTTCATGGCGGGGATCATGTTGTCGTAGAGATGCAGGTCAGATCCGCAGATGGCGCAGGAGGTGACGCGGATGATCGCGTCGCGCGGGTGCTCGATGCGCGGATCGGGCACGGACTCGCAGCGTATGTCTTCCTTGCCGTGCCAGCAGAGTGCCTTCATCGCCATGCGCTCCCGCGGCGGCGCCGGGACGGCGCGCCCTTGCCGAGCGCGGAACACCCGCCGCGCCGGGCGGTTCCGTCCGCGGCGCCGGGCGGCGGGGCTACACGCGCTTCGCCGCCATCACGGCCGCCGCCGAGCCGGCGCCCACCATCCAGGCCCAGCCGCGCAGCAGCGCGCCCGGCGGCGCGCCGGCCAGCGCGCGCGCCTCGTCGCGGTGATGCACCTCCTCCTCCTGGCACTGCGCGAGGAGGGCGCGGATCGCGGGGTGGATGCCTTCCGCGTCCAGCCGGTCGATCTGCTGCTGGTAGTGGTGGTCGACGAAGCTCTCCACCGCGTCGATCGTCACATGCACCGCGCGCGGCCCGAACAGCGCCGGCAGCGCGCCGGTCAGGAAGCCCGCGACGCGCCAGACGGGCAGCAGGCGGGACCGCCGCGCGGGCGGCAGCAGCCCCTCCAGCAGGTCGAGATGGCCCTGTTCCGTCGCGCGGTGGCGGGCGGCGAAGTCGCGCAGCGCCGGGTCGCGCGCGACGGCGAGGATGCCGCGGTAGATCATCACCGCCCCCGTCTCCCCCGCATGGTCCGACCGCAGTTCCCCCACCAGCCAGGCGGGCAGGTCGGGGATGGCGGGCGGCGCGGCGGGGCGGTGATGCGTCATGGCGGCGCGCATGTGGCCTGCGGGGGCGGCTTGGCAAGCCTGCGGCTTGCGTCAAGCTGCGCGGCATGACCGCCTCCCCCCTCGCCGCGACGCTGGCGCGCACCGGCGCGCCGCGCACCGCATCCTTCATCGTCACCATCTGGGGCGATGCGGTGGCGCCGCGCGGCGGCTCGCTCTGGCTCGGCTCGCTGCAGGCCATCCTGGACCGCTTCGGCTGCAATCCCGGCCAGGTCCGCACCGCCATGTCGCGCCTGACGGAAGAAGGCTGGCTGGCGCGCAACCGGGTGGGGCGGCTGTCCTACTACCGGCTCGGCCCGCGCGGGATGGAAAGCTTCGGCGCCGCCGCCGCCCGCATCTACGCCATCACACCGCCCGCCTGGGACGGCGTCTTCCGCCTGGTCCTCAACCCCGACCCGGCGGAGCGCGAGGCCCTGCTGGCGCGCGGCTTCGGCGAGCTGCCGGGGCTGCTGGTCGGCCTGCACGGCGCGGCGGAGGAATTGCCGCACCTCGCCCCCGTCCTGCTCGCCACGCCGCGCAGCGCGGAGGAGGCGCGCGCGGCGGCGGCGCAGGCCTGGCCGCTCGCCGTGCTCGGCGCGGGGCATCGCCGCTTCCTCGCGGCCTTCGCGCCGCTGCACGATGCGGCGGTGCCGGCGGGGGAGGCGCTGCCGCTGCGGCTGCTGCTGGTGCATGAATGGCGGCGCCTTGCGCTGCGCGACCCGCTGCTGCCGGCGGCGCTGCTGCCGCCGGACTGGCCCGGACATGCGGCGCGCGAACTGGCCGCCGCGCTCTACCGCCGGCTCGATCCCGCGGCGGAGGCCTGGCTGGATGCCGAGGGCCGGAACGAGGACGGGCGGCTGCCGCCGTCTGACGCGCACCGCTTCGGCGCGGGATGACGCGTTACGTTTTTTGCTTGCGCCCATCTGAACATGTGACGTATCTACGGCCAGTCCCGAAAGGGAGGGAATGTCCCGTGTACACCCAAGCCCTGAACAACAGGGACGCCGCCCCCGCCACGACGCCGGCGGACCCGGAGCGGCTTGCCCGCTTCGAGGCCCGCGTCGCGGCGGAGGAGAAGGTCGAGCCGAATGACTGGATGCCGGAGGCCTATCGCCGCACGCTGACGCGGCAGATCAGCCAGCACGCGCATTCCGAGATCGTCGGCATGCTGCCCGAGGGCAACTGGATCACCCGCGCGCCGTCGCTGCGGCGCAAGGCCGCGCTGCTGGCCAAGGTGCAGGACGAGGGCGGGCATGGCCTGTACCTCTATGCCGCCGCCGAGACGCTCGGCACCTCGCGCGAGGAGCTGGTGGACCAGCTCCTGTCGGGCAAGGCGAAATACAGCTCCATCTTCAACTACCCGACGCTCACCTGGGCGGATATCGGCGCGATCGGCTGGCTGGTGGACGGCGCGGCGATCATGAACCAGATCCCGCTCTGCCGGACTTCCTTCGGCCCCTATGCGCGGGCGATGATCCGCATCTGCAAGGAGGAGAGCTTCCACCAGCGCCAGGGCTACGAGATCATGCTGACGCTGTGCCGCGGCACGGCGCAGCAGAAGGCGATGGCGCAGGACGCGCTGGACCGCTGGTGGTGGCCCTGCCTGATGATGTTCGGCCCCCCCGACGCGGTGAGCGAGCACACCGACCAGTCGATGCGCTGGAAGATCAAGCGCTTCACCAACGACGCGCTGCGCCAGCAGTTCATCGACGCGACGGTGCCGCAGGGCCACCATCTCGGCCTCGCCTTCCCCGACCCGGAACTGCGCTTCGACGAGGCGACGGGCCATTGGCGACATGGCCCGATCGACTGGGCGGAGTTCCGCCGGATCCTCGCCGGCGACGGTCCCTGCAACCGCGAACGCCTGGAAGCCCGCCGCCGCGCCCATGCCGAGGGCGCCTGGGTGCGCGACGCGGCGCTGGCCCATGCGGCGAAGCGCCGGGCGCGCGCCGTCGCCCCCAGGCTCGCCGCGGAGTGACGCCGATGCCCGAGGCGAAGATGCCGATCTGGGAAGTCTTCATCCGCGCGCGTTCCGGCCTGGCGCATCGCCATGCCGGCAGCGTCCACGCCCCGGATGCCGAGATGGCGCTGCAGGCCGCGCGCGACACCTACACGCGCCGCGGCGAGGGCCTTTCGCTCTGGGTCGTGCCCTCCTCCGCCATCACCGCGAGCGACCCGGCCGACCGGGACAGCCTGTTCGAGCCGACGGCCGACAAGATCTACCGGCACCCCACCTTCTACGAGGTGCCCGAGGAAGTGGGCCACATGTGACGGCCCCCGCCGCGCCCCGGGATCCGGGGCGCGGCGGGCCGGCACGGACCGCGCCGCGGAAGGGACCAGGCATGACCACCATCGCCGTCGCACCGGCGCCGCTGCTGAACGCCATCCTCGCCCGCGCCGACGACGCGCTGGTGCATGCGCACCGCCTGTCCGAATGGTGCGGCCACGCGCCGATGCTGGAGGAGGACCTGGCGCTGGCCAATGTCGCGCTCGACCTGCTCGGCCAGGCGCGGTCGCTGTACCAGCACGCCGCCGCGCTGGAAGGCATGGGCCGCAGCGAGGACGACCTCGCCTATCTCCGCGACGCGCCGCAGTTCCGCAACCTGCTGCTGCTGGAACTGCCGCGCGGCGACTTCGCCGACACCATCGCGCGGCTGTTCCTGCATTCCGCCTTCCTGCTGCCCTGGTGGCGCGCGGCGATGCGGTCGGGCGACGCGACGCTCGCCGCCATCGCGGCGAAGGCGGAGAAGGAGGCGACCTACCACCTGCGCCATGCGGGCGAATGGATGATCCGCCTCGGCGACGGGACGGAGGAGAGCCACGCCCGCCTGGCCGCCGCGCTGGACCGGCTGTGGCCCTACACAGGCGAGATGTTCGCCGCGGAGGCGGAGGAATCCGCCCTGGTCGAGGCCGGCATCCTGCCCGACCCCGCCGCGATCCGCGTGGAATGGGACGCCACCGTGCAGCGCGTGCTGGGCCCCGCGACGCTGGCGCGCCCGCGCGACGGCTGGATGCAGTCGGGCGGGCGGCGCGGCGTGCACACCGAACATCTCGGCCACATGCTGGCCGTCATGCAGCACCTCCAGCGCGCCTATCCGGGGGCCGCATGGTGAGCACCGCGCTGCATCCCCCCGCCCCCGCCACCGCGGACGTCCCGCCGCCGGCAGGGGACGGCGCGCAGCTCGTCGCCCGCGCGCTGGCCGTGGCAGGCGCCATCCCGGACCCGGAGATCCCGGTGCTGACCATCGCCGACCTCGGCGTGCTGCGCGATGCGCGGGTGGCGGTGGATGGCGGGGTGGAGGTCGACATCACCCCCACCTATTCCGGCTGCCCCGCGATGAACATGATCGCACTCCAGGTCGAGATCGCGCTTGCCGCGGCCGGGCTGCCGCGACCGCGCGTGCGGCTGGTGCTGTCGCCGGCCTGGACGACCGACTGGATGACCCCGGCCGGGCGCGACCGGCTGCGCGCCTACGGCATCGCGCCCCCGCCGCCGCAGGCATCCCGACGGGCGCTGTTCGGCGCGGAGGAGGAAGTCGCCTGCCCGCGCTGCGGCAGCGCCGCCACCGAGAAGCTCAGCGAATTCGGCAGCACCGCCTGCAAGTCGCTCTGGCGCTGCACCGCCTGCCGCGAGCCCTTCGACCACTTCAAGTGCCTCTGACCGTGCCGCGCCAGGGCGCGTCCCGGCACCACGCCGCCGGCGGCCGTGCGGCGGCGATCGAGCAAGGGAGTGCCGGATGAACGCCGTGGTCTCCACCCGCTTCCACCCCCTCCGCGTCGTCGCCGTCACGCGCGAGACGCCGGATGCGGTCGCCATCACCCTCCGGCCGCCCCCGCAGGCCGAGGCGCTGTTCCGCTTCGCGCCGGGACAGTATCTCACGCTGCGCCGCGTCATCGACGGCGCGGAACAGCGGCGCAGCTATTCCATCTGCTCGGCGCCCGAGGACGGGACCCTGCGGATCGGCGTGAAGCGCGTGCCCGGCGGCCTGTTCTCCACCTGGGCAGTGGAAGGGCTGAAGCCGGGCGACGTGGTGGAGGCGATGCCGCCCGAGGGCCGCTTCGGCCTGCAGCCCGACGCCCCGGCGCCGCGCACGGTGCTGGCCATCGCCTGCGGCAGCGGCATCACCCCCGTGCTGTCCATCCTCTCCAGCCTGCTGGCGCGGGACCCGGCCAGCCGCGCCGTGCTGCTCTACGGCAACCGCAGCGCCGCCGACATCATGTTCCGCACCGCGATCGAGGACCTGAAGGACCGGCACCTGTCGCGCCTGTCGGTGGTGCATGTCCTGTCGCGCGAGAAGCACGAGCTGGCCGCGCTGCACGGCCGGCTGGACGCCGCGCGCATCCGCGCGCTGCTGCCGGGCCTGGTCGAGCCCGCGGCGATCGACGCCGCCTTCCTCTGCGGCCCCGCCGGCCTGCCGGACGCCGCGGCGGAGGCGCTGGCCGCGCTCGGCGTCCCGCCCGGCCGCATCCACACGGAACACTTCACCGCGGCCGGCCCGGCCCGCGCCGCCCCGGCCCCGCCCCCTGCCGCCGCAGCCGAACCGGCCGCGACCGCCGCCATCACCCTCGACGGCGTCACGCGGGAGATCGCGCTCCTGCCCGGCGAGACGGTGCTGGAGGGCGGGCTCCGCGCCGGGATGGACCTGCCCTGGTCCTGCCGCGGCGGCATGTGCTGCACCTGCCGCGCCCGGTTGACGGAGGGCGCGGTGGCGATGGACGCGAATTATTCGCTGCAACCCTGGGAACTCGCGGGCGGCTACGTGCTGACCTGCCAGTCCCGCCCCACCACGAAGACGCTGGCGCTGGACTACGACGCGGCCTGAGGCGCGGGGGGGCGGGGTGCCCGGAACCCGCACCCCCCCGGCCGCGTCCCAGCGGCATGACGATGCTCGGATGGCAGATCTGCCGCCCCCATGAGGTCGAAAGCTCCGGCAAGGCCTGCCTCGACAAGGCGGGCCGGTGGAACAGCGGCGGCAGCCGGATCGTCTACCTGTCCGAGCATCCCGCGCTCGCGGTGCTGGAGGCCCGCGTCCATCTCGACATGGAGCACCATGAGATGGAGCACGACCACCTGCTGCTGCGGGTCGCCCTGCCGGCCCACAGCATCGAGGAACTGGAGGAGATGCCGGCCGACCCGGCCGCCTTCGGCGATGCCTGGCTGCGGGACGGCCGCAGCGCGGTGCTGCGCGTGCCCTCCATCGTCGTACAGGAAGGGCGGAACCTGCTGCTCAACCCCGACCACCCGGAAGGCCGTGCCGCGCGGGTGGTGCAGGCCACGCCCTTCCGCTTCGATCCGCGATTGTGGCGGGACGGCGCACCGCGCAATTCCGGCGGGCCGTAACAACTCCCACGCGAACTTGATCTGAACCGGAACAGTCCTGCCGCGTCCCTACCGCGTCCGACATCGGAGGGACACGATGGCCATCATCAACGGAAGCGGCCGCATCGACGGCACCAGCGCGGCAGACACCCTGACCGGCGCAGGCGACAGCGACACCATCATCGGCTTCGAAGGGGCCGATCGGCTGGAAGGCGGCGACGGTTTCGACTTCGCCGGCTATTTCGACAGCCCCGGCGCGGTCAATGTCGCCCTTGCCACCGGCATCGTCAGCAACGACGGCTATGGCAGCGTGGACACGCTGTCCGGCATCGAGGGCGTGATCGGCTCCGGCTCGAACGACGTCATCTCGGGCCGGGACGACTTCGACGTGCTGCTCGGCATCGGCGGCGACGACCTGCTGTCGGGGCTTGGCGGGGACGACCTGCTGAACGGCGGCGCGGGCGACGACAACATCGACGGCGGCGGCGGCACCGACACCGCGTACTACACCGGCGTGCGGAGCCTCTACACCGTCACCGCCACGATCGGCGGCGCGATCATCACGGACACGCGCGGCGGGCCGGACTCGCAGGGCACCGACGTCGTGGTCAACACGGAGTTCTTCCGTTTCAGCAACGGCACCGTCAGCCTGTCGGAGCTGCTCGCCGGCACCGCCCCGCGTCCGGCGCCGCAGGCCCCGGTCTACGACTTCGGCGCCGACGGGCGGGCCGACGTGCTGTTCCGCACCGGCGACGGCACGCTCGCCGCCGTGAACCTCAACGGCGCCTTCGTGGAGAGCGCGACGGAATTCTCCCTCGCCACGCCGACCGGCGCGCGGCTGGGCGGCAGCGGCGACTTCAACGGCGACGGCCGCGCCGACATCGTCTGGCGCGGCGAGGACAGCAGCGTCAACATGTGGTTCATGGACGGCGCCAACGTGGCCGCCCAGGGCACGATCTCCTTCGTGCCGGACGAAAGCTGGCAGATCGAGGGCACCGGCGACTTCAACGGCGACGGCAAGTCCGACCTGCTGTGGCGCGACGTGTTCGGCAACATCGGCGTCTGGCTGATGGACGGCGCCAACATCCTGAACGCCGGGATCGTCGGCCCGAATGCCGGCAACAACTGGCAGATCGCGGACACCGGCGACTTCAACGGCGACGGCAAGGCCGACGTGCTGTGGCGCGACGTGCTCGGCAATGTCGGCGTCTGGCTGATCGACGGCCTCAACCTCCTCAACGCCAGCGTCGTCGGGCCGAACCCCGGCAACAACTGGCAGATCATCGGGGCGGGCGACCTGAACGGCGACGGCAAGTCGGACATCGTCTGGAACGACAACTTCGGCAACATCGGCCAGTGGCAGATGGACGGCCTGCAGCTCGCGGGCGCCAGCCTCTACAACCCGCCGCCGGCCGGCTGGTCGATCGAGTCGATCGGCGACTACGACGACAACGGGCGGGCCGACCTGTTCTGGCGCGGCCCGGCCGGCGAATACGGCGTCTGGACGGTCAATGGCGGCCAGGTGGAGAGCGCGGTCCTGCTCTCCTCCGCGATCGCCTCCGACTGGCAGGTGGCGCTGATCTGAAGGCGCCGCAGCCCGGCGGGGCCGCTGGGTCCCGCCGGGCGATGCGCCCGCATCCGCCGGGGCCGAGCGGCCCCGGCGGGCCTCCTCATAGGGTCGGTCGAATGCTTCGACCGACCCTATGCCCTTGTCGGACCCTCAGGCGCCGGGCGCGGCCTCCGGCCACTTGGCTGCGCGCCAACTGGCGTAGCGGCCGTTCGGCCAGCTGCGCTGGCCGCATGGGTCGGTGCATGATGCCGGGCGTATCAGCCCGCCTCCTGCGGCTCCCGCAGCGTCGCCACCGCGCCCGCCGCGCCTTCCGCCACCAGCGCCGCCGCCATCCGCGCATAGTCGTGCCGCGACAGGCCCCGCCCCTCGCGGTGCCACAGGTGGTGCCAGTTCAGCATCGCGAAGAAGCTCATCGTCAGCGGGACCAGCAGCCTGCGGTCGCGCGCCGCATCCGCGTTCAGCGCCGCGACCAGCACCGCGGCCTCGGCGACCAGCTCGCGCTCCATCGCCTTCAGCGCCTCCTGCCGCGCGGGGGAGAGGAGTTTCATGCAGTTCAGCTGCACCTGGTGCACCGCATCCGCGTGGCGATAGGCATCCAGCAGGCGGAAGGCCAGCGCCTCCAGCCTGCGGCGCGGCGGCTCGGCCGCGTCGCCCGTGCCGCGCGCGACCTCCACCAGCCGCCGCAGGTGCTGCGCCAGCACGTCGAACAGCAGTTCCTCCTTGTCCTTCCAGTAGTGGTAGAACAGCGCCTTCGAGACCTGCGACGCCTCCGCGATCATCGCCATGCTCGCGCGGTCGTAGCCGTGGCGCGCGAACAGCTCCGCCGCGCGGTCCAGGATGGCCTGCCGCCTTTCCCCGTGGTCCTCGGCCCTCGCGCGCGGCATCTACGCCTTCGGCCTCCGGTCCACCACGCGCCGGGCCTTGCCGACGCTGCGCTCGATCGCGCCGGGGTCGCGCAGCTCGATCCGCGCGCTGACGCCGATCATCGCCTTGACGTGGTGCGCCAGCGCCTTCGCGGCCCCCGCGCGCTCCGCCTCGTCGGTGCCGGGCTCGCATTCCACCGCGATGGTCATGGAATCCATCGGGCCTTCCCGCGTGAGGATCAGCTGGTAATGGGGGGCGAGGTGCGGGACACGCAGGATCTGCTCCTCCACCTGGCTCGGGAACAGGTTGACGCCGCGCAGGATGATCATGTCGTCGCTGCGGCCGGTGATCTTCTGCATCCGCCGGAAGGCCGGCCGCGCCGTGCCGGGCAGCAGCCGCGTCAGGTCGCGCGTGCGGTAGCGGATGACCGGCATGGCCTGCTTCGTCAGGCTGGTGAAGACCAGCTCCCCCGGCTCGCCGTCCGGCACGGGCGCGCCTGTCTCGGGGTCCACGATCTCGGGGTAGAAGTGGTCCTCCCAGACATGCGGGCCGTCCTTCGTCTCGACGCATTCGTTGGCGACGCCGGGGCCCATCACCTCCGACAGGCCGTAGATGTCGACGGCGTGGATGCCGAAGGCGTCCTCGATCTGCGCGCGCATCGCCTCGGTCCAGGGCTCGGCGCCGAAGATGCCGATCTTCAGCGAGGTCGCGCGCGGGTCCTTGCCCTGCCGCCTGAACTCGTCGAGCAGGGCGAGCATGTAGGACGGCGTGACCATGATGATGTCGGGGCGGAAATCCTCGATCAGCTGCACCTGCCGCTCCGTCATGCCGCCGGAGACGGGGACGACGGTGCAGCCCATCGCCTCCGCCCCGTAATGCGCGCCGAGCCCGCCGGTGAACAGCCCGTAGCCATAGGCCACATGAACCATCATCCCCGGCCTGCCGCCGGAGGCGCGGATGGATCGCGCGACGAGGCTGCTCCAGACCTCGATGTCGGACTTCGTGTAGCCGACCACGGTCGGCTTGCCGGTGGTGCCGGAGGAGGCGTGGATGCGCGCCACCTCCTCCATCGGGACGGCGAACATGCCGAAGGGGTAGTTGTCCCGCAGGTCCGCCTTGGTGGTGAAGGGGAACCGCGCGATGTCGGGCAGGTCGCGGAAGTCGTCCGGCGTGACCCCGGCGGCGTCGAAGGCGCGGCGGTAATGCGGCACGTTGGCATAGGCATGGCGCAGCGTCGCCGCGAGCCGTTCGTGCTGCAGGGCGCGCATCGCGCCGGGGTCCATGCGCTCGGCCTCGTCGAGCAGGGCGGCGGGCGGCGGTTCTGCCGGCATCACTGTGCGTCCTCCACGAGATGGCCTTCGATCACCCGCGACAGGCCGCGGAAGACGGCGACGGGCCTGCCCTCCCCATCGGTCACGGTGACGTCGGTGATGCCGCTGCGCCCGGCGGACGCGGTCTGCACCGCGCGCGCCGTCAGCCGGTCGCCGAGCCGCGCGGGGCGCAGATAGGTGATGGTGTTGCTCTGCGCGACAGCGCGGCGGTTGAAGGAATTGCAGGCGAAGGCGAAGGCGGAATCGGCCAGCGCGAAGATGAAGCCGCCATGGGCGATGCCGTGGCCGTTCACCATCCGCTCCTCGATGCGCATCGTCATGTCGCATTCGCCGGGCGCGATGCGCGCGATCTCCATGCCGAGACCGGCCGAGGCGCGGTCCTCGGCCCACATCGCCCGCGCGCAGGCCTCGGCCATCTGCCCCGGCGTCATTCCGGCGCCCCTTCGAAGCGCGCGGGGCGCTTCTGCTGGAAGGCGGCGACGCCTTCGGCATAGTCCGCGCCGCGGCCGAGTTCGCGCTGGATGCCGGCCTCCAGCGCCAGCTGCTGCACCAGCGTGTTGCCCTCCGCCGCGTCCAGCGCGCGCTTGGTCGCGGCCAGCGCCTTCGCCGGCAGGCGCGCGAGCCGGGCGCAGACGGCCTCGGCCTCCGCCATCAGCGAGGCCGCCGGGACCGCGCGGTGGACCAGCCCCATCGCCGCGGCCTCCACCCCCGTGACGGGTTCGCCGAGCATCGCCATCGCCCGCGCGCGGGCGGGGCCGACCAGGCGCGGCAGGGTCCAGGTGGCGGCGGAATCGGGGATCAGCCCGATGCGGATGAAGGCCTGCACGAACCTGGCATCCTCGGCCGCCAGGGTGATGTCGCAGGCGAAGGCCACCGACGCGCCCGCCCCCGCCGCCGTGCCCTGCACCGCGCAGACCACCGGCTTCGGCAGGTCGCGCAGCGCGCGGACCAGGCGGTTCCAGCCGCGTTCCAGCACCGCGCCGAGATCGACGCCGGCCTCCGTCAGCCCGGGTTCCGCCAGGTCCTGCCCGGCGCAGAAGGCCCGCCCGGCGCCGGCCAGCAGCACGGCGCGGCAGGCGGGATCGGCCGCCGCCTCCTCCAGCGCCGCCAGCAGCGCGGCATGCAGCGCGGCATCGAAGGCGTTCAGCCGCTGCGGCCGGTTCAGCAGCAGCAGCCGCCAGCCGTCCCGCCGCTCGACCAGCAACGGCCCTGCGGTCTCTCCCATGACGTCCTCCGCCGTTCCTTCTTGGCGCGGGACGCCAGACCGGGTGGCCCCGTGCCGCCGCCACGACGCTATTGACTGACCGTCCGGTCAGCTTATTGTCGCAACCACCGCAGGTCAATCGCGGGGAGGAAACGGGCATGACGGGGTTCTCCACGACGCATGCGGAGACGCTGCGCAGGGCCATGGCGGCCGCCCGGTCCCGCGGCCATTTCTCCGCCTACCCCGAGGCGCCGTCCGGGAAGATCTACGGCGAGACCGCCAAGGCCGAGGCGGAGGCCGCCTTCGCCGCCCTGCTCGGCAAGCCCTTCGAGGCGGGCGACACCCTCCTCGGCGACGAGCATTCGCCCTGGGGCCCGAGGCTCGGCATCACCTATCCCGCGCATGGCGTGGAGACGCTGGTGGCCCGCGCCGCCGCCGCCGCGCCCGCCTGGGCCGATGCGCCGGGCGACACCCGCGCGGGCGTCTGCCTCGAGATCCTGCACCGGCTGAACCGCGCCAGCTTCCTGATGGCCAATGCGGTGATGCACACCACCGGCCAGGCCTTCGTGATGGCCTTCCAGGCCGGCGGCCCGCACGCGCAGGACCGCGGGCTGGAAGCGGTGGCCTATGCGATGGACGAACTCTCCCGCATCCCCGGCGAGGCGAGCTGGACCAAGCCGATGGGGAAGGAGGCGGTGACGCTCCGCAAGTCCTTCCGCGCCGTGCCGCGCGGCATCGGGCTGGTCATCGGCTGCGCCACCTTCCCCACCTGGAACGGCTATCCGGGCCTGTTCGCGAGCCTGGCGACCGGCAATGCGGTGATCGTCAAGCCGCACCCCGCCGCCATCCTGCCCCTCGCCCTCACCGTCCGCACCGCGCGGGAGGTGCTGGCCGAGGCCGGCTTCAGCCCGGATGTGGTGCAGCTTGCCCCCGACATGGCGGAGGCGCCGATCGCGGGGGCGCTGGCCACGCATCCCGCCATCGGCATCGTGGATTTCACAGGCGGCCCCGCCTTCGGCGCCTGGCTGCGCGCCCATGTCGGCGGCCGCAAGGCGCTGCACACCGAGGAAGCGGGCGTGAACCCGGTGGTGCTGCACTCCACCGCGGATCTTGCGGGGCTGTGCCGCAACCTCGCCTTCTCGCTCTGCCTCTACGCCGGCCAGATGTGCACGGCGCCGCAGAACATCTTCGTCCCCGCCGGCGGCATCGCGACCGACCGGGGCCACATGTCCTTCGAGCAGGTGGGCGCCGCGCTGGTCGCCGCCATCGACGCGCTGCTGTCCGACCCCGCCCGCGCCGCCGGCGTGCTCGGCGCCATCCAGAACCCGGCGACGCTCGACCGCATCGCCGCCGCGCGCGGGCTCGGCCGCGTGCTGCGCGACAGCGCGCCGGTGCCCGGCCAGGACGCCGCCCGCACCGCGACGCCGCTGCTGGTCGAGGTCGATGCCGGGGACCGTGCCGCCTGGGGCGAGGAACGCTTCGGCCCCATCGCCTTCCTGATCCGCTGCGCCGATGCCGATGCCGCGCTCGCCCTCGCCGCCGGCTCGGCCAGCGCGCGTGGCGCCATCACCGCGCTGGTCCATTCCACCGACGAGGCCTTCCTGGCACGCGCCGAGGACGCCTTCGCGCGCGCCGGCGCGGCGCTGAGCGAGAACCTGACCGGTGGCGTCTTCGTCAACCAGTCCGCCGCCTTCAGCGACTACCACGTCAGCGGCGCCAATCCCGCGGGCACCTCCTGCCTGACGGATGCGGCCTATGTCGCGAACCGATTCCATATCGCCATGGCGCGCCGCCCCGTGGCAGCCTGACCACCACGACAAGCAACAGGGAGGAGTTCACGATGGGTCTCGGCACGATGCTCCGGCGCGGCGTGCTCGCGCTCGGCGCCGCGGCGGTCCTGGCGTTCCCGGCGCTGGCGCAGGGCAACAACCCGATCCGCATCGGCGCGGTGCTGTCCGTCACCGGCCCCGCGAGCTTCCTCGGCGACCCCGAGGACAAGACGCTGCGGCTCTACGTCAACCGCATCAACCAGGCGGGCGGCATCAACGGCAGGCCGATCCAGCTGATCGTCTACGACGATGCCGGCGACGCCAACCGCGCCCGCACCTTCGCGACGCGGCTGGTGGAGGACGACCGCGTGGTCGCCATGGTGGGCGGCACCACCACCGGCACGACGATGGCGATGCGCCCCGTCTTCGAGGATGCGCGCATCCCCTTCATCAGCCTCGCCGGCGGGATCGAGATCGTGGACCCCGTCTCCCCCTTCACCTTCAAGACGCCGCACACCGACCGCATGGCCTGCGAGAAGATCTTCGCCGACATCCGCGCGCGCGGCCTGTCGCGCATCGCGATGATCAGCGGCACCGACGGCTTCGGCCAGTCCATGCGCGGGCAGTGCCAGCGCGTCGCGGGCGCGGCCGGCATCACCATCGTCGCGGAGGAGCAGTACGGCCCCCGCGATTCCGACATGACCCCGCAGCTGACGCGCATCCGCAACGCGGCCGGCGTGGAGGCGGTGGTGAACCCCGGCTTCGGCCAGGGCCCGGCCATCGTCACCCGCGGCTACGCCCAGCTCGGCATCCGGCTGCCGCTCTACCAGTCGCACGGCGTGGCCAGCGCGGAGTTCATCAGCCTCGCCACCCCCGCCGCGGCGGAAGGCGTGCGCCTGCCGGCCGCGGCGCTGCTGGTGGCGGAGCAGCTGCCCGCGGGCGACCCGCAGCGCCAGGTGCTGATCGACTACAAGACCGCCTTCGAGCGCGAGTTCAACCAGCCCGTCTCCACCTTCGGCGGCCATGCCTATGACGGGCTGATGATCCTGGTGGAGGCGATCCGCCGGGCGAACTCCACCGACGGCACGCGGCTGCGCGACGCGATCCGCGCCACCCGCGGCTTCGTCGGCACCGGCGGCGTGGTGAACATGAGCGCGACCGACCACATGGGCCTCGACCTCAGCGCCTTCCGCATGGTGGAGATCCGCGGCGGGCAGTTCACGCTGATCGGGAACTGAAGGGGCTTTCCCATGCCCTTGGACGCCGGGCGGCCGCTCCGCGGCCTTGGCTTCGCCGCGCCGCTGGCGCACCAGCTGGCAGGCCTCATCGGCTGCGGGCCGCTTCGCGGCCTCGGCGTGGGCGAAGACGCCCGCGCCGCGATCCCCGGCGGGCGCACACCATGACCGCCGGATTGCTGCAGTTCCTCGTCTCCGGCCTGACCGTCGGCGCCGTCTATGCGCTGGTCGCGCTGGGCTTCACCCTGATCTACAACGCGTCGGACGTGGTGAACTTCGCGCAGGGCGAATTCGTCATGCTGGGGGGCATGGCGACCGTCTTCCTGACGGCGGCGGGCATCGCGCTGCCGGTGGCGGCGCTGCTGGCAGTCCTGGCGGCGGTCGCGGTGGGGCTGCTGCTGCACCGGCTCGCGATCGAGCCGGCGCGAGGCGCGTCGGCCGTCACGCTCATCATCATCACCATCGGCGCGTCGATCTTCCTGCGCGGCATCGCGCAGATCGTCTTCGACAAGCGCTTCCACCAGCTGCCGGCCTTCAGCGGGTCCGACCCGATCATGCTGGCCGGCGCGGCGATCCTGCCGCAGAGCTTCTGGGTGCTGGGCGGGGCGCTGCTGGTCTTCGCCGGGCTGTTCCTGTTCCTCGAGCGGACGCTGCTCGGCAAGGCGGTGCTGGCGACGGCGGCGAACCGGCTGGCGGCGCGGCTGGTCGGCGTCGACACCTCCTTCGTGCTGGCGCTGTCCTTCGGGCTCTCGGCGGCGATCGGCGCCTTCGCGGGCATCCTGATCACGCCGATCACCCTGACCTCCTTCGATGTCGGCACGCTGCTGGCGCTGAAGGGCTTCGCCGCCGCGATGCTGGGCGGCATGGGCAGCCCGCTCGGCGCCGTGGTGGGCGGGCTGGCGCTGGGGCTGCTGGAGAGCTTCGCGGCCGGCACCATCTCCTCGGCCTACAAGGACGCGGTGGCCTTCCTCGTCATCCTCGGCGTGCTGTTCGTGATGCCGCAGGGCCTGTTCGGCCGCCGCGGCGTGGAGCGGGTGTGATGGGCACGCGGTGGGGCACCCTGCTGATCCTCGCCGTCGTCATCGGCACCATCCCCTGGTTCTTCCCTTCCGGCTTCTACTTCCGCGTCGCGGCCCTGGTCTGGGTGACGGCGCTGGCCGCCATCGGGCTGCAGGTGCTGATGGGCCAGGCGGGGCAGGTCAGCCTCGGCCATGCCGGTTTCGTCGGCATCGGCGCGTATTCCATGGCGCTCGGGCCGAAATACCTGGGGCTCGACGTGCTGGCCTGCCTGCCGCTCGGCGCGGCGGTGGCGGCGGCGGTGGCCTTCCTGGTGGGACGGCCGATCCTGCGACTGAAGGGGCACTACCTCGCGGTCGCCACGCTCGGCTTCGGGATGCTGGTGACGATGGTGCTGGTCAGCGAGGTCGCCGTCACCGGCGGCCCCGACGGCATCCGCATCCCGCGCGCGGAGCTGTTCGGCTGGCGCATCCGCGGCGGCGAGACCTTCTACTGGATCACCGGCGGCGCGCTGCTGATCGGCACCTGGATCGCGCTGAATCTGCAGGACAGCCCCTCGGGCCGCGCGCTCGCCGCGCTGCATGACAGCGAGGTGGCGGCCCGCACCGTCGGCATCGACGTCGCGCGCCACAAGCTGCGCGCCTTCGTCATCGCGGCCGTCTACGCGGCCGTGGCGGGCGGGCTGCTGGCCCTGCTGAACGGCTTCGTCACGCCGGATGCGGCGGGGTTCCTCGCCTCGGTCGAATACGTGACGATGGTGGTGATCGGCGGGCTGGCCAGCGTGCCGGGCGCGGTGGTGGGTGCGGCGCTGCTGGTGCTGCTGCCGCAGGCGCTGACCGTCCTCCACGACTACGAGCATGCGGTGCTCGGCCTGCTGATCATGCTGTTCATGATCTTCCTGCGCATGGGCATCGTGCCGGGCCTGGCCGCGCTGCTGCGGAGGCGCGCGGCATGAACGCGCTGCCGCCCCGCGGGAAGGTGGTGCTGGCGGCGGAGGGCATCGGCATCTCCTTCGGCGGCCTGCGCGCGCTGGACGGCGTCGGCTTCTCCGCCCGCGCGGGGGAGGTGCTGGCGATCATCGGGCCGAACGGCGCGGGCAAGACCACGCTGTTCAACATCACCTCCGGCCTCTACCGCGCGACGGAAGGGCGCATCACGCTCGACGGCGTCGACGTGACCGACGCGTCGCCCCACCGCCTCGCCGCGCTCGGCCTGTCGCGCAGCTTCCAGAACCTGCAGATCTTCTTCCGCATGACGGCGGCGGAGAACGTGATGGCCGGGCGCCACCTGCGGGAGGGGTCGGGCCTGCTGGCCGACCTGTTCCGCCTTCCTGCCGCCCGCCGCGCCAACGCGGCCACGCGCGACGCCGCGATGGCGCTGCTGGAGGAGGTCGGGCTGGCCGCCCATGCGGGGACGCCGGCAGGGGGCCTGCCCTATGGCGCGCTGAAGCGGCTCGAGATCGCGCGCGCCCTGGCCACCGATCCGCGCGTGCTGCTGCTGGACGAACCGGCCGCCGGCTGCAACCCGGTGGAGACGGAGGAGATCGACCGCCTGATCGCGCAGGTCGCCGCGCGGGGCGTGGCCGTGGTGCTGATCGAGCATGACATGAAGCTGGTGATGCGCATCAGCCGCCATGTCGTCGTGCTGAACCAGGGCCGCATGCTGGCCGAGGGCACGCCGGAGGAGGTGCGCGCCAATCCGGAGGTGGTCGCCGCCTATCTCGGCACCCATGGCGCGAGGGAGGCCGCGCGCGGCACCGCCGATGCTTGAGGTGACGGATCTCCGCTCCGCCTATGGCCGCATCCTGGCCCTGAAGGGCGTGTCGCTGCGCGTCGAGACCGGGGAGATCACGGCGCTGGTCGGCGGCAACGGCGCGGGCAAGACGACCCTGCTGCGCTGCCTGTCCGGCGTGCAGCCCGTGGCCGCCGGGCGCATCGCCTTCCACGGCGAGGACATCACCGCCTGGCCGGCGCATCGGCGCGTCGCGGCCGGCATCGCGCAGTCGCCGGAAGGGCGGCAGGTCTTCGGGCCGCTGGGCGTGGAGGACAACCTGCGCCTCGGCGCCTTCCGCCGCGGCCGGGCGGAGGCGGAGGTCGGGCTCGACCGCGTCTACGACATGTTCCCGGTGCTGCGGGACAAGCGCGCCCTTCCGGCGGCCGGGCTCTCGGGCGGGCAGCAGCAGATGCTGGCCATCGGCCGCGCGCTGATGAGCCAGCCGCGCCTGCTGCTGCTGGACGAGCCGAGCATGGGCCTGGCGCCGGTGCTGGTGGACCAGATCCTGGACGCCGTGGTGGCGCTGCGGCGCGCGGGCGTGACGGTGCTGCTGGTGGAGCAGAACGCCAGTGCCGCCCTGGCCATCGCGGACCGCGGCTACGTGATGGAGACCGGGCACATCGCGCATGGCGGCACCGGCGCCGCCCTGCTGGAGGACCCGGCGGTGCGGGAGGCGTATCTGGGCCTGTGATCCCGCGTCCGCCGCACCGTCCCTGACGGGGCCGCCGGGCGATGCCGCGGGGCGACGGGCCTGCGCCGCCCAACCGCCCGGCTGCCTCCTCCGCCCCCGGCACGCCGGACCGCCCTGCGCCGAGAGATCCGCCCGAGGCCACCGGCTGGACATGGGTGGGGAATTGGGGCGCCAGGATTCGAACCTGGGAATGGCGGTACCAAAAACCGCTGCCTTACCGCTTGGCGACGCCCCAGCCGGCGCCCGGTTAGCGCGGAAGCGTCCGGCGCACAACCTCGTCCCTGCGCTTCACCTCCGCTTCACCCGCGGCGGCTAGGGTGGCCGCACGGGGGTCGCGTGCCGGCGGCTCCCGGCTGCCCCGCAGGATGCGGAAGGCAGGCCCGGGCGTCCGGTTGCCGCATCCGATGCGGGCCAACCGGCCGGGGCCGACCGTGCCGGCCCGGTCCGCAATCCCATGTGCTGGTTGTGCCTTGCCGGCGACACGCAGGGCGCCCCCGCGGGCGCCGATCCCGGCGACCTGACGCGGCAGCGCGCCGAGCCGGCCGGCACCGCGGCGCGGCTGCACCTCGTCGCCTCGGGCCGGGCCGAGGTGGATGCGCTGCTCAGCGGCTTCGCCTGGGCCGAGGGCGACCCCGTGACCTTCGCCTTCCCGGACTCGGCGGCGGATTACGAGCCCTTCTACGGCGCGTCCGAACCCGCCCGAGGCTTCGCCCGGATCGGCGAGGCGATGCGCGACGCGGTGCGGCTGATCCTGACGGGAGAGGACGGCGGCGCGGCGGGCGCGCCCGGCAGCCCCGGCGCCCCGGTCACCGGCTTCACCCTGCTGTCCCTCGTCGAGGCGGCCATCGATGGCTGGGCGGATCTCCGCATCTCGCGCTCCTCCGCCCCCGTCACCGCCTGGGCCTACTACCCGAACGGGCGGGAAGGCGGCGACGTGTGGTTCGGCAACCGCCACGGCTTCGATGCGCCGCGGCTCGGCACCTACCAGTTCGCCGTCGCGGTGCATGAGCTCGGCCACGCGCTCGGCCTCAAGCACCCGCATGAGAGCTGGAACGGCTACGGCGCGCTCGAGGCCGGGTGGGACAGCCTGGAATTCACCGTGATGTCCTACCGCTCCCGCATCGGGGCGGCGCTGGACGGAGGCTACACCAACGGCACCCACGACTACCCCCAGGGCTGGATGATGCTGGACATCGCGGCGCTGCAGGCGCTCTACGGCGCGGATTACGGGCATCTCGCCGGCGACACGCGCTATGCCTGGAACCCCGCGACCGGGGAGACGATCATCGACGGCGCCGGCCAGGGCGCGCCGGGTGATGGCTGGGGCGGCGCGGCCAACCGGGTGTTCCTCACGGTCTGGGACGGCGGCGGGACCGACACCTACGACCTCTCGGCCTATGCCGGCGGCGTGTCCGTGGACCTCGCCCCCGGCGGCCATTCGGTGCTGGCGGCGCAGCAGCTCGCGGTGCTCGACGCGCTGTCGGGCACGGTCGCGCGCGGCAACGTCTTCAACGCCCTGCTGCATGGCGGCAACCCGGCCTCGCTGATCGAGAACGCGACCGGCGGCGCGGGGGCCGACACGCTGTCGGGCAACCAGGCGGCGAACCGGCTGGAAGGCGGGGCGGGCGGCGACCTCCTCTCCGGCCTGGCGGGGGATGACCTGCTGGACGGCGGCGCGGGCGCCGACACGCTGCGCGGCGGGGCGGGGGACGACCGCTTCGTCGTGGACGACCGCGACCTGGTGCAGGAGGAGGCGGGCGGCGGGCTCGACATGCTGGTGCCGGTGGCGGCCGCCATGGTCGTGCTGCCGGCGCAGGTGGAGATGCTGCGGCTCGGCCCGGGCGGCTGGGGCGGCGCCGGCAACGGCGCGGCCAACTGGCTGGCCGGCAATGCCGGCGCGAACCGGCTGGAGGGCGGCGGCGGCGCGGATGTGCTGGAAGGCCGCGGCGGCGCCGACACGCTGGCTGGCGGCGCGGGGCCTGACAGCTTCGTCTTCCGCCGCGGCGACGGCGCCGACCGCATCGAGGACTTCGCCCCCGGGCTCGACCGGCTGGTGCTGACCGGCTTCGGGCTGGACGCGGCGCAACTCCCCGCGCGCATGGCAGACCTGGCGGAAGGCGTGCGGATCGACCTCGGCGGGGGCGACCTGGTGCTGCTCGCCGGCCTCACCGCGGCGATGATCCCGGCGTCGGACCTGGTGTTCTAGGCGTTCGATCCGCGGAAGCGGGACCGCCGGGCCGGCCGCTCGGGCAGGGGTTATCCCCAGGCGGCGCGCGGCATCGGCTCCATCGCGCCCGCATCCGGCTCCTCCGCCGCGCCGAGGCCGGGCACGCCGAGGCTGCCGATCTCCAGCATGCCGTCCCGGATCGCGAGCCGCGGGCCGCGCGGCGTGTCGGCGTAGAGGTCGGGATGCGCTTCGAGGAAGCGGTACGCCTCGGCCCCCGGCCGACCGGCGAAGCCGTCGACGAAATGGTGGCCGTTGCGCTCGACATGCGGCAGGCCGAGCAGCGCGACGAGCGCGAGGTCCTGCTGCACGCAGACGCCGGCCAGCGTCGTCAGGTCCTCGGCCGACATGAAGTAGCGCTCCCGCCCCTCCCCGGCATTCCAGGCTCGGCACCGCGCAAGGTTGACCAGCGACCGCCACACCCCCTTGCAGGCCTTGGACGACACGCCGGCATAGCCCAGCGCCCGGCCGGTGACGAAGGCATCCAGCGGCCCGTCGCTCTCGTCGATGATGACGGGGCGCGCGGCCGCCAGGGCGGACATGCCGGTCTCCAGCGCGCGGGCGCGCTTCACCGGCTGCTCGATGTAGAGGATGGAGGCGCAGAGCTTCCTCAGCCGCGGCTCCGCCTCCATCGCGCGCCAGAGCGCCAGCGCACCCTCCGCATCCTCGTACTGCTCGTTGCCGTCGAGGCTGGCGTGGTAGCCGCCATGAAGGCGGTCCAGCACGGCGGCGATGCGCGACAGGCGCTCCACATCCGCCTCGACATTGCCGCCGACCTTCAGCTTCCAGTAGCGGTGGCGGTAGGTGGCGGCGACCTCCTCCAGCGTCTCGGGCAGGCCGTCGCCGACGCGCTCCGCCTGGTCCGCGGCGGTGATGGGATCGACCAGGCCGACGGTGTGGCGGGCGTGCAGGCGCGCCAGCGGCGTGGCGGCGGCGAGCATCGCGGCGAAGTCGAAGCCGGCGAGGTCGGGGGCCACCGCATGCGGCGCCATGCCGCCGATATTGGCGCGCATCCCGGCCCAGAAGCCGACGCGCTGCGCCTTCAGCAGCGCATCCAGCATCGCCCGGTCCAGCAGCGCGCGGCCGTAGCTGGCGACCAGCGGGTTCAGCCCTTCCGCCGCACCGGCGGCGGTGACGGCGGCGTAGCTGTTGGCGAAGTGGCCGAAGGCGGTGTCGGCGCCCGCGGCCAGCGTTGCGGCCTCGGCCAGTTCCAGGGCGCGGCGCAGCTGGTGCTCGTTCTGCGCGTCGGTCAGCGCCGGGTCCTTGTCGAACCACTTCGCCGCCAGCGTCTCCGCCGCCACGCCCCATCCCTCGCGCCCGTCCTCGAGGCGGATGCGCGCGCGCACCACCGCCTGCCGGCCATGGGTGACGGTGATGACGCCGAAGCGGAAGGGCAGGCGCAGCCGGAACGGCCATTCCAGGCGCTGCGTCTCGACCAGCGCGAAGCGCGGTGCGTGCGTCATGCCTCCAGGATCCCCCGCAGATAGCCGATGGCGCGCGCGGCGCTGGTCGCGCCGTCCGGGTGGTAGTCGAAGGGCTCCACCGCGCAGAAGCCGCCATACCCCGTCTCCCGCAGGGCGACGAGGACGGGGGCGAAGCGGTCGCCCCCCTGGCCCGGGCCGCGGCGGTTGCGGTCGTTGAGGTGGACATGGGCAATCAGGCCGGTGGGAACGAAGCGGCGCAGCAGCGCGGCCGCGGGCTCGGCCTCGCCATTCCCGGCGGCGCTCACATCCAGCATCGTCCGCAGCCCGGGCGAGGCAACGCGCCGCACGATCTCCACCGCCTCGGCCACCGTGCGCGCCCAGTTGGTCTGCCCGGCATCGAGCGGCTCCAGGCAATAGGTCAGGCCATGCTCCGCGGCCCAGGCGCCGGCCATCGCCATCGCCTCCTCGGCCCGCGCGGCGTCGCCCTCCGCCGCGACGTGGCGCTGCTTCGGCGAACCATGCACCAGCAGCCCCGCGCCGAGGTCGGCCGCCAGCCCGACCAGCCGCTGCATCACGTCGAGCGTGCGCGCGCGGATCGCGGGATCGGCGGTGGTGACGGACAGCCCCGCCGGCGCGACCAGCAGCCAGTGGAGCGAGGTGACGGGCGCGCCCTCGGCTTCCGCGATGCGGCGCAGTTCCGCGCGGCGCGATGCGGGCAGCAGATGCGGCGCCTCCGCGTCGAGCGTGAAGGGCGCGACCTCCAGCCCGTCATAGCCGAGCGCGGCGGCAAGCCGCGCCTGCCCCGCGAAGGGCAGCGCGGCGACGACCTCGTTGCAGAGCGATATCCTCATCGGACGCACCTCGACCAGCGGTCCTTCATGCGCGGAACGGCGCGCCGCGTCCAGGATGCGGCGCGGCGGCGTGCAGCCGGCGGCGGCGCCGCGCGTTCAGCCGGCATGGACAGCGCCGAACGCCGCACCGAACTGGCCGCCGACCGCACCGTGCTGGCGGCGGAGCGCACCTATGCCGCCTGGGTCCGCACCGGGCTGACGGCGCTGGCCAGCGGTGTCGGCGCCAAGAAGGTGCTGGGCGGCGTGCTGCCGGAATGGGGGGTGGTGCTGACCGGCTCCGTCCTGGTGGTGTTCAGCGCCGCCTGCTTCGCCGCCGCGGTCTGGCGCGAGATCGCGCCCGACATCGACGCGCCGAAGCCCGAGGTGCGGCGCATCCCGCGCGCCGTCCTGTTCACGCTGAACGGCTTCCTGATGCTGGTGTCCCTCGCCGCGCTGCTCGGCGTCTGGTTCGGCGAGACCGGCGGGGATTGACGCCCGCGCGGGCGGCGCGTGTGCTTCGTGCCGATGCAGCCGCGCCCGATGACCGAAGCCGACCTGCCCCGCGCCGCCGCGCTGTCCGCCGCCGCCGGGTGGAACCAGGTGGCCGCGGACTGGTCGCTGTTCCTGCATGGGGGGGAGGTGCGGGTGCTGGACGACGGCGACCCCGCATGCCTGGCCGCCAGCGCGGCGGTGCTGCCCTACGGGGCGGATCTCGCCTGGATCTCGATGGTGCTGGTGCGGCCGGACCGGCGCCGGGCGGGGCTGGCGACCGCGCTGATGCGCTGGGCGGTCGGGCGGCTCGCGGGCATGCGGCACGTCGCGCTGGATGCCACGCCGGCGGGGCGCGAGGTCTATGCGCGGCTCGGCTTCCGCGACCTCCTCGGCTTCGCGCGCTGGTCGGTGCCGCGGGACCTGCCGGCGCCCGCCCGCGCGGTGCGGCCATTGCGGCCGGAGGACTGGCCCGCGCTGCTGGCGCTGGACGCCGCCGCCTTCGGCGCGCCGCGCGCGGCGCCGCTGCGGAACTTCGCCCGGCGCCGGCCGGATGCCGCCTTCGTCACGCCGGACCTGCGCGGCTTCGTGCTGGCGCGGGACGGGCTGCGCGCGCCGCAGATCGGCCCCGTGGTCGCGCCGGACGAGCCGACGGCCATCGCGCTGGTCGCCGCGGCGCGCGCCGCGCTCGGCGTGCCGGCGGTGCTCGACCTCGCCGATTCGGCGGGCGGGGTCGCGGCGGCGCTGGCCGCGCAGGGGGGCGAGAGGCTGCGGCCCTTCACGCGCATGGTGCTGGGCGATGCCGGCTTCGGGAAGGCTGAACGAAACTTCGCCTTCGCGGGCCCCGAGTTCGGTTGACCCCCGCGGTGCCCCGCCGCACCATCCACGGTAACCGGTGGGTTACCCGCCACGGAAGGGAAGGGAGAACAAGAATGACCACCACTCGCCGCACGCTGCTCGGCGCCGCCGCCGCCGGGCTCGCCGCGCCCGCGCTGGCCCAGGGCGCCGCCTGGCGTCCCGACCGTCCGGTGACGCTGATCGTCCCCTGGGCCGCGGGCGGCTCCACCGACCAGATGGCGCGCATCGTGGCGGCGGAGCTGGAAGCCGCGATCGGCACCCGCTTCGTGGTGGTGAACCAGCCCGGCGCCTCGGGCTCCATCGGCACGCGCAACGCGCTGGAAGCGGCGCGGGACGGCATGACCTGGGCGGCTGGCGCGGCGGTGGATGTGGGCTGCTACAAGGTGCTCGGCCTGCTGGACACGCAGCTGCAGGACTGGAACCTGTTCTTCGCGGTGGCCAACGTGAACACGCTGGTCGCCAACCCGCAGGCCGGCATCCGCGACTTCGGCGCGGCGATGGAGGCCTTCCGCGCGCGCGGCGCCTCCCTCGCGGTCGCCACCGCCGGCGTCAGCTCGGCCGGGCACAACATGATGTCGGCGGTCCGCGCGGCCACCGGCATCAACTACCGCCACGCCACCTATGACGGCGGCAACCCCGCCATGATCGCGACGGTGGGCGGCGAGACGCCGATGGGCGCCGTGCTGCTGGTGGAAGCCGCCGAGATGATCCGCGCGCGCCGCCTGGTGCCGCTGGCCGTGCAGTCCGAACAGCCGGTGACGCTGCAGGGCTTCGGCGAGATCCCGCCCATCACGCGCTGGCTGCCCAACGTGCCGGCGCCGCTGAACTACTTCGGCGTCTGGTGCCCGAAGGGCGTGCCGCAGAACGTGGTGGACACGGTGTCGCAGGTCTGGCGGGACCGGATCGCCAACAGCCAGCGCCTGAAGGACTACGCCGCGCAGCGCGCCGCGGTCTTCGCGCCGCTGCATGGCCAGCAGGCGCATGACGAGGCGTGGAAGATGGTCCGCCAGACGGCCTGGCTGTATTTCGACGGCGGCACCGCCCGCGTCAGCCCCGACACGCTCGGGATCCAGCGGCTTTGAGCGACGGCGCGCAGCCCGGCGAAGGGGCGCCGTCCCCCTTCGCGGGCGACCGTGCGCCGCTGCCGCCGCGGGTCGATCTCTGGACCGCGGCGGTGCTGCTCGCCTTCGGGCTCGGCGTCGTCGCCCTCGCCTGGCGGATGCCGACCTTCGTCGAGCAGTCGCATACCGGCCTGACCGCGCCCGGCATCGTGCCGGGCTTCCACGGGCTGGTGATCACGCTGCTGGCGGTGCTGCTGGGCCTGCGCGCGGTGCGGCGCGGCGCGCTCGGCGACCGGCGCGCGCATGGCCCGGCGCTCGACCCCGGCGATGGGCGGCGGCTGCTGGCGGCGGCGGTGCTCGGCACCGTCTATGCCGGGGTCCTGGTCGGGCGGCTGCCCTTCTGGATGGCAAGCGCGCTGTTCGTCTTCGCCTTCACCGCGATCTTCGAATGGGGCAAGGGGCCGGAACGGCGGGCGCGGCGCCTGGCCGAGGCGGCGGCGCTCGGCCTCGGCACCGGCATCGCGGTGATGCTGGTCTTCGAACGGATCTTCCTGGTGCGGCTGCCGTGAACGACCCCTTCTCGATGCTGGCGGGCGGCTTCGCCCATGTGCTGCAGGGCGGCGCCATCTTCCATGCCTTCTGGGCGGTGCTGATCGGCATCGTCATCGGCGCTCTGCCGGGGCTGACCGCGACGATGGGCGTGGCCCTGCTGACCACGCTGACCTTCACCATGGGCCCGCAGGTGGCGATGCTGGTGCTGGTCTGCGTCTATGTCGGCGCGATCTACGGCGGCAGCCGCAGCGCCATCCTGCTGAACATCCCGGGCACCCCCGCCTCCGCCGCCTCCACGCTGGACGGCTTCCCGCTGGCGCGGAAGGGGCTGGCGGGGCGGGCGATGGGCATCTCCACGCTCGGCTCCTGGCTGGGGACGCTGTTCGGCACGCTGATCCTGGCGGTCTTCGCCCCCACCTTCGGCGAATTCGCCCTGCAGTTCGGCAGCTACGAGATGTTTTGGGTGGCGCTGTTCGGCATCGTCATCGCCGGCAGCCTGTCGGGCGGCGACCCGCTGAAGGGCTACATCGCCGGCTTCCTCGGCCTGCTGGTCGCGACCGTGGGGCAGGAGACGAACCACGCCTATCCGCGCTTCGCCTTCGGCAACGGGGACCTCGCCGGCGGGCTCGGCCTGCTGCCCGTCCTGGTCGGCGTCTTCGGCGTGGCGGAGGTGCTGAATTCCATGCGCGGCCCGGCGGTGGCCGCGGTGTCGTCCAAGCTCGACAGCGTCATCCCGCGCATCCGCGACGTCGTGCAGTACTGGCGCACCATCCTGCGTTCCGGCGCGATCGGCACCTTCATCGGCGCGATGCCCGGCCTCGGCGAGGACATCGCCGCCTGGACCAGCTACGCCGCCGCCAAGCGCGCCAGCGCGGAACGCGCCGAGTTCGGCCGCGGCAGCGTCGAGGGGCTGATGTCCGCCGAGACGGGCGAGAGCGCCTGCGTCCCCGGCGCCATCATCCCCGTCCTGACGCTGGCGGTGCCGGGCAGCGCGCCGGCCGCCGTGCTGATGGCGGCGATGATGATCCACGGCCTGCAGCCGGGCCCGATGCTGGCGATCACCGCGCCGGAGTTCATCTACCAGATCGTCGCGATGCTGGTCGTCGCCGACATGGTGAAGCTGGTCTACGGGCTGGTCCTGGTGAAGCCGCTGCTCTGGGTGCTGCTGATCCCGCGCGAGAGGCTGATGCCGGTGGTCTTCGTGCTCTGCACCGTCGGCGCCTTCGCCATCACCTCGCGCCTGTTCGACATCTGGGTGATGCTCGGCGCCGGCCTGGTCGGCTTCATCCTGCGGGAGTTGCGCTTCCCGATGGCGCCGCTGGTGCTGGGCATCGTGCTGGGCGACCTGCTGGACAAGAACCTGCTGCGCGGGCTGACGCTGACGGGCGGCGACGTCACGCCCTTCTTCACCCGGCCGATCAGCGCGGCGCTCTGCGCGCTGACGGTGCTGGCCGCGCTCTGGGCGGTGCCGGGGCTGCCGGGGCGGGTCGCGGGGCTGTTCCGGCGCGGGGCCGCGGCCTGAGCGGCGGCGCCCCGCGGCGCCGCTACTCCATCTTCAGGTCCAGCTCGCGGATCTTGCGGCCCCAGAAGCCGCTCTCCTCCCGCACCGCCTGGAAGAACTGCGCGCGCGGCCGCACGGGCGAGGGCTCGAGCCCGTCCTGCTCCAGCCGCCCGGCGAAGCGCGACGCCGCGGCGGCCTGGCGGGCCGCGGCCTCCAGCCGGTCCAGCAGGTCGGGCGGGGTGCCGGCGGGGGCGAAGATGCCGTGCCAGCCGGTGATGGACACGCCCGGCAGCCCGGCCTCCGCCAGGGTCGGCACGTCCGGGATGGCGGGCATCCGGCGGTCGCCGGTCACCGCGATGGCGCGCAGCCGCCCTTCCCGCGCCAGCTGGATGGCGGGCGGGGGGGAGGAGAAGTTCATGGTGATGCGCCCCGCCACCACATCCAGCAGCGCGGGCCCGGTGCCGCGATAGGGCACGTGCTCCATCTCGATTCCCACCGCGTCGGAGAACAGCACCCCCGCCAGGTGGTTGGCGTTGCCGACCCCGCCCGAGGAATAGGTCAGCGTCCCGCGCGGCTGCGCGCGGGCATGGGCGATGAGCTGCCGCAGGTCGGTGATGGGCAGGCGCGGGTCGATCACCAGGACATACTGGTAGGAGGTGATCTGCGCGACGGGGGCGAGCACCTGCAGCAGGTCGATGCCGTCGCGCTGCATGTGCGGGTTGACGACGAGGTTGGTGGAAACGGCGAAGAGCAGCGTCGTCCCGTCCGGCCGCGCGCGGGACACGCCGAGCGTGCCGATATGCCCGGCCGCGCCGCCGCGGTTCTCGACGATCACCGGCTGGCCGCCCAGCGCCTCGCTGAAGGTGTGGGCGAATTCGCGGGCGGTCAGGTCGGTGCCGCCGCCAGGCGCATAGGGCACCACCAGCACGATCGGCCGCGCGGGCTGCGCGCGGGCCGCGCCGGCCAGGACCAGGGGAGCGGCGAGCGCGGCGCCGAGCAGGGCGCGGCGGGGCGGGGTCGGGGCGTCGGTCATGGACTTCTCCTCCGGCGGGGCGCGGCGGGGCCACGGCCCCCCCCCGCGTCATCGCCGAGGCGGCGGGCGGCGTCCACCCCCGTCTCGCGGCCGGGTCAGCAGGCGCGGACGCGGCCTTCGGCGAAGTCGAGAAGGCAGGCGGCGTAGCGCAGGGTGAAGCGCCAGTCATTGCCGCCGCCATGGCCCTGGATGCCCGCCGGCCGGTCAAGCAGCAGCAGCGACCCGGTGCGGCCGGTCAGCGCGCCGAAGATGGCGGCGCGGCCGGGCGGGTCGGGGTCGTATTCGTCGCCGGCGAAATTGGCCACGACGACGCGGGTGGCGGGCGCGCGCGCCGTGGCGACGATGCGGCGCAGGTCGTCGAGCGCCCAGGCATGGGCGGGGCTGCCGGTCGGGCCATGGGCGGCGGGCGCGATGGCGATGACGGCATCCGCCAGGCCGGGCTCCGCCAGCGCCTGCAGGGCGTTCCAGGCGCCGCGGGACTGTCCGGCCGCCACCACCCGCGCATAGCCGCGGCGCCGCAGCTCCGCCAGCGCGTGGCGCATGGCGACGGCGCCGGCTTCCGTCTCGTCGTTCAGCGGGTCGCGGTCCAGGCGGAAGACGTCGTAGCCGGCATTGTTGAAGGCGCGTACATGCGGCTGCGGCTGGCCGCCGCGGCTGTCGGCACCGCCCGCCGCGCGCCCATGCGCCCAGAGATAGGCACCGCGCGCGCCCTGCGCGCCCTGCCACAGGAAGCGTCGGTCGGGCGTCAGCGACCAGTGGCGGCCGGCGGCGAAGGGGGTTTCGGGCGCGGCCTCGGCGGCCGCCTCCCGCCCCGGCCAGACCACCGACAGGTCGCGCACATAGGCGCGGCAGCCGCGGCCACCCCAGCGGGCGCAGTTGCGCAGCGCGGTGGCCTCCGTCGCGGCGGCATCGTCGTCGATCGCGGCCGCCCAGCCCCAGCTGCCATCGGGCGACAGGGCGAAGACGCGGGGCGTGGGCTGGAGCAGGAAGCGCTGGTAGTCGGCCCGCCCCTCGGCGCCGAGATGGGGCAGCGCGGCGGGATCGAGCAGGGGCGGCAGGTCGGCGCGCGCGGCCGGGGAGGCTGCGAGGGCCCCGAGGAGGATCACGATGCGGTATATCGTGTTCAACATGCCGTGATCCAGGAAACCACAGCCGCCCTGCGGATGTCCAGCGGGCTTTTCAACCTTTTCGCGAACGCAGAAGCGCCGCCCGCGCCGTCAGCAGGCCCGGGGCGGGTCCGGCGCGGTGGCGAAGCGGTACAGGCACAGGCCGAAGCGGTCGTTGAAGGCGACCGTCGCCCCCGCGGCATGGCCCGCCAGCCCCTCGGGCCGGTCGATGGCGAGGAAGGCGGCGGCGCGGGGGGCGAATTCCCGCAGCAGGTCGGCACGGCCATCCGGCGCCGCGTCGAAGGGGTCGTCGCGGAAGCTCGCCACCGCCAGCCGGATGCTGGCAGCGCCCCGCGCCGCGCCCAGCACCTCCCGCAGGTCGTCGAGCTGGCGGGCATGGTTCGGGCTGCCGGCCTCGCCATGCGCGGCCGGCGCGATGGCGATCGCGGCATCCACCAGCCCGGGCGTCGCCATCGCCATCAGCGCGTTCCACCCGCCGCGCGACTGGCCCGCCGCCACCACCTGCCGGTAGCCGCGGCGGCGCAGCTCCGCCAGGTCCGCGCGCAGCCATTCGGCCGCGCGGCGCGTCTCGTCCGTGGCGGGGTGGCGGTCGAAGCGCCAGACATCGAAGCCGGCATTGTTGAAGCGCCGCGTCCAGGATTGCGGCTGCCCGCCGCGCGCATCGGCGCCGCGGGCGTTGCGCCCATGCGCCCAGACCAGCACGCCGCGCGCGCGGTCCGGGCCCCACCACAGGAAGCGCGGATCGGGCAGCGTCTCATGCCCCCAGGAGGTGAAGCGCGCGCCGGAAGGCGGTTCGGCCGCCGCCCAGGCCTCGCCCGGCGCCACCACGGCCAGATCGCGCGCCTGGATCCAGCAGGGCGCGCCGCCGCTGCGGCGCCGGCAGCTTTCCAGCGCCTTCGCCTCCAGCTCCTCCGGCGGGCCGCCGGCATGCCAACCGAAGGCGCCGTCCGGTCCGAAGGCCAGCGCGCGGGGCAGGTTCATCCGCAGGAAGCGTGCCACATTGGCGCGGTCCGCCTCCCGCAGCCCCGGCGCCTGCGGCAGGTCCAGCAGCGGCGCCTGGGCCAGGGCCGGCGCGGCCAGGAGCAGGGCGAGGAAGGGCAGGAAGGTGCGGCGGCGCATCGCGGGCGGATCGTTGCGGGGCAAGTGTCGCGCGCCCTGCACGCCCCCGTCCAGGGGCGCACTTGCCCCTCCCGCGCGCCGGCGGCATGTTCCGGCGCCTTTCTACCCCCAAGGGATGCCCCCTCGATGCGCGTCAAGGACGTGAAGAAGGTCGTGCTCGCCTATTCCGGCGGGCTCGACACCAGCGTGATCCTGAAGTGGCTGCAGACCACCTACCGCTGCGAGGTGGTGACCTTCACCGCCGATCTCGGCCAGGGGGAGGAACTGGGCCCGGCGCGCGACAAGGCGCTGCTGCTCGGCATCCGGCCCGAGAACATCTTCATGGACGACCTGCGCGAGACCTTCGTGAAGGACTTCGTCTTCCCGATGTTCCGCGCCAATGCGCTGTACGAGGGGATGTACCTCCTCGGCACCTCCATCGCGCGCCCGCTGATCGCCCAGCGCCAGATCGAGATCGCGGAGCAGATGGGCGCCGACGCGGTGGCGCATGGCGCGACCGGCAAGGGCAACGACCAGGTCCGCTTCGAGCTGAGCTACTACGCGCTGAAGCCCGACGTGAAGGTCATCGCCCCCTGGCGCGAATGGGAGCTGACGAGCCGCACGAAGCTGATCGAGTTCGCCGAGGCCCATCAGATCCCGATCGCCAAGGACAAGCGCGGCGAGGCGCCGTTCAGCGTGGACGCGAACCTCCTCCACTCCTCGAGCGAGGGGAAGATCCTGGAGGAGCCCTGGGACGCGCCGGACGAGATGGTGTGGCAGCGCACCATCAGCCCCGTCGACGCGCCCGACCGCGTGACCGAGATCACGGTCGAGTTCGAGCGCGGCGACGCCGTCGGCATCAACGGCGAACGCCTGTCGCCGGCCGCCCTGCTGACGAAGCTCAACGCGCTCGGCCGCGAGAACGGGATCGGCCGGCTGGACCTGGTGGAGAACCGCTTCGTCGGCATGAAGTCCCGCGGCTGCTACGAGACGCCGGGCGGCACGATCCTCTACGTGGCGCATCGCGCGATGGAGAGCATCACGCTCGACCGCGAGGCCTGCCACCTGAAGGACAGCCTCATGCCGCGCTACGCGGAGCTGATCTACAACGGCTTCTGGTTCGCCCCGGAACGCCGCATGCTCCAGGCGCTGGTGGACGAGAGCCAGCACAGCGTCACCGGGACGGTGCGGATGAAGCTCTACAAGGGCAACACCATCGTCACCGGGCGGCAATCGCCGCACAGCCTCTACTCGATGAAGCACGTCACCTTCGAGGACGACCAGGGCGCCTACGACCAGTTCGACGCCCAGGGCTTCATCAAGCTGAACGCGCTGCGCCTGCGGCTCGGCGCCATGGCGGGACGCAGGGGCGGCGCGCTCTAGCCCGCATCAAGCGGGACGAACCGGTGGGTTGCGGCAGCGCCGCGATCCACCTTCCAGCGATGGGAAACTTGCCCGCTGTTGCGTATCTGGCCGCGCCTCATCTTCCCGTGAAACGCTCCGTTACACTCGTCTGTCAATTTCATACGAAGCTACGCATGCTTATCTTGTGACCTGGTCACAACGAGCGGCTCCGCCATGGGCGGGGTTGAGGAAGACAGGCATGCAGCGCGTCGCGAAACGAACGGCCGGGAGAGTTGCGCCGGGGGTCGTTCCGGCCATGGGCGAGGCGCCGCCCTCCCTTGCGTCCGCCATCCGCCCCGGCGCCGCGGTGCCGCGATGAGCGCCGCGGTCGACACGCGCGGCAGCGACCAGCAGGAGCTGTGGGTCGCGCAGCTCCGCCGCTGCTTCGACGCGCAGGCGGGGCTGTTCGCACGCCAGATCCGCGACGGCGCCTGGGCCCCGGTGCTGGGGACGGAAGCGATCACCAGCACCGCCATCTGCCTCATCGGCCTCGACCGCGCCGGCATCCCGGTGGAGCCGGTGGCCGGCCCGGCCGCCGACCTGCTTCGCCGTGCCGCGCGGCAGGCCCGCGAACAGGCCTATCCGGGCGGCCTCGGCCTCGTGCTCTGGGCCGGCGCGGCGACGCGCGCGGCCGCGCCGCTCGACCTCCTCGCGGAGGCGGGGCTCGACCCGGCCTCGCTCGAAGCGGCGATCCCGGCGATCACCACGATGGAGGTCGCGTGGCTGGTCAGCGGCCTGCTGCATGCCGACCATCCCGCGCTGGCCAACGCCACCGCCGCGGCCCTGCGCGAGCTGCAGGGGCGGCAGGGGCCGAGCCTCGCCTTCCGCCACGCTTCCGCCGCCGCGCCGCTGCGCCACCGGGTGCGGGCGCGCGTCGCGAATTTCGCCGACCAGGTCTATCCGCTCCAGGCGCTGGCCTTCGCCGCGATCGCCCAGGGCGACGCGTCCTGGCTGAAGCTGGCGGAACGCGCGGCCGGGCACCTGGTGGGCCGCCAGGGGCCGCTCGGCCAGTGGTGGTGGCACCATGACGCGCTGACCGGGCGCGTGGTAGAGCCCTTCCCCGTCTATTCCGTCCACCAGCACAGCATGGCGCCGATGGCGCTGCGCGCGCTCTCCCTCGCCGGCGGCACAGACCATGCCGAGGCGGTGCGCCGCAGCCGCGCCTGGCTGTCGCGCAACGAGCTCGGCATCCCGATGGAGGATCCGGCGACCGGCATCGTCTGGCGCAGCATCGAACGGGCCGAGGCCGGCCCCGCGCGGCTGCTGCGCCGCGGCCGCATCGCGCTCGCCCGCCCGGCGGACGTGGCGGCGGCGCCGCCCGCGCTGGTGCTGAACCGCGAGATGCGGCCCTACGAATGGGGCTGGCTGCTCTACGCGCGCGCCATCGAGGAATCGCCGCGCCGCGGCGGCCACATCGCCTGACCGGGAGGACGCCATGGAACCCCCCCCGGCCCCGCGCCGCGACCCCGCCCGCATCCTCGGCTGCCCGGTGGACGAGCTGACGATGCAGGGCGCGCTCGACTGGTGCCTCGATGCCTGCCGCGCCGGCGGGCCGCCGCGCATCGTGCTGACCGCCAACGCCTCCCACCTCGTCGCGACCCAGGACGATGCCGGCCTGCGCAACGCGGCGGAAGCGGCGGACCTGGTGACGGCGGACGGCATGTCGCTCGTCTGGGCCGGGCGGCTGCTCGGCTGGAACCTGCCGGAGAGGGTGACCGGCATCGACCTCATGGACCGGCTGCTGCAGGCCGCGCCGGGGCGGGGGCTGCGCGTCTTCTTCCTCGGCGCCAGGCCGGCGGTGCTGGAACGCTTCCTCGCCCATTGCCGCACCGCCTATCCGGGGCTGGAGGTCGCCGGCGCGCGCGACGGCTATTTCGGCCCGGAGGACCACGCCGCGGTGGTGCGCCAGGTGGCGGAAAGCGGCGCGGACATGCTGTTCGTGGCCATGCCCTCGCCCTTCAAGGACATCTGGTGCGAACGCTACCGCGACCGGCTCGGCGTGCCGCTCATCATGGGCGTGGGCGGCGCCTTCGACGTGATGGCGGGGGTGGTGCGGCGCGCGCCGGTGCTGATGCAGCGCGCCGGGCTGGAATGGGCCTGGCGGCTGATGCTGGAGCCGCGGCGCCTGTGGCGGCGCTACCTTGCCGGCAACAGCCGCTTCGTCTGGCTGGTCCTGCGCGAGGCGCTGGGCCGCGACGTCACGCTGCCAGCCCGAGTGCGCGCAGAAGCCCCGGGTCTGCTGGTGCGGACTGGGGGCCCGGCCGGGACGGGAAGCCCATGATGTCGCCGAGGCCCCAGAGCGCCCATCCCATCCCCTCGGCCTCGGCGCCGCGGCGCACCGCCTCGATATAGGCCGCGCGCGCCGGCGCGTTCAGCGCGGCATGCGCGCCGAATTCCAGCAGCAGCACCGGCGCGCCCGCGCGCCGGCCCCAGGCCGCGGCGCGCGCCAGGTTCCCCCGCACGCGCGCCGCATCCCACCCTTCCTGGCAGTACCAGGCACCGAGGTCGCGCGTGCGGGCATGCCCGGTGCGCGCGGCCACGGCGCGGCAGGCGGCGCGGTCGGCCACCGGAAAGGGCAGCCGCGCCAGCGCGTCGCGGTCATGCCCCTGTTCCCACGACGCCAGATGCGCGAACACGCCCGGCGTGTAGTCGTGCACGCTGTAGAGCACGCGCGGATCGCCGAGCGGCGGCAGCCGCAGCAGCCCGTCGATGCTGCCCCAGTCGGCGCCCTGCGCGATGACGAGGTGCCCCGGCAGCACGCCGCGGATCTCGCGCAGCACCTCCGCCTGGAGGGCGTGCCACTTGGCGTGGTCGTCGAAGACGGGCTCGTTCATGATCTCGACGAAGACGGCGGCGGGGTCGTGGCGGGCGAGGTGCGGCGCCATGCCGCGCCAGAAGTCGAACAGGCCCTGCCGGTCGGCCTCCCGCTCCTCCGGCCGCCAGCTTTCGGGATGCGCGTCCACGATGACGGCGAGCCCCGCGCGCCGGATGCGCGCGACGGCGTCGAGCACCACCGCCAGCCGGTCGCCGTCCAGCCCGCCGCCCGCCCGCAACAGGATCTGCGGCTGGATGCAGAGGCGGATGAAGGTGAAGCCCGCGGCGCGGATGCCGTCCAGCGTCGCATCCGGCACATGGGCGCGCAGCGCCGCAGGGTCGAGGCTGGCGGGGAAGCGGAACCAGTTGGTGATGTTGAGCCCGCGCCGCAGCACCGCCGGCGTCTCCGGCGCCGCCGCCTGCCCGCGCGCGAGGGCAGGCGCGCACAGCGCCGCACCGGCCGCGAGCAGCCCCTTCCCGATCCGTCGCCGTTCGATCGCCATGCGCCCTGTCCTCCTGCGCGGAAGATCGGGGGCGCGGGGGCGGGCGCCAAATGAACAGCGCGTGGGGCCGCGCGCGACCTTCAGGCCGCCGAGCCTTTCCGGTGATCCGATGGCGGCCGTCAGGCCGCGGGCAGGTGGACGATGAAGCGCGCGCCGGTGACGTTGCCGGCCGCGTCGCGCCGGTTCTCGGCGCTGATGCGCCCGCGCAGCCCCTGCACGATCTGGCGCGAGATCGACAGGCCGAGCCCGGAATGCTGCCCGAAGCGTTCGCCGTGCGGGCGTTCGGTGTAGAAGCGGTCGAAGATGCTCTCGAGCTTCGCATCCGGGATGCCCGGGCCCTCGTCCTCGACCACGAATTCCACCATCGCGCCGGCGGGGCGCGCGCGCACCGTCACCAGCCCGCCCGGCGGGCTGAATGACACGGCATTGCCGATCAGGTTGCGGAACACCTGCACCAGGCGGCCTTCCACGCCGCGCACCGTCAGGCCGCCGGCCGGCGCCTCGATCTCCACCACCGGGTCGCGCTCGCCGCGCGTGGCGGCGTGGAGTTCGCCGAGCGCGGCGAGGATGGGCGCCACGTCGACCGGCACCGCGACGGTGCGCGACAGCTCGGCATCGACCTTGGAACTGTCGGAGATGTCGGCGATCAGGCGGTCCATCCGCACCGCGTCGTCGCCGATGATCTGCAGCAGCCGCTGCCGCTTCTCCGGGTCCTCGATGCGGCGCAGCGTCTCGATCGCGCTGCGGACGGAGGTGAGCGGGTTGCGGAGTTCGTGCGCGACATCGGCGGCGAAGCGTTCGTTGGCGTCGATCCGCGCCCAGAGCGCGCGCGCCGCCGTCTGGAGGTCCCGCGCCAGCACCCCGATCTCGTCGTCGCGCTTCAGCAGCCCGGCCGGCACGCTGCCGCCGCGCCCCTCGCCTTCCCGCATCGCCGCGGCGGACTGCGCGAGCTGGAGGATCGGCGTCGCCAGCGTCCGTGCGAGGTAGAGCGACAGCAGCACGGTGAGCACGAGGGCGAGGGCGAAGAGCGCGAGGACGGAGACGCGGATCTCCAGCAGCCGCGCATCCACCTCCCGCGCCTCGCGCGTCAGCAGCACGATGCCGACGGAAGCGGCGCCGCGCCGCGCGGGCTCGGCCACCGAGACCAGCAGCCGGCCGTCGGCGGTGCGGCGGATATAGGGGCGCACCCCGCCCTCGAGCGCGAGGCGCAGCTCCTCCCGCCGGTCGGAGCCGGACTGGCCGGCGCCCGGCCCGCCGAATTCCGGCTGCCAGTCGAAGGACGGCGCATCGGGGTTCACGTCCACCACCACCTCGCCCCCCAGTTCGCGCGGCAGCAGGGCGAGGATGCGGTCATAGGCGCCGGCGATGGTGCCGGCGAAGGCGCCGCGCGGCTCCGGCGGGGGCAGCGGCTCGGTCACGATGGCGCCGCCCGGGCCTTCGCGGACGCGGCTGTCGGCCACCAGCAGGCCGGTGGTGTCGAACAGCCGCGCCTGGGTGTTGGGCGAGGGCTCGACCAGGCGGCGCAGCAGCGGGCGCGCGGCGTCGGGCACCAGGATGATGCGGTCGTCGCGCGGGCGCGTCGCGGCCTCGGCGATGGCGCCGGCATAGATGCGCGCCTGGGTGCGCAGCGCCGCCACCTCCGCCGCGAGCAGGCCGTTCTGGTACTGGTCGAGGTAGAGCAGCGCCGCCGCCAGCAGGGCGGGCGGCAGGGCGTTCAGCAGCAGGATGCGGCGCAGCAGCGGCGACAGCCAGCGGCGGCGCTTGGTGTCCTGGGTCAGCGGGGGCGGCGGGGAGCCGCCGGCATCGGGCATGGGGTCCGCTTGGGCCGTGGGGCGCCAGGGTAGCCCGCCGGGCCGGGGAGGGCCACCGCAGTTGCGCGCCCGCCGCGGCGGGGCAAACTAGGCCCCATGCATCCGCCGCGCCGCGCCGCGCGTCACGCAGGCGCCACCAGCGGCGGCAGGGGGGACACGACGATGCTCGGACTGATGCAGGACTGGCCGCTGCGCATCCACCGCCTGATCGACCATGCGGCGCGCCACCACGGGGCGCGGCGCGTCGCGAGCCGCAGCGTGGAAGGACCGTTCCACGCGACCGACTACCGCACCATCCGCGCCCGCGCGCTCCGCCTCGCGCAGCGCCTGGCGCGGGAAGGGGTGGCGCCGGGCGACCGCATCGCCACCATGGCCTGGAACACCTGGCGCCATGTCGAGGCGTGGTACGGCATCACCGGCGCGGGCGCCGTCTACCACACGCTGAACCCCCGCCTGTTCCCCGACCAGATCGCCTGGATCCTGAACCACGCGGAAAGCCGGATGATGCTGGCGGACCTGACCTTCGTGCCGTTGCTGGAGAAGCTGGCGCCGGCCCTGCCGCATGTCGCGCGCTACGTCATCCTGACCGACGCCGCGCACATGCCCGCCACCACCCTGCCCGGAGCGGTGGACTACGAATCCTGGCTGGCCGAGGCCGATGGAGACTTCGACTGGGTGGAGGTGGAGGAAGGCGCGGCCGCCGGGCTCTGCTACACCTCCGGCACGACGGGGGAGCCGAAGGGGGTGCTCTACTCCCACCGCTCCAACGTGCTGCACGCGATGGCGAGTTCCACGGCCGACATGTTCGGCCTGCGCGCGGTGGACCGGGTGATGCCGGTGGTGCCGATGTTCCACGCCAATGGCTGGTGCCTGCCCTTCTCCGCCGCGCTGACCGGCGCGGGGCTGGTGCTGCCGGGCGGGCGGCTCGACGGGCCGTCCCTGCATGAGCTGATGGAGCGGGAAGGCGTGACCTTCACCGCCGCGGTGCCGACCGTGTGGCTGGCGCTGCTGCAGCACCTGGAAGGCACCGGGGCGGAGCTGTCCACGCTGAAGCGCGTGGTGATCGGCGGCAGCGCCTGCCCGCGCGCCATCACGCGCGCCTTCGCGCAACGCGGCGTGCAGGTGATGCATGCCTGGGGCATGACCGAGACCTCGCCCATCGGCACCATCTGCGGCGTGAAGCCCGAGGTGGCGGGCCGCGACGAGGAGGGGATGCTGGACCTGCAGGAGAAGCAGGGATTCCCGCCCTTCACGGTGGACATGCGCATCGTCGGCGACGACGGCGCCGAGAAGCCGTGGGACGGGACGACCTTCGGCAACCTCCAGGTCCAGGGCCCGACGGTGACGCGCGGCTACTTCCGGCAGGACCGCGACGCGCTGACCCCGGATGGCTGGTTCGAGACGGGCGACGTCGCGACCATCGACGGGGATGGCTACATGCACATCACCGACCGCACCAAGGATGTCATCAAGTCCGGCGGCGAGTGGATCAGCTCCATCGAGCTCGAGAACCTCGCCGTCGGCCATCCGGACGTGGCGGAGGCCGCGGTGGTGGCCGCGCGCCATCCGCGATGGGACGAGCGGCCGCTGCTGGTGGTGGTGCCGAAGGCCGGGCGCAGCATCGACAAGCAGGCCCTGCTGGACCACATCGCGCCGCATGTCGCGAAGTGGTGGATGCCCGACGACGTGGTGGTGGTCGAGGAGATCCCGCACACCGCCACGGGCAAGATCCTGAAGACGAAGCTGCGCGAACGCTTCGCCGGGCATTTCGGCGCGGCCTGACCGGCGGCGCGCGGGCGCCGCCGGTGCCCGCGCGTCAGGCGAAGACGAAGTCGCCCTCGTCCAGCGCGGCGACGCCGGGCAGCCAGACCTCGCCCACCGTGCCGTCCGGGGCGGCGATGCGGACGGTGGTGCCCGCGCCGTCCGGGCGGCTCGTCCAGCTCACCGCCTCGGCCGCAATGCCTTCGAAGCGCAGCAGGTCCTCGTCCGCGGCGAAGTCCAGCACCACGTCGCGCCCCGCGCCGCGGCCCGCATCGAAGCCGAAGGCGGCCGGGGCGGAGGTGATGCCGAAGACGAAGACATCCGCATCCTCGCCGCCGATCAGCCGGTCGGCGCCGAGCCCGCCGCGCAGCGTGTCCGCGCCCGCCCCGCCCACCAGGCGGTCATTGCCCCAATCCCCCATCAGCCGGTCGTCGCCGAGCCCGCCGAGCAGGATGTCGTCGCCGCCCGCGCCGGAGATCACGTCGTCCCCCGCGCCGCCATCCAGCCGGTCCGCCAGGTCGTCGCGGGCGTAGAAGGCGCCGCTTGCGCCCGGGGCCTGGGTGGTGCCGCTGCCGAACAGCGTGTCGTTCCCCGCCCCGCCCAGCACCGTGTCGGAACCATAGCCGGCAAAGACCAGGTCGTCCCCGCCGCCGGCCAGGACCAGGTTGCCCGGCCCCGGGCGCGTATCGGCCGGATCGCCGAGGATCAGCTCGGCCGCGGCGCTGCCCCGCAGGGTGTCGCCGCTGTCGGTGCCGGTGAGCGTATCCATGATCCATCTCCGTTGAAGATGGATTGCATACTATCTACCCATGGTCGCGCTGCCGCCTCACGAGGACAGGAGCGCGGCTCAACTGACCGGGAGGGTTACGGGGCCAGTTCGATCAGCACGGGAACATGGTCCGAGCATTTCTGCCAGTCCCGTGCGTCCTTCAGCACCGCATGGCGCCGCAGGCCGCCGGCGAGATCGGGCGAGACCCAGATGTGGTCGAGCCGCCGCCCGCGGTCCGAGGCGCGCCAGTCCGCCGCCCTGTAGGACCACCAAGTGTAGAGCTTCTGGTCCTGCGGCACGAAGTGGCGCAGCGCGTCGTGCCATTCGCCTGCCCGCTGCATCGCGCCGAGCGCCTCGACCTCGACCGGGGTGTGGGAGACGACGTCGAGCATCTGGCGGTGGGACCAGACGTCATGCTCCAGCGGCGCGATGTTGAGGTCGCCGACCAGCACCGCGCGCCGGAACCCGCCCGCCGCCTGGCGCTTCGCGGACCAGGCGGTTGCTTCCGCCACGAAGTCCAGCTTGTGGGCGAATTTCGGGTTGGCCGCACGGTCCGGCACGTCGCCGCCGGCGGGGATGTAGAAGTCGTGCAGTTCCAGCGGGCCGCCCGGCGCGTCGAGATCGACGGCGATGTGCCGGCAATCCCCCTTGCCGCACCAGTCCGGCTCCCGGCTGGCGCGGAGCGCGAAGGGCAGCTTCGACAGGATCGCGACGCCGTTGTAGCCCTTCATGCCGCGGATGGCGCGATGGGCGAAGCCGAGCGCGTCCGCGCCCTCATGCGGGAAGTGCTCGTCAGGGCACTTCGTCTCCTGCAGGCAGATCACGTCGGGGTCGAGCGCCGCGACGAGATCCGCGAGGAGGGGCAGCCGCAGGCGGACGGAATTGATGTTCCAGGTGACGATGCGCAGCGGGCGCCGGCCCTGGACCATCGCAGGGGCGGCCGGTGCCGCCCCATTCCTGCCTGCGGCCATCGCGCTCAGACGATCCGGGTGCGGACTTCGCCGACACCCTCGACCATCCCTTCCAGCAGGTCGCCCTTCACCACCGCGGCGACGCCTTCCGGCGTGCCGGTCATGATGAGGTCGCCCGGCTCCAGCCGCACCAGGCCGGACAGGTTGGCGATCACCTCGGGCACCGACCAGATCAGCTTGGAGAGGTCGGAGGTCTGGGTGACCTTGCCGTTCACCTTCAGCTCGATCTTTCCCTTCGACCCGTCGAAGGACCCGCCCGCGCGGACCAGCAGGCCCATCGGCGCGGAATGGTCGAAGCCCTTGCCCATGTCCCAGGGGCGGCCGGTCTTCTTCGCCTCGTTCTGCAGGTCGCGCCGCGTCATGTCGAGGCCGCAGCACCAGCCCCAGACATGCTTCAGCGCATCCGCCTGGGCGATGTTGGTGCCGCCCGTGCCGATGGCGACGACCAGTTCCATCTCGTGGTGGAGCGACTTCGTCGCGGCCGGATAGGGCATGTCGGCGCCGTCGATCACCACCGCATCGGCCGGCTTCGCGAAGTAGAAGGGCGGCTCGCGTGTCGGGTCGGAGCCCATCTCGATCGCATGTTCCGCATAGTTGCGGCCGACGCAGTAGATGCGCCGCACCGGGAACCTGCCGCCGCCCTGGACGGACAGGTAGGGCACCGCGGGCGGCGGAAGGACGAAGTCGGACATGCGGACGGTTTCCCCTGGATCTGGAGTCCCGCCGTCATAGCGGGTGGCGCCGCCTGCGCAAGATCGTGGGGGGCGGGTTTCGATCCACCGGCGTGGACGCGAAAGAAAAGCGCCCGGTCAGGGGGGTGACCGGGCGCCATTTTTTTACTTCCGATCGGAATGGTCGGGCGAGCCGGCAGGGGAACCGGTTCACCGCCGGCAAGTCGGCCGGCAAGCGCAGAGTAGCGTGTCCACAGCGGGCCATGCAAAAGGCGAATGCATGATGCGGCCCCGGAATCGCCTTCACAGCCCCGGTTTCGCGAGATCTTGACCACGAAGACGCTGGTCCGTTGCCGTCTTGTCACGCCCGCGTGTCAGGCGGCGGCGCGCGCGGTCCCTTCCGCAGGGGGGCGGCGCCCCTCGGCCCAGGCGGCGGCGGCGGCACCGAAGGCCTCGAAGATGGCGCGGCTGAAGGGATCGCTCTCCCAGTCGTATTCCGGGTGCCACTGGACGCCGAGCGCGAAGCCCGGCGCATCGGCGACCCGCACCGCCTCGATCGTGCCGTCGGGCGCCCAGGCTTCCGCGATCAGGCGCGGGGCGAGGCGCGCGATGCCCTGGTTGTGCAGGGAATTCACCGGCACCGCCTCGTGCCGGAAGCGCAGCCCGGCAGCGGCCCAGATGCGGGCCAGCTGGGCGTCCGGCGCGATCCGCACGGGATGCGCCTTGCCCGTCCGCACCCGCGGCAGCTTCTGGTCCGACGGGGTCGAATGGTCGAGCCGGCCCGGAAGGTCCTGGATGCGCTGGTCGAGCGACCCGCCGAGCGCGACGTTCAGTTCCTGGAAGCCGCGGCAGATCGCCAGCACCGGCAGGCCGGCGGCGATGGCGGCGCGGATCAGCGGCAGGGTGGTGGAATCGCGCTGCGGGTCCTCGGGCGTGCCCTCGGCATGGGCGGGGCCTTCGTAGTGGTCGGGATGCACGTTGGACCGGCTGCCAGTCAGCAGCAGCCCGTCGAGCCGCGGCAGGATCTGCGGCACCAGCGCCTCGCCCGCCGCGGGCAGCAGCACCGGCACGCCGCCCACGGGACCGAGGGAGACCCGGACATAGCTGTCCGACGCCGCGTGGTTCGGGGTGGCGAAGATGCCGAACCCCTTCACGCAGCAGGAGATACCGACCATCGCGCGCATGGCTGCAAATCTCATGCAGCGATGTGGCAGGATCAAGACACTGTTTCGCCCCGTGCGGCGCGGCGGGCGCATGGCTGGCGCCGCATCCGCGCGCGTCACACAATGTCATCGCTGGGAGAGGAGGCACGCATGCCGGGACGTCGCGAGGTTCTGACGGGGATCGGTCTGGCCGCGCTCGGGGGCGCGGGCGCGCGGGCGCAGGGGGCCTGGCCGGACCGGCCGATCCGCTGGATCGTGGGCTATCCGCCGGGCGGCGCATCGGACACCTTCGCGCGGCTGATCGCGGGGCAGATGGGCCCGCGGCTCGGCCAGAACGTGGTGGTCGAGAACCGGCCGGGCGGCGGCGCGGTGGTCGCGTCCGAGATGGTCGCGCGGGCGCCGGCCGACGGCTACACCTGGATGCATGTCGACAACGGCATCCTGACCTACAACCCCGCGCTCTACAGCCGCCTTCCCTATGACGCGGACCGGGACTTCGCGGGCATCGGCTTCATCGGCCTGTTCCCGCTCTATGTCGTGGTGCGCCCCGATGCGCCCTGGCAGGACCTGGCCGGGCTGATCGCCGCGTCGCGCGTGCGCGCGCCCACCTATGGCACGCCCGCCGTCGCCTCGCCGCACCACCTCGCGATGGAGCTGCTGAAGCGCCGCAGCGGGCTGGCGGCGGAACACGTGCCCTATCGCGGCGGCCCGGCGGCGATGCAGGACCTGCTGGCGGGCAACGTGGACGTGGTGGTGATCGACACCGCGACCGGCACGCCCTTCATCCGCGACGGCCGCGTGCGCACCCTCGTCGCGCTGACCGAACAGCGCACCCGCCTGGCCCCCGCCGTGCCCACGGCGCGGGAGCTGGGGCACGACGCGGTCGCCTATGGCTGGCAGGGGATGAGCGTGCCGGCCGGCACCCCCGCCCCGGTGGTCCAGCGCCTGTCGGAGGAGATGATCCGGGCGATGCAGTCCGACGCGATCGCGCCGCGGCTGCGCGACCTCGACATCGACTACCGCCCCTGGTCGCCGGCGGAATTCCAGGCCTTCGTCGGGCGGGAGAACACGCTGTGGCGCCCGCTGATCCGCGACCTCGGCATCCGCCTCGACACCTGATCGCGCAGGCGGCCGGGCCGTTCGGCGGGCCCGGCGCCGGCCGGCCCGCGCCGGGCCGGCCACCTGCCGCGCCGCGGCCTGCCGCCGGGCATCATACTGACCGGCGTGAATGCTGACACATTCACGCCCCTCAGACGCCGGGCGGGCCGCATCCGCGTCCCCCGGCTTCGCCGCAGATGCGGCGGCCGCCATCCGGCGGCTCGGCGGGCGTCGCCCGCCGCCATCGGATCACCTTCAACGCCGGCCGGTATCACACGTCGAGGTTGGCCACCTTCAGCGCGTTGCCGACGATGAAGTCGCGGCGGGGTTCCACCACGTCGCCCATCAGGGTCGAGAAGACCTGCTCGGCATCCTCCACATCCTCGACGCGGACGCGCAGCAGGGTGCGGACCGCCGGGTCGAGGGTGGTCTTCCACAGCTGTTCGGGGTTCATCTCGCCCAGTCCCTTGAAGCGCTGGATGGTCAGGCCCTTGCGGCCCTGGGCGATGATGCGGTCGAAGGCCAGCAGCGGGCCGGCCTGCCGCGTCTCCGCCGCCTCGAAGCCGAGCATGGCGGCCCCCGCGCCGTAGTCGCGCGCGAAACCCTCCCGCCGCTCGTCGAGCCAGCGGGCCTCCGCGCTCTTCAACGCGGCGGGGTCGAGGGCGTGGCGCTCCGTCACGCCGCGCACCGTGCGGAACAGGGCGAGGCCGGTGGCATCAGAAGTGGCCTTCCAGCCGCGCTCGTTCTCCGGCGCCAGCGCGTCGAGCCGCTGCGCCAGGACCGCCGCACCCGCCAGCGCGCGTTCGGGGTCGAGCGTCAGCGCGCCGGCGACGGCCGCCTGTTCCACGATGCCGGCCGGCACCTGGCTGGCCAGGCGGCGGATGCGCGCGGCCACCTGGCGCAGGCGCTCCGCCTCCTCGGCCAGTTCGGGCCCGCGCAGTTCCCGCCCGTCCTCGAAGCGCAGCCGCGCGCCGGCCAGCGCCTTCTCGAGCAGGAAGTCCTCCAGCGCGCGGTCATCCTTCAGGTAGCGCTCGTCATGGCCGCGCTTGGCGCGGTAGAGCGGCGGCTGCGCGATGAACAGGTGCCCGCGCTCGATCAGGGCGGGCATCTGGCGGAAGAAGAAGGTCAGCAGCAGCGTGCGGATATGGCTGCCGTCCACGTCGGCGTCGGTCATGATGACGATGCGGTGGTAGCGCAGCTTGTCGGCGGAGAAGCCGCCCTTCTCCACGGGTCCCGTGCCGATGCCGGTGCCGAGCGCGGTGATGAGCGTGCCGATCTCGGCGGAGGACAGCATCTTGTCCATCCGCGCGCGCTCCACGTTCAGGATCTTGCCCTTCAGCGGCAGGATCGCCTGGAAGCGCCGGTCGCGCCCCTGCTTGGCGGAGCCGCCGGCGCTGTCGCCCTCGACGATGAAGAGCTCGGACTTCGCCGGATCCTTCTCCTGGCAGTCGGCCAGCTTGCCGGGCAGGGTCGATACGTCGAGCGCGCCCGGGCGCACGACAAGGACGCGCGCGCGCTCGGCCGCCTTGCGGGCGGTGGCGGCGAGAACGACCTGCGCGATGACCTGCTTGGCTTCGGTCGGATGCGTCTCGAACCAGTGGGACAGCGCGTCGGCGACGGCGACATGCACCACCGGCTGCACTTCGGAACTGACGAGCTTGTCCTTGGTCTGGGAGGAGAATTTCGGGTCCGGCACCTTCACCGAGAGAACGACTGTCAGTCCCTCGCGGATGTCCTCGCCGACCAGCTCCACCTTCTCCTTCTTCGCCATGTCCTCGGCATACTTGGCCACCACGCGCGTCAGCGCCTGGCGGAAGCCGGCCTGGTGGGTGCCGCCGTCGCGCTGGGGGATGTTGTTGGTGAAGCACAGCGCCACTTCGTGCTGGCTGTTGTTCCACCACATCGCGAGTTCCACGCGGATGCCGTCGCTGTCCTTGCTGACCAGCGAGATGGGCGGCTTGAAGATCGGCTGCTTGGACCGGTCGAGCCATTCGACGAAGGCGACGAGCCCGCCCTTGAAGCAGAATTCCGTCTGCTGCGCCGGGACGTGGCGGTCGTCCTTCAGCGTGATGGCGAGCCCGCTGTTGAGGAAGGCGAGTTCACGCAGCCGCCGCTCCAGCACCGCGAAGTCGTATTCGACCTTGGTGAAGGTGCCGGAGGACGGCTTGAAGGTCACCTCCGTCCCGTTCGCGTGGCCCGACGGGCCGACCACCTTCAGCGGCTGGACGGTGTCGCCATGCTCGAAGCGGATGAAGTGCTCCGTCCCGTCGCGCCAGATGCGGACTTCCATCCATTCCGACAGGGCGTTGACCACCGCGGCGCCCACGCCGTGCAGGCCGCCCGAGACCTTGTAGGAATTCTGGTTGAACTTGCCGCCGGCATGCAGGCGGGTCAGCACCACCTCGGCCGCGCTGACGCCTTCCTCCGGGTGGATGTCCACCGGGATGCCGCGCCCGTCATCGGTGACGGTGACGGAACCGTCGCCGTTCAGCACCACGTCGCAGCGCGTGGCGAAGCCGGCCTGCGCCTCGTCCACCGCGTTGTCGATGATCTCGAACGCCATGTGGTGCAGGCCGGAGCCGTCATCGGTGTCGCCGATATACATGCCCGGCCGCTTGCGCACGGCTTCGAGGCCCCGCAGCACGGTGATGGAGGCGCTGTCATAGGCCTCCGCCCCGTCATGGGCGGGAAGGGGCGGGGTGGCGCGCGCGGCGGCGTCGGACATGCCGGCGGAAGCTCCTGAAGGTGCGGCTGGATGCCAAGAGTATATAGTGACTCAGGCGGGATTGGACACGCGGAAATCGGGCATCGGAACGAGCCCCTGCGGGGTCGCCCGGAAACCCTCCGCCGTGCCGCGCAGGGGGGCGAAGATATCCGCTTCGGTGCCGGTCAGGAACACCTGCGCCGGCAGCCCCGCCAGCGCGGCGTAGAGCGCCACCCGCCGGGCCTGGTCCAGATGCGCCGCCACCTCGTCCAGCAGCAGCAGCGGCGCGAAGCCCCGCGCGGCGCCGATGAGGGCGGCATGCGCCAGCACGACGGAGACGAGCAGCGCCTTCTGCTCCCCGGTCGAGCACAGTTCCGCCGGAAGCGCCTTCGGCAGGTGCGTCATGGCGAGGTCGGTGCGGTGCGCGCCGAGCGCCGCCCCGCCGGCGGCGGCATCCCGCCCCCGGTTCGCCGCAAGCTCCCCCCGCAGCCAGTCCTCCACGGCCAGCGCGGGGGAGGCTTCGAGCGCGGCGGCGACCGGGTCCGAGAGGTCGAGCCGGGCGGCGGGGAAGGCACCGGTGGCGGCGCCCCCCTCCAGCACCGCGTTCAGGCGTGAGACGAGCGCGCGGCGGGCGGCGACGGCGGCCACCGAATGCCGCGCCATCGAATCCTCCAGCGCCGCCAGCCAGCGGGCATCCCGCCGGCCCTCGGCCAGCAGGCGGTTGCGGCCGGCCATGGCGGTGTCATGCGCCGCCACCTCCCGCGCATGGCCCGGCTCCAGCGCCCAGACCAGGCGGTCGAGGAAGCGGCGGCGGCCGGAGGCGCCTTCCTGGAACAGCCGGTCCATCTGCGGGGTCAGCCAGACGGCCGCGGCGTGGTCCGCGAGGTCGGCGGCCGACCGCACCGGTTCCCCGTCGAGACGCCACCGGCGGCGGGCATCCGGCCCCTCCTCCCCCGCGGTGCCGGTGCCGATCTCGGCGCCGCCATGCGGGCCCTCGAAGCGGCCCCAGGCGGCCCAGGGCTGCGCGCCGGCGGCGGTGCGGCGGCCGATCTCGGATGCGCGCGCCCCCCGCAGGCCCCGCCCGGGGCCGAGCAGGCTGATCGCCTCCAGCAGGTTGGTCTTGCCCACGCCGTTCTCCCCGGCGATGGCCACGATCCGCCCCGCGAAGCGCCCGTCGAAGGCGGCGTAGGAGCGGAAGTCGGTCAGGCGGAGATGCGTCAGGCGCAGTGGCGGGGCGGGGGTCAGGGCAGCTTGTCCGGGCCGGTCGGCGCCACGCCATGCAGCGCCGCCGGCGCGGCGGCAAGCCATGGGACACGGGCATCGCCGCGGCGCCCCCCGAAGCTGGGCGAACGAAGACGGAACGTCAAGCCGCGGCGGGCCGGCCCGGCGGTGCCGCCCTCAACCCGTCGCGGTGTCGCCGCCGCGCCAGGCGATCTCCATCACCAGCTTGCGCCGGATCGCCATGTGGAAGGCGTCGAAGCCCTCGGCGGGCAGCGCGAAGGCGCCGGGGCCGCCGATCACCAGGTCGCGGTAATGCGCCTCCAGCGGGGGCGCGTCGGCGCCGGTGGAGGCGAGGTGCCGCGACGGGCCGCGCAGGATGGGCAGGCCGTTGATGGTGATCCCCTCCCCCACCGCCAGGTCGCGCTGGGCCTGCACCGGCTCGCCGTTGTTGTTCTCGCCGTCGCCGGAGATGTCGACCACCCGCCGTTCCGCCGCGAAGGGCGCGTCCCGCATCAGGCGGCGCGACGCGGCGATCGCGCCGGAGATGGAGGTCCAGCTGCCGACGCGCTGTGGCGCCGCGGCAAGGGCGGCCGCGAAGTCCTGCGCGTCCTCGGCCCCCGCGATCCGCGTCCAGGGCACCAGCACGCGCTGGTCCTCGGTGCCGGACCATTCGAGGTAGAGCATCGCGACCGCGCCGCAGGGGCCGGAGCGGATGGCGCCCAGCACGTCGCCGTCGCGCAGGGCGGCGACATAGCCTTCGCGCTGCATCCGCAGGTCGGCCGGCTGCATGGAATGGGAGATGTCGGCCGCGAGGATCAGCAGCAGGTCCACCTCGTCCGTCGAGGCGGCGGCCTGCGCGCGAGGCGCGCGATGGGCGAGCATGAGCCCGCATCCTGCACCGAGCAGGGCCCGTCGTCGCATTGGTTGTGTTCTCCCAGCGAGTCAGGTCCCGTTCATGGACCTGAACCCCCGGAAGCCGCGCGGGTTCACCGCGCTGTCGTGACGAACCTCCGCCCGCCGCGGAATCGCGGCAGCGTCACACCCGCATGGGCATCAGGACGTATAGGGCCTCGGGCTTCGCGCTGTCGGTCACGATCGTGGGGGCGGAACCATCCACTTCTGCCGCCCGACTCGTAGGTAGAAGTGGCTCTGTCTTGCGACAGAGCCACTCCCAATTATCTCCAGCTAGTCTGCTCGTGACGGCTCGGCGACGATCCAAACCACCATTGGCCAACCGCGCAAGCCGTAGTCATGTGCCTTCAGCACGCGACCACGTTGGGTTGTCCGTGTGGCTCGGAAAATCAGACCGAACCCTGGGAGCAGCTGCTGACGGGGCGATTTGCCCATACCAACCTCCGGGAGTCGTCCCCACCACAAGTGGCTTGACGGTGACTCGCAGACCGTTAGTGTCCGCGTGCTGTTTATAGCCAGCCGCTCACGCCACACTCCGCGCAACCGGGGACCTTGGTTGAGCGGCATCCTTGGGCGGTGCAGGGGGAATCGCCTGCACCGCTCTTTTTTCCTATATACTACGTCGCGACAGTACTCCTGTTTTGAGTAACAGCTTGCGACGTATGGGGCGGCATCAAACTCGCATAGGCATCAGGACGTACAGAGCTTCCGGCTTCGCGCTGTCGGTCACGATCGTGGGGGCGGAACCATCCGCGAAGCGGAATTCCACCTGGTCCACGATCTGGTCGGTGATGTCGTTCAGGTAGCGCGCCTGGAAGCCGATCTCGAGCGGGCCGGAATCGTAGCTGACCACCTCGCCGTCCAGCTCCTCCTGCGCCTGGCCGAGCTCGGCGCTCGCCGCGCTCAGCAGCAGGTGGTTGCGGTCCACCGACAGCTTCACCGGCCGCGACCGTTCGGAGCTGATGCCCGCGACGCGGGCCACCGCCTCGGCGAAGTCCTTCTTCTGGACCTTCAGCACCTTGTCGTTGCCGCGCGGGATCACGCGCTCATACTCCGGGAAGGTGCCGTCGATCAGCTTCGAGGTCAGCTGCACGGGGCCGAGGGTGAAGCGGATCTTGGTGTCGGACAGCGCGACCGCGATCTCGTCCTGCACTTCCTCGGCCAGCTTGCGCAGCTCGTTGATGGTCTTGCGCGGGATGATGACGCCGGGCATCCCGGACGCGCCTTCGGGCAGCGGCTCCTCGACGCGGGCAAGGCGGTGGCCGTCGGTGGCGACCGCGCGCAGCACCTTCGCGCCGCCGGCTTCCGCCGCGTGGATGTAGATGCCGTTGAGGTAGTAGCGCGTCTCCTCGGTGGAGATGGCGAAGCGCGTGCGGTCGATCAGTTCCCGCAGCTGGCCGGCGGGAAGCGCGAAGCGGTTGGGCAGCTTGCCCTCGGTCATGGAGGGGAAGTCCTCCACCGGCAGCACGGCGAGCTTGGCGTCGAAGCGGCCGGCGCGCAGCGTCAGCTGGGCGTCGCCGCCGGGGTGGTCCAGCTCGATCTTCGCGCTGTCGGGCAGCTTGCGCACGATCTCGTAGAGCGTCGCGGCCGGCGCGGTGGTGCGGCCGCCGCGCGCGACGGTGACGCCGGGCACCTCCTCCACCACCGCGATCTCCATGTCGGTGGCGGTGAGCTTCAGGCCGCCTTCCCGCGCCTCGAGCAGGACATTCGCCAGGATGGGGATGGTGTTCCGCCGCTCCACCACGCTCTGCACATGCGCGAGCGCCTTCAGAAGCACGGCCCTGTCCACGGTGAACTTCATGGCGCGCGATGTCCCGACGTGTTGGGGCGGTCCGCGCCGGCTCGCGCCGGCCCGGGCCGCCGCTGGCCCCGTTCCCCGCCTTCGCGGGTCGATCCTTCTAGCAGGCCGGAGTCGCGGTTTGAAGGCGGCGGCCCGAAGGAATTCGGGCCGCCCGCCCGTGCTACAGCGCGGGCATCGGCGCGCCGGTCTCGACCCGCATCCCCATCCGCGCGATGCCGCCCCAGCCGCGGTCATATTGCGGCGGGGTGCGGACCGCATCGGCCCGGCCCAGCGCCGCCGCGGCGCGCACCGGCCAGTAGGGGTCGCGCAGCACGGCGCGGGCCAGCAGCACCATGTCGGCCCGGCCCCCGGCGACGATCGCGTCGGCCTGGTCGGGCTCGGTGATCAGGCCGACGGCGGCCACCGCGACGCCCGCGCCCCGCTTCACCGCCTCCGCCCCCGGCACCTGGTAGCCCGGCGCCAGGGTGATCTTCTGCAGCTTCGGGTCGATCCCGCCCGAGGAGACGTCGACGATGTCGATCCCCGCCGCCGCGGCGCGGCGCGACAGCTCCACCGTCTCCTCCGTCGTCCAGCCGCCCTCCGCCCAGTCGGTGTGGGACACGCGCAGCGACAGCGGCATCGCGTCCGGCACCGCCGCGCGCACCGCGCGCACCACCTCGAGCGGCAGCCGCGCCCGGCCCTCGAAATCGCCGCCCCAGCGGTCGTTGCGGCGGTTCGACAGCGGCGAGAGGAACTGGTGCAGCAGGTAGCCATGCGCGGCGTGCAGCTCCACCAGCGCGTAGCCCGCCGCGACGGCGCGGCGCGCGCAGGCGGCGAACAGGCCGGGGATCGCCTCGACCTCGTCGGCCGCCATGGCGCGCGGCGCGGCGAAGCCCGACATCGCGATGTCGGAGGCCGAGCGCGTTTCCCAGCCAGGATCGGCCGGGCCGTCGAACCAGGCCGGCAGGCGCGAGCCCTTGCGCCCGGCATGGCCGATCTGGATCGCCGGCACCGCGCCCGCATGGGCGATGGCGGCGGCCAGCCGCGCATGCGGCGCGACCTGCCCATCCTCCCACAGGCCGAGGTCGCCGGGCGTGATGCGGCCCTCGTCGGTCACGGCGGTGGCCTCCACCATCACCATCCCCGCGCCACCGACCGCGCGCTGCAGCAGATGGGCCAGGTGCCAGTCGGTCGGCTTCCCGTCGTCGCCGGCGCAGTACATGCACATCGGCGACACGCCGATGCGGTTGGCCAGCGTGACCCCGCGCAGCGTCAGGGGCGAGAACAGGTCGGTCATCGGGCACTCCAGGGCGGAAGCCGGCCGAGCCGGCTTTCCATGATGAGAAGGGTGGGCGCGAAGCCCGGCGGCGGCGGCAGCAGCCGCCCGTCGGGCCCGGCGGGGAAGCGCGTCATCGCCACGGCGTCGGCCACGTTGCCGCCCACCGCCTCCACCGCGCCGGGGGGCGTGGCCAGGACGATGTCGCAATGCATCGGGCGGATCGCGCCGGTCTCGGCCAGGCGGTCCGTCCAGTGGCGAAGGGGCGCGCGGCTGCGGTCGAAGCAGAGCAGGTCGCCCGGCCGCGGCGCGTGTTCCTCCGGCGCGCGGGGGATGAAGGGCGCGGTGGCGGGGAAGCGGCGCGCATCGGCGATCAGCGCGTCGAGGTAGAGCGCATGGGTCGCGTTGGGCGGGAATTCCCGCGCATCCACCCCGGCGCTGCGGAACACCCAGGAGACGAAGGCGGCCGACCAGTAGGGCGTGGCCCAGAGGCCCGCCGCCCCGCCGCCCGCCAGCGCCGCGGCATAGCGGCGGCGGTTGTCCGGGATCGCGCCGAAATCCACCGGCACCGCCGTCCAGTAGGCGAGGACGCGGGGGAAGTTGGCCGGGTCGGATTCCAGGCCGGCCGGGGGCCCGGGCGCATGGGCCTCCCGCGTGACGGCGCCCCAGTCGCGCCATTCGGCCAGCGCGATGCGCAGCACGCGCTCCGCCGCGGCAGGGGGGTAGGGCAGCGGGGGATCGGCCTGCGGCGCCACCGGCGCGGCGCAGGCGGAGAGAAGGGCGGCCAGCGCGCCGAGGCCCGCCGCCCGGATGCCCCCCACCCTCACGCCCCGCTGGCGGCGGGGGCGGGGAAGGGCAGCGCCATCGTCACCGCTTCCGGGCACATCAGCGCCAGCGTCGCCGCCGACTGCGCCACCGCCCCCGCCGCCCCGCCGAGCGGCGAGGGCGCGACCTCCAGCACCATGCCGCGCGCCCGCACCAGCGGCCGCAGCAGGGCGACGCCCTGCCGGTGCAACTCCTCGGCCCGCGCGGCGGCGTCGGGCGACAGCGCCGGCGCGCCCGCCGCCGCGGCCAGCGCCACCGCGCCCGCGGCGCGCGTCGCCAGCGCCACGCCTTCCGCATGGTCGTCGATCGGCGCGGGCGGCGCGCCGGCCAGCGCGATGCCGTCCAGCGTCACGGTCCGCCCGCCGGCGAGCGAGGCGACCGGCCCCGGCCGGATGGCGCCGAGCGCGGCCTCGACCACCGGGCCGAAGCGCCGGGCATCCAGCAGCGCGCCGGCCCGCGCCAGGGCCAGCAGCGCCAGCGCATGCGGCACCAGCCGCGGCTCCCGCCCCTCCGCCTCGCGGAAGGCGCCGAGTTCGGTCTGCAGCGCCGCCAGCCGGGCGGCGAAGGCCGGCACCAGCGCGGCGCCGGCGCCGCCCGCCCGCGCCCAGGCCTCCGCCGCCATGATCGCATGGGCGAGCGCCGCCGCATCCGCCCCCGCCGCCTCCACCGCCCGCAGCCGCCGCTCAAGCCAGGCGGCGAGGTCGGCGCGGCGGTCCTCCGGCAGCGGGTCGGCATGGCCTCCGGCGGCGTCGTGCAGCAGCGCGGTCGCCACCGCGGTCAGCGCCGCCGGCTCCGGCGGCGCCGGTTCGAGGTCGAGCCCCGCGAGCCCGCCCGCCGTCATCCCCGCCGCCGCCGCTTCCGGCCCCGTGCCGGCCGCGAGCAGCCGGTCCTCCCGCACCACCAGCTCGCCCCCCGCGGGCAGGTCCACCGGGCCGTGGCGCAGCACCAGCCAATGCGCCAGCCCGCCGCTGCGCGAGACGACCTTCGCGCCCATCACCCGCGCCGGCTCCGCCGGGCGGAGATGCAGCGTCGGCGCGCCGGCCGGCCACCCCGCCTGGCCGAGCGAGAGCTGGGCCAACGCCGCGCCCTCGGTCCAGGCGAGCAGGCCGGGCTGCGGCGTCGGCCGCGCCGGCTTCCACGCGCCGCCGAGCAGCAGGCTCGCCTCGGCCAGTTCCAGCCCGGGCATGTCCATCCCGTCGAGCGCCGTCGTCAGCCGCAGGCGCGACAGGGCGTGGGCCGCACGGAAGGTGACCGTCAGGCGCAGCACCGGCGTGTCGGGCGCGATCGCGTAGCGGTAGGTGACGGTGCCCGCCTCCACCTCGCGCGGGGCCAGCCAGCCGGCGCGGCCGCGCAGCGTGCTGGTATGGCTCAGCACCACGCCGTCGCCGTCGCGCTCCAGCGCGAAGCCGGTGACGGCCTCCTCCACGTCGAGGCAGACGCGGTGCCGGCCGATGCGGAACTCCACCATGTTGCCGCTGTGGATCGCGGGGTGGCGGGGCGCGCCGGCGGACAGGCCCGCGGGGCCGCGCAGCTGCTGCTTCACCATCCCCGCGCCGAGGTCGCCGCTGAAGCGGTGGAAGGGGGTCACCACCTCGAAGTCGCGCGGATCGGCGCGCGTCACCTCGATGCCGCCGGCCGCCGCCGCGCGGCAGGGCACCGGCGCGTCCTGCATCGCGCGCACGAAGTCGAGCACGCCGTCGGCGAGGGCCGGGGCCCCGGCGCGGACCTCCGGCTGGAGCAGCAGCTCCGCCGCGCGGGCATTGGCGGCGGCGGCGCAGAGCCCGCCGCCCTCGCTCCCCTCACCTTCCGCCAGCGCCGGCAGGCGGCGGCCGCCGACCCGCACCTCGCGGAGCAGCGGGCCGGCCAGCAGCCTCACCAGGCGGTCACGGTCGGCGGCTTGGAGGAGGTTTCGCATGGCGGCGCTGGTATAGGGCGGCCGGCGGCCGGGCGTGAAGCTGTTGGGCGCCACCGGGCCGGGCGCTATGCTGCGGCCGATGGACAACCAGGATGGCGGCCGGATCTTCTTCCGGTCCGAGGTCTTCTCGCCGCGCGCCCCGGCGCGCCGCCGCGCCCCCACCGGGCTGACCGTCGCGGAGCCCGCGCGCGACATCCCCGTGCATGCCGCCTGCGACGTGCTGGTGGTGGGCGGCGGGCCGGCGGGCTGGGCGGCGGCGGTGGCGGCGGGGCGGCTCGGCGCGCGCACCATCCTGCTCGAACGGCACAACCACCTGGGCGGGCTGTCCACCGGCGGCCTCGTCGTCTGGATCGACCGGATGACGGGCTGGGACGGCAGCCTGCTGATCCGCGGCCTGGCGGAGGAACTGCTGGACCGCCTGCCGGGTGACGCCGTGGCCGGCCCCCCGCGGGAGGCCTGGGGATCGCGCGATGCCGCGACCGCCGCCTGGTGGGCGCTGCGCACCGCGGCCTTCCACGGCATCGTCACCCATTCCCCGACCGTCTGCCCCGAATGGCTGAAGGCCGCGAGCCTGGAGATGGCCGTCTCGGCCGGGGTGGAGCCGATCTTCCACGCCTGGGGGGCGGAGCCGGTGATGCGCGAGGGCGCGGTCGCCGGCGCGATCTTCGAATCCAAGCAGGGCCGCCGCGCCGTGCTGGCCAAGGTGGTGGTGGACGGCACCGGCGACGGCGACCTCTACGCCCGCGCCGGCGCCGCCTTCGCCGACGACATCGACGCGCGCGACATCCACCACTGCATGAACACCAGCTGGGTCTTCGGCGGCGTGGACATGCCCCGCTACCTCGCCTGGCGGGCCGCGCGGCCCGGGGAGTTCGCCGAGTTCATGCGGCGCGGCAAGGAGGCGGTCGGCTTCTTCGACAAGGCCTTCGCGAGCTGGCGGGACGACGTGGCGCTGTTCATGGGCCCGCGGCTGGCCGGCTATTCCGCGGTGGAGGTGGACGACCTGAGCGAGGTGGAGGTCCTGTCCCACCGGCTGATGTTCCGCCACCTGGACCGCTACCGCGCGGAAGCCCCCGGCTTTGCGGGCGCCTTCCCGATGCTGTCGGCACCGCAGCTCGGCGTGCGGCACGCCCGGCGGCTGCGCGGCGCGGAGCCGGTGACGCGGGCCTGGTGGGACGGGCGGGTCAGCCCGGCCGAGATCGGCGTCTCGCCGAGCCTCGGCCCGGCCTTCGCGCCCGTCTCGGTCCCCTATGGCGCGATCCTGCCGGAGCGGCTGGACGGGCTGCTCGCGCCCGGGCGGCACCTGGCCTGCGACGCGACCAGCCATTCCTTCCTGCGGGAGATCCCGCAATGCTGGCTGACCGGCCAGGCGGCCGGCGTCGCGGCGGCGCTGGCGGCGGGGCGCGGTGTGGCGCCGCGGGCGGTCCCGGTGGCGGAGATCCAGGCGGCGCTGCGGGCGCAGGGGGCGCATCTGCGGCAGGCGGAAGCCGCGCCTGCGACCATGGGCACGACGCGGCCCGCCACCTGACGCGCAGGGCCGGCACGGCTTTGGCAACGGCTTGCCAAGGCTTCATGTGGGGCTCACGTTTCCGTGATCCGGGGTCGCTTAGATTGTATTCCGTCAAGGCGGTGCCTCGACGTTTTCTCCCGGCGGTTCCGCACATGGTGTGCGGACCCAGACTTGGGGCCAGCGGTTCGCCGCTGGCCCCCTTTTTTTGTCCGCGATGGCCGCGCGCGGCGCCGGGAGGCTCCGGGGACATGCCCCGGCCACCCCGGGTGACCGCGAGGGCGTCACACCCGCCCGGCGGCCTTGTCGGCCTCGTAGCGGGCCTTGGTCTCGGCATTGGCGGGGTAGAGGCCGGGCAGGGCGAGGCCCTTGGCGACCTCCCCCATGATCCAGCCCTCCAGGCGTTCCTGCTCGACCGCGGCCTCGGTCACGGCGTCGACCATCGCCTGCGGGATCACCACCGCGCCGTCGCCGTCGGCCACCACGATGTCGCCCGGCACCACGGTGACGCCGCCGCAGCCGATCGTCTCCTGCCAGCCCACGAAGTTCAGCGCGGCGACGGAAGCGGGGGCGACGTAGCCCTGGCAGAAGACCGGCAGGCCGGTGCCGATCACGCCCTGCCCGTCGCGCACCATGCCGTCGGTCACCAGGCCGGCGACGCGCCGCTGGGCCATGCGGGCGCACAGGATGTCGCCGAAGATGCCGGCCCCGGTGCTGCCCATCGCATCGGCGATGGCGACGCAGCCCTCGGGCATGTCCTCGATCGCGGCGCGGGTGGAACGCGGCGAGGACCAGCTGTCCACCGTCGCCAGGTCCTCGCGCGTCGGCGTGAAGCGCAGCGTGAAGGCGGGGCCGACGATGCGGGTGAAGTTGCCCGGCACGATCGGCCGCGCCCCGGCCACGTAGCAGAAGCGCACGCCCTTCTTCAGCAGCACGGTGGTCAGCGTGGCCGTGGTCACGCCCATCAGGGCGGCCTTGGTGGCGGGGTTCATGGGCGGGCTCCGTGGGCCAGGGGAAGCCGCGCTTGAAGCGCCGGCCGCCATCCGCCGTCAACCGGGGGTCGCGCGGCAAACCCCGGCCGGGCCCCGGCGTTGCCATCGCCTTCCAGGAGCACGACGGATGGACGACAAGGACAGGATCGGCGAGGCCCGCGGCGCGGAGGATGCGCTGCGCCCCGAACGGCCGGGCGGCGAGCGCAAGACCACCGGCGAGACCGACCAGGCGGGCACCAACCCCGGCGGCGCGGCCGGCACCGAAGGCTCCCGCGGGCGGGACCACCGCGCGGCCGGCACCGTCGACGACCCGATCGCGGCCGGCGACGGCTTCGGCAGCAACGACTACCAGACCGGCGACCGCAGCGAGCTGTCGGCCCAGCGCGGCGGGCCCGTCGACATCTCCCGCGATCGCCCGAAGCGGCGGTAGCGCCGCTACTCCGCGGGCTGGGGCCGGGTGGCCTCGGCACCGCCCGGCGCCTTGCGCACCAGCCAGCGCCAGACGCCGAACAGGTTGAGCGCGAGCAGCACCAGGTTGGTCAGGCCGAGCTGGCTTTCCTGTTCCAGCTGCGCCGAGGCCAGCCAGCAGGCCGAGGCGGCGGCGAGCGAAGCGAAGCCCCAGCCCGTGAAGCGCCGCCCGAGATCGGCCGCGGTCATCCCCGCGCCGAGGATGGTGAAGGCCATCGCCGCCCACTTGAACAGTTCGGGCAAGGTGAAGTCCATCGTCGCGCCGCTCCCGTGATGCCGGGCGCGAACGCGACGTGGGGGCGGACGTTCCGTCAGCCGCCCCTGCCCTCCAGCTCCGCCAGGATGGGGCAGTCCGGCCGGTCGTCGCCATGGCAATGGGTGGCCAGGTGGCGCAGGCTGCCGGCCATGGCGGCCAGCGCGGCGGCCTTGCTCTCCAGCGCCTCCACATGCGCCAGCGCCATGCGCTTCACGTCGCCGCTCGCGCGCGAACGGTCGCGCCACAGCGCGAGCAGGCGGCGGATGTCCTCCAGCGGGAAGGCCAGGTCGCGGGCGTGGCGGATGAAGCGCAGCACCGCCACGTCCTGCGGGCCGTAGCTGCGATAGCCGTTGGGCCGGCGGTCCGCCTCGATCAGGCCGATGGATTCGTAGTGGCGGATCATCTTGGCCGACACGCCGGACCGCGCCGCGGCCTCGCCGATGTTCATGCCGGGCCGGCCGCGTCCGGCGGGGACGGCGGCCTCCACCTTGCCAGCAGCAGCGCATTCGCCACCACCGAGACCGAGGACATCGCCATCGCCGCCCCCGCGACGGGAGGCGAGAGCAGCCCCGCCGCCGCCAGCGGCAGGCCCAGCATGTTGTACGCGAACGCCCATCCGAGGTTACCCCTCACCTTGCCGTATGTCCTGCGCGTGATCTCGAGCGAGGCGGGAACCAGCCCCGGATCGCCGCGCATCAGCGTGATTCCCGCCGCCGCGATGGCGACGTCGGTGCCCGTTCCCATGGCGATGCCGAGATCGGCCGCCGCCAGGGCCGGCGCGTCGTTCACCCCGTCGCCCACCATGGCGACGCGGGCGCCTTCGGCCTGCCAAGCCTGCACCTGCGCGGCCTTGCCTTCCGGCAGCACCTCCGCCGCGACGCGGGCGATGCCGAGCCGCGCGGCCGCGGCTTCCGCCGCCGCCCGCACGTCGCCGCTCAGCATCGCGACGCCGACACCCATGCGCCCCAGCGCCGCGACCGCGCCGGCGGCGCCGGGCTTCGGCGCGTCCTCGAAGGCCAGCAGCGCCAGCGCGCGGCCGCCTTCCAGCAGCCAGGCGAGGCTGCGGCCCTCGGCCGCGTGCCCCGCCGCGAGCGGCCCGAGCGGCCCGGGATCGGCGCCGCGCTCCGCCAACAGGCGCGGACTGCCGAGCGCGAGCGCCCGCCCGCCGACGGCACCCTCCACGCCGCGGCCGGGCAGCGCGCGGAACCGCTCCGCTGCCGGGGCGGGCGCGCCGCCCTGCGCGGCCAGCACGGCGCGCGCCAGCGGATGCTCGCTGCCCGCCTGCAGCGCGGCGGCCAGCGCCAGCGCCTGCGCGGCATCGATGCCCCCGGCCGGGTGCAGCGCGGCCAGCCGCGGCCTGCCTTCGGTCAGCGTGCCGGTCTTGTCGAAGGCGACGAGCGTGACGGCCTTCGCGCGCTCGATCGCCTCGGCGTCGCGGATCAGGATGCCGGCGCGGGCAGCGGCGCCGGTGCCGGCCATGATGGCCGCCGGCGTCGCGAGGCCGAGCGCGCAGGGGCAGGCGATGACCAGCACCGCGACTGCGTGCAGCAGCGCCGCCTCGAACCCCGCCCCGGCCAGCAGCCAGCCGGCCAGCGTCAGCGCGGCGATGGCAATGACCACGGGCACGAAGGCCGCGCTGACGCGGTCCACCAGCTTCTGCACCGGCGCGCGGCTGGCCTGCGCCGCGGCGACCAGGGCGGCGACGCGCGACAGCACCGTCTCGGCCCCCACCGCGGTGGCGCGCAGCACCAGCCGCCCGTCCAGCGCCACCGTGCCGGTCGCGACGCGCGCGCCCGGCGACTTCTCCACGGGCCGGGATTCGCCGGTCAGCGCGCTTTCGTCGACGCCCGCCTCCCCGCCCTCGACCACGCCGTCCACCGGGATGCGTTCTCCGGGGCGGACCGCCACGCGGTCGCCGACGACGAGCGCGGCGGCCGGCACCTCGTGCTCCGCCCCCTCCGCGTCCAGCCGCCGCGCGGTGCGCGGGCGGAGGTCGAGCAGCGCGCGGATCGCGGCGCCGGTGCCGCGCTTGGCGCGCGCCTCCAGGTACTTGCCGAGCATGACGAAGAACAGGACGACGACCGCCGCCTCGAAATACAGGCCGTGCGCGTGGCCGCCGCCATGCCGCAGCAGCAGCCAGAGCGACATCAGGAAGGCGCTGCCGGTGCCGATCGACACCAGCAGGTCCATGTTGCCCGTGCCCGCCCGCAGCGCCGCCCAGCCCGAGCGGAAGAAGCGCGCGCCGAACCAGCCGAGCATCGGCACCGCCAGCGCCAGCTGCACCCAGCCATCCGGCATCCAGTCGAGCCCGAAGGGCATGGCCAGCATGCCGGGCAGGAAGGGCGCGGCGAGCAGCCCGGCCAGCACCAGGTCCCGCCGCTGGCGCGCCAGCTTCGCCGCGGCCGCCGCCTCCTCCTCCGCCGCATCGTCGGGCAGCGCGGCCAGCGCATAGCCCGCGCGCGTCAGCGCGGCGCCGAGCGCGGCATCGGGCACGCCGGCCAGCATCCGCACCGTCGCGCGTTCGCTCGCCAGGTTGACGCTGGCCGACAGCACGCCCGGCACCTTCGCCAGCGCCGCCTCGACGCGCGACGCGCAACTCGCGCAGGTCATGCCCTCGATGCCGAGCGTCCGCTCGACCTCCGGCACCTCGTAGCCGGCCTTGCGGACGGCCTCGGCCAGCGCCTGCGGCGTGGCGCCGCCCCGCACCTCGGCCAGCTCGCTGGCCAGGTTCACCTGCGCGGCGGTGACGCCCGGCACCTTCGCCAGCGCCTTCTCCACCCGCCCGGCGCAGCTGGCGCAGGTCATGCCCTCGATCGGGATGGCCAGGGCGGGTTCTGCGACGACGGGGGCCTCGGGCATCGAAGCGGGTGCGATCTTGTCCATGGTGCCGAGATGGGGCCTCCCATCATGGGAGGGTCAAGGGGCATCCCCGGCGGTGCGCCATCCTGCTGTGGCAAGGCCGCCGCTTCCTTGATCTGTCGCAACCGCGCGGCGCGCCGTTGACGCGGGCGCCCGCGGGTCCGACATGGCCGCCATGCACCACGCCCCGCTCGCCTTCCCGCTGCTCGCCTTCCTGACCCTTGCCGCGCCGCCGGGCGCGGCGCAGGCGCCGGCGCCCGACCCGGTGCGCATCGTCAACCGGACGGGGGCCGAGGCGACGGCGCTGCATGCGGTGCGCAGCGGCCGGGCGGACTGGGGCGGCAACCTGCTGAACCGCGGCCCGCTGCCGAGCGGGTCCGCCTTCAGCCTGCGGATCAACCCCGATGCCGGCTGCCGCTTCGATGTCCGCCTGGTGCTGGCCGACGGGCGGGAGAGCCTGGCGCGCGACCAGGACATCTGCGCGACGCCGCGGGTGGAACTGACCGCCGCCGCCGCGCCGCCGCCGCCGGTGGCGCAGGCGCGGCCGAACCAGAATGCGCGGCGCGTCTCCTCCGGCACCGGCTTCGCCGTGGCGCCGGACCGCGTGCTGACCAACCAGCATGTGGTGGATGGCTGCGACCGCATCCTGGCGCGCACCGCCGATGGCCGCTGGCTGGCAGCGGTGCCGCCGGCGCAGGTGGATGCGGCGCTCGACCTAGCCATCCTGAACATCCCCGGCAATCCGGGACCGGCGCTGGCCTTCCGCGCCACGCCCGCGGTGCGCCGCGGCGAAGGCGTGGTGGCCTATGGCTTCCCGCTGGCCGGGCTGCTCTCCTCCGACCCGAAGCTGACGCGCGGCGAGATCAACGGGCTGGCCGGGATCCGCAACGACCCGAACACCTACCAGATCAGCGCCGAGGTGCAGCCGGGCAATTCCGGCGGCCCGCTGCTCGACATGCAGGGGCATGTGGTGGGGGTGGTGGTCGCCAAGCTCGACAGCCGCCGCGTGCAGAACGTGGACAACGTGAACTTCGCGGTGAAGGGAGAGGCGGCGCAGGCCTTCCTGCGCCGCGCCGGCCTGTCCTTCCGCACCGAGGAGAGCCGGGGCGCCGACCGCAGCGCGGCGGATGTGGGCGAGATCGCGCATCGCAGCACCGTCTTCCTGCGCTGCGAGAGGTAGCGGTCAGGGAATCTCCGGCAGCGCCACGCCGCGCCCGTCGCGCCAGCGGCCGAAGCGCAGCGCGGTCAGCCCCGGCCGAGGCCGGCGCACGGGCAGCATCACCACCGCATCGTCATGCGGCGACCTGATCGCCGCCGCGCCGTCATGGCCGAGCAGAGTGCCGGCCCGGCGCACCAGGCACAGGTCGGGCCAGGACGCCAGCAATTCGCAGGCATCGGTGGCGGCGGTGACGGTGCCCGTCGTCTCGATCACCGCCGCCGGGCCTTCGGTCGCCATCGCCGCCCCACCGGGCATCATGCCGAGATGGACGAGGAAGGCGCGCGCCGCGCGATGCGCATTCGCCACCGTGCCCGCCACCCAGTGCTGGCCGCATTCCACCACCAGCGCCGTGCGCGTGCCGGACGGGTCCTCGAAGGGCGGCCAGTCGCGCATGCGGCGGCCGGCCGCATGCGGCAGGTCGCGGACCACGATGCGCGGGAAGCCGAGGGCGCAGGCGAAGGCGACGCTGCGGTCCTGCGTGCCGGCCAGCGCGAAGGCGGGGCTGGGCTGCTGCGTCGAATGCAGGTCCAGCAGGTGGTCCACCGTGTCGAGCCAGGGGCGCAGTTCGCGCGCGCGGTCCAGCTCGTCCCCCGCCGCGTCGCCGTCCAGCAGCGCGGGGTCCCAGACGCGGTTCAGGTCGCGGTCGATGTGGAAGGCGCGGTTGGGCTCGGCCGGGTTCCAGCGCGCATGGGCGCGCCAGTTGTGGAACAGCAGCGACAGCCGCCCGCGCGCCGGGCGCGCCCCGGCCCGCAGCAGCGCCGCCACGGCATGCGCGCCGGACCATTCCTCGCCATGCGTCAGGGCAACGATGGCGGCATGCGGGCCGGGCGCCGCGCCGTCGAGGCTCCACAGGAAGGGGATGCCGGCATTGCCCGCCGCCCAGGGCGCGATGTCGGGCGGCGCGCCTTCGATGGGGAAGCCATGCGGCCAGGGCGGGGTGGGGTTGGCGGGGCGCGGGTAGTGGGGGGAACGCGGATCGCCCACCCCGGCCGCAGCGGCGGCGCCGGTCAGCATGGCTGGCTCCGGAAATGCTTGTATGTGATCACATCCCGGGTCTAGCCTTCCCGTCAAGCAAGGATCGAGGGAGGCGGGCATGGCGCTGCGCGCATCGCGTCGCGGCCTGATCGGGGCGGCGGGCCTGCTGGCGCTGCCGGGCGTGGCCCGTGCGCAGCCCGCCGGCCCCGCGCTGACGGTCGCCACCACGGCCGAGGCGTCGTCCCTCGATCCGCATTTCCACGAACACGACCCTTCCATCACCGTCCATCGCCATGTCTTCGAATTCCTGGTGGGACAGGGCCCGCGGATGGAACTGCGGCCGGAACTCGCCCTGTCCTGGCGGGCGCGGGACCCGCTGAGCTGGGAATTCCGGCTGCGTCCGGGCGTCACCTGGCATGACGGGTCGCCCTTCACGGCCGAGGACGTGCTGGCGAGCTTCCGGCGCATCCCGCGCGTGCCGGGCAGCCCTTCCTCCTTCGCGGTCTATGTCCGCCAGATCACCGAGGCCGTGGCCGAGGACCCGCTGACCGTCGTGCTGCGCACCGCGGCGCCCTTCCCTCTGATGCCGAACTACATGGGCGCGGTGATGATCGCGCCCGCCGCGATGGAGCACGCCACCACGGGGGACTTCAACGGCCTGCGCGCCGCCATCGGCACGGGCCCCTACCGCGTGGCGGAATACGCGCGCGGCCAGCGCATCGTGCTGGAGGCCAACCCGCGCCACTGGGCCGGCCCGCCCGCCTTCGCGCGGGTGGTGGTGCGCCCGATCCCCGCGAATGGCCCGCGCGTGGCGGCGCTGCTGGCGAACGAGGCCGGGCTGATCGACCAGCCCCCGCCCTCCGACCTGCCGCGGCTGCGCGCCGGGCCGGGCACGGCGGTGGCGGAGAGCGTCGGCAACCGCGTGGTCTTCTTCGCCTTCGACCTGCACCGCGACCATCCGCCGGGCGTCACCGCGCCCGACGGCAGCCCCATCCCCAACCCCTTCCGCGACCCCCGCGTGCGGGAGGCGATGTCCCTCGCCATCAACCGCGACGCCATCTGCCGGGCGGTGATGGAGGGGATGGCGAGCCCGGCGAACCAATTCGTCGACCGCGGCGTCTTCGGCCATGTCCCCGACCTGCCGCCGCTGTCCTTCGACCCCGACCGCGCGCGGCGCCTGCTGGCGGAAGCCGGGCTGCCGCAGGGATTCCGCCTGACCATCCACGGCACCAACGACCGCCTGGTGAACGACGAGAAGGTGCTGCAGGCGCTGGCGCAGATGTTCGCCCGCATCGGCATCCAGGCGCGGGTCGACGCCCTGCCCTCCGCCGCCTTCTTCCCGCGCGCGGCGCAGCTGGACTTCGCGTTCTTCTTCAACTCCTGGGGGGCGGGATCGTCGGGCGGGCTGACCACCATGCGCACCCTGCTCGCCACCTTCGACCGGGAAGCGGGCTTCGGCGCCAACAACCGCGGCCGCTATTCGAACCCGGAGGTGGACCGCCGCATGCGCGACGCCTTCCGCACCATCGACGACGCCGCGCGCGAGGCGCTGCTGCGCGACGCCACCGCCATCGCCATGCGGGACTTCGCGGTGCTGCCGACGCATTGGATGTCCAATGTCTGGGCCACCCGCAGCAACGTCGCCTACGAGCCGCGGATGGACGGCTTCACCCTTGCCACCGGCGCGCGACCGCGCGCGTGAAGGAGACCACGCAGACGATGCTGTCCATCCCCGAGAAGGGCCGCCCCTGGGCCGACCTGAAGGCGGAGCTCGAGGCCGCGAAGAAGGACGACTTCAAGTGGCGCGAGGGCCGCATGGCCCTGTATTTCTACTACCTCAACGAGGAGGTGACGCGCGTCCAGCAGGAAGCCTACTGCGCCTACTGGACCGAGAACGCGATGGGCCAGCGCGCCTTCCCCAGCATGAGGAAGCTGGAGGGCGAGGTGCTGCAGATGGGCCTGTCCCTGCACCATGCCCCGGACGGCGCCGCGGCCACCTTCACCTCCGGCGGGTCGGAGAGCATCTTCCTCGCGCTCAAGACCGCGCGGGACTGGGCGCGGGAGACGAAGGGGATCGAACGGCCGAACATCGTCATCCCCCGCACCGGCCATCCCACCTTCGACCGCGCGGCGCAGCATCTCGGCATCCGCGTCATCCGCGTGCCGACCACGCGCAACGACTTCCGCGCCGACCCGGACGAGATGGCGAAGCGGATCGACGGCGACACCATCATGCTGCTGGGCAGCGCGCCGAACTACCCCTTCGGCGTCTTCGACCCGGTCGAGGCGATCGCGGCGCTGGCGCAGGCGCGGGGGCTGTGGATGCATGTGGACGCCTGCGTCGGCGGCTTCCTCGCGCCCTTCGTGCGCGAGCTGGGGCAGGAGATCCCGCCCTTCGACTTCGCGGTCCCCGGCGTCACCTCGATCAGCGCCGACCTGCACAAATACGGCTACGCGCCGAAGGGCGCGTCGATGATGATGCTGCGCGACGCGGCGCTGCAGCGCTTCCAGACCTTCGAGTTCAGGGACTGGGAACGCGGCGCCTACGCCTCCTCCACCGCGCAGGGCACGCGCGCGGGCGGCGCGGTGGCGGCGGCCTGGGCGGTGATGAACTTCCTCGGGCGGGACGGCTACGTCCACTGGGCGCGCGTCATCATGGACACGGTGGACAGGCTCTGCGCCGGTATCGGGGCCATCCCAGGCCTCACGGTGCTGGAGCCGCACGAGCTCTGCATCTTCGTCTACCGCTCGGTCGACCCCGCGCTCGACATCGGGGCGGTGGCGGAGGCGATGGGCGCGCGCGGCTGGTTCGTGGGGCGTCAGGCGGAGCCGCCGGGCATCCACATGCACCTGAACCCGGTCCATGCCGAGACGGCGGACATGTACCTGGCCGACCTGCGCGACGCGGTGGAGGAAGTGCGCGCCACCCGCGCCACCGCGGGGGAGCCGGCCGGCCGCACGTACTGAGAAGCCCAGCAAGGGAGGCGACGCGATGCGAAACTGGAGATCCTGGATTCTGGCCGCGGCCGCGGCGCTCGGCCTCGGCGCGGCGGAGGCGGCGGCGCAGGTGGCGCCGCAGCTCGACACCATCAGGCAGCGCAACACCTTCCGCTGCGGCGTCTACGACAACGTCCCCGGCCTGTCCGCGCTCGACGCGCAGGGCAACCGGGTCGGCTTCGACGTGGACTACTGCCGCGCGATGGCGGCCGCCATCCTCGGCGATCCCGCCCGCGTCGAGTTCCGCACCATGACGCTGGCGCAGGGCATCCCGGCGCTCCGCAGCGGCGAGGTGGACATGATCGCGCTGGCGCTGACCTACACCATCCAGCGCGACACGGAGCTCGGGCTCGATTTCGTCGGGCCCACGCTTTATTCCGGTCACGCCTTCATGGTCCACCGCCGCACCGGCGCGCAGCGGCTGTCCGACCTGAACGGCGCCACCATCTGCATCGTCGCGGGCGGCATCACCGACAGCCTGATCGCCGACTACTTCCGCGCGCGCAACATGACCTTCCGCCCGCTGGCGGTCGAGAACACGACGCAGATGTACACGCTCTACGAGGAGGGGCGCTGCGACGTGGTGACCTCGGAGGTGCCGTTCCTCGGGATGCGGCGGTCGCGGCTGCGCCAGCCGGACCAGCACATGATCCTGAACGAGATCTTCGCGAAGTCCCACATGGGCCCGATCGTCCGCGACGACGACCGCCGCTTCTCCAACGTCGCGCGCTGGGTCCACTACGCGCTGGTAAACGCCGAGGAGATGGGCATCACCCGTGCCAATGTGGACGCCATGGCGCGCGAGAGCCGCGACCCCGCGATCCGCCGCTTCCTCGGCGTCGAGGGCGACATCGGCCGCAACATGGGCCTGCCCAACGACTTCACCCAGGCGGTAATCCGCGCGGTCGGCAACTACGCCGAGATCTACGAACGGCACTACGGCATGGCGAGCGAGATCCGGCTGCCCCGCGGCCTGAACGCGCTGCCGGAGAATGGCGGCCTGCAATGGTCGCCCACCTGGCGGTGAGGCGCGCCGCGCCCTCCGCCACGCATCTCCCTCCCCCGTGACCGGGGGAGGGTTGCGCGCGCTGTGGAAGCGGCCGGGGGTGCGCGCCTTCGCGTGGCAGGCGCTGGCGCTGGCGCTCGTCGCCGGTGCCGCGGCGTGGCTGTGGGGCAATGTCACGGGCAACCTGGCGCGGCGCAACCTCGGCATCGACTTCGGCTTCCTCGGCAGCCGCGCCAGCTTCGAGTTCGGCGAGAACCTGGTCGGCTACCGTGGGGGCGACACCTTCCTGCGCGCCTTCCAGGCGGGGTTGGCGAACACGGTGCTGGTGGCGGTGGCGGGCATTGCGCTGACCACCGTGGCGGCTGTTGCGCTGGCGCTGATGCGGCTGTCGCCGAACCGGCTGGCGCGCAACCTCGCCTGGGCCTGGATCGAGCTGGTGCGCAACACGCCGCTGCTGCTGCAGCTGCTGTTCTGGCACCAGGTCACCATCCGCCAGCTGCCCGGGCCGCGGCAGGCCTGGGAAGTGCTTCCGGACGTCTTCCTGTCGAACCGGGGGCTCTACCTTCCCGCCATCCTCGCCCAGCCGGCCTTCGGGCAGGCGGCGGTCGCGCTGCTGATCGGCGCGGGGCTGGCCCTGGCGCTGGCGCGGCTGCTGCCGGAGGGGCGGCGCGGTCTCGCCTGGCTGGCATTGGCGGCGCCGCCCTTGCTGGTGCTGGCGCTCCTCGCCGACCCGGTCGAGGTGACGCGCCCGGCGCTGCGCGGCTTCAACTTCCAGGGCGGCGTCTCGCTCAGCCCGGAATTCGTGGCGCTCGTCGTCGCGCTCACGGTCTACCAGGCGGGCTTCATGGCGGAGACGATCCGCAGCGGCATCCTCGGCGTGGCCAGCGGCCAGGCGGAGGCCGCGGCCGCGCTCGGCCTGCGGCGCGGGCAGGCGCTTCGGCTGGTGGTGTTCCCGCAGGCGCTGCGCATCGTCATCCCGCCGGTGACGAGCCAGTACCTGTCCCTCACCAAGAATTCCTCGCTCGCCGTGGTGATCGGCTATCCGGACCTGGTCCGGGTCAGCCAGGTGACGATCAGCGAGACGGGGCGCGCGGTGGAATGCATCTCCATCCTGCTGCTGGTCTACCTGTCGCTCTCGCTCGGCACCGCGGCGCTGATGGGGCTCTACAACCGCCGCGTCATGGCGCGCGGCGGGGGCGCGCGGTGATGCCGGATGGCGGCCTGCCCCGCCGCACCCTGCCCGCGCCCGCGCGCGGCGGCTGGCGCCGCTGGACGGGCGGGCTGTTCGACAGCGTGCCGAATGCCCTCGTCTCGGCCGCGCTGCTGTGGCTGCTGGCGCGCGCGGGGATGGGCTTCTGGGACTGGGCGGTGACGCGCGCGAGCCTGGACGCGCCGAATGCCGAGGCCTGCGCGCGGGCGGGCGGGGCCTGCTGGTCCTTCCTGGCCGATCGCTGGCGGCTGATCCTGTTCGGCCCCTACCCCTATGCGCAGCAGTGGCGGCCGGCGCTGGCGCTGGTGCTGTTCGTCGGGCTGATCGCGGCCACGGCGGCGCCGGCCAGCTGGCGCGCGCGGGGGCGGGTGCGGGCGCTGGCGCTGGCCTGGCTGGCCGGCGTGCCCCTGGCGGGCACGCTGATGTGGGGCGGGGTCGCGGGGCTGCCCGTCGTGCCGTCGCGGCTCTGGGGCGGCCTGCCGCTGACGGTGATGCTGGCCTCCGTGGGCGTCGCGCTCGCCTTCGTGCTGGCGCTCGGCCTCGCGCTCGGCCGCGTCTCGGACATGCCGGCAATCCGGCTGCTGTCCACGCTCTACATCGAGTTCTTCCGCGGCGTGCCGCTGATCGCGCTGCTGTTCCTCGCGGCGATCCTGTTCCCCTACCTGGTGCCGCCGGACTGGACGATGGACACGCTGCTGCGCGCGCAGCTCGCCTTCGCGCTGTTCTTCGCGGCCTACATGGCGGAAGCGGTGCGCGGCGGGCTGCAGGCCATCCCGCGCGGCCAGTACCTCGCGGCCGACAGCCTGGGGATGACGTACTGGCAGGCGCGGCGGCGCATCATCCTGCCGCAGGCGCTGCGCCTGGTGATCCCGAGCCTGGTGAACATCTTCATCGCCGCCTTCAAGGACACCTCGCTGGTAGTGGTGATCTCGATGCTGGACCTGCTGGGCGCGGCCAATGCCTCGACCGCGCAGGCGCAGTGGTGGGGGCTCTACATCGAGCCCTACCTGTTCATCGCGGCCATCTACCTCGCCTTCTGCGCCGCCATGTCGGCCTACAGCCGCGGGCTGGAGCGGCGGCTGGGGGTGGGCGTGCGGTGAGCGCCATCGTCACCATGGAAGGCGTGCGGAAAAGCTACGGCCCGCACACCGTGCTGCCGGGGCTCGACCTGTCGGTGGCGCGGGGGGAACGGGTGGTGGTCTGCGGCCCGTCCGGGTCCGGCAAGTCCACCGCCATCGCCTGCATCAACGGCTTGGTGCCCCACGATGCCGGGCGGATCGTGGTGGACGGGATCGAGCTGGACCACCGCCGCGGCACCGCGCCCGAGATCCGGCGCCGGGTGGGGATGGTGTTCCAGTCCTTCAACCTGTTCCCCCACCTGACCGCGCTGGAGAACTGCACGATCGGCCCCGTCACCGTGCAGCGCCGCGACCGGCGGGAGGCGGAGGCCGAGGCGATGGCCCTGCTGGAACGCGTGCGCATCCCCGACCAGGCCGGCAAATACCCGGCCCAGCTGTCCGGCGGGCAGCAGCAGCGCGTCGCCATCGCCCGCGCGCTGGCGATGCGCCCGCGCGTGATGCTGTTCGACGAGCCGACCTCCGCCCTCGACCCCGAGATGGTGAAGGAGGTGCTGGACGCCATGGTGGCGCTGGCCGATACCGGCATCACCATGGTGGTCGTCACGCACGAGATGGGCTTCGCGCGGGAGGTCGCGCACCGGATCCTGTTCATGGACCGCGGCGAGGTCCTGCAGGACAGCCCGCCCGCCGAGTTCTTCGCCCGCCCCGCCGGGGCGCGGATGCGGGAATTCCTGGACCATGTCCGCCGCGGCGAGGGGCGGGGATGACGGCGCCCGAGGCGCCCGCCCCCCACCGTTCCCTGCGCGACCACGCGACGCGGGAGCTGCGCCACGCCCTGATGACCGGCCGCTTCGAGCCGGGCCAGCGCATGACCATCCGCGGGCTGGCCGAGGGGTTCGGGATGTCCATGACCCCGGTGCGCGAAGCCGTGGCGCGGCTGGCCGCGGAACGCGCGATCGAGGCGGAGCCGAACCGCTGGATGCGCATCCCCATCCTCACCGCCGACGAGTTGAGGGAGCTGCGCGACATCCGCGTGGCGCTGGAAGGCCTGGCGACCGAACGCGCCGCCGCCCGCGCCACGCCGGCGCTGCTGGCGGAGCTGGAGGCGCGGGAGGCGGAGATCGTGGCGCTGCGCCGGGGGGGCGACGCGAAGGCGCGGATCGCCGCCATCAACCGCCTGCACTTCGCCATCTACCGCGCCAGCGCCATGCCGGCGCTGGTCGAGATGATCGAGGGGCTGTGGCTGCGCAGCGGGCCCTATGTGAACCTGCTGTTCCCCGGCTATGTCGGGCAGGAGCGCGGCAGCCTCCGCGCCGCAACGCTCCGCGCGCTGGCGCGGGGGGACGCCGCCTCGGCCCGGCGCAGCATGGAGGCCGATGTGGGCAATGCGCTCGACTGGCTGATCGGCCAGGCCGAGGGCGCGGCCTGGCCCAGGGCGGCCGGCGGGGGCGGCTGACGGCGGGCGGCCTTTCCGCTGGCCTTTCGCGGGAGGACGTGCCACAAGCGCCCGCGGCCGGCCTCGCCAGGGGTGCGGCCCACGCTGCGATGGCAGCGGGTCTTCCTGAGGACCGCGCCGAGCCCGTGCCGGGCGATGGCGGCGCCTCCGGCCACATGGGTTGTCCCCATAGGGGCGGCTGTCCAGCACCTGGACACTGCCTTCCCATGCCGCCCGAGACGCCGAGCATCCCCCGTCCGGAAGGGGTGGGGCGGCGCCACCCCCGGAATTCCCGTGTCGTCGCGATCCATGGCCACCCGCGCGGAGACCCCGCCCGGGCGGCGACAAGCTTTGGTCCGGGGATGGTCCCCGCGGCCGAGAAGGACGACGCATGTTCGACAAGTATTTCCGCAAGGACATCTCCTGGGGCGGCCAGCTCCTGACGCTGGAGACGGGCAAGATCGCCCGCCAGGCCGATGGCGCCGTGATGGCCCGCCTCGGCGACACCATCGTGCTCTGCACGGTGGTCGGCAGCCGCAGCGTGAAGCCCGGCCAGGACTTCTTCCCGCTGACGGTGAACTACCAGGAGAAGGCCTTCGCGGCCGGCAAGATCCCGGGCGGCTTCTTCAAGCGCGAGGGCCGTCCCTCGGAAGCGGAGACGCTGATCTCCCGCCTGATCGACCGGCCGATCCGCCCGCTGTTCCCGGACGGGTTCCGCAACGAGGTGCAGGTCATCGCGACCGTGCTGAGCCATGACCTCGAGAACAGCCCGGACATCGTCGCGATGGTCGGCTGCTCGGCGGCGCTGACGCTGTCCGGCATTCCCTTCTTCGGCCCGATCGCCGCCGCCCGCGTGGGCTGGGTGGATGGCGGCTACGTGCTGAACCCGACCGCGGCGCAGCTGAAGCAGAGCGCGCTCGACCTCGTGGTCGCCGGCACCGCCGAAGGCGTGCTGATGGTGGAATCCGAGGCGCAGGAGCTGTCCGAGGAGATCATGCTCGGCGCCGTGGAATTCGGCCACACCTCCTTCCAGCCGGTGATCCAGGGCATCATCGAGCTGGCCGAGGTGGCCGCCAAGGACCCCTGGCCGCTGCCCGAGGAGAGCGACGCGGCGAAGGCGCTGAAGGCCCGCATCGCCGAGCTCGGCCGCGCGCAGATGGCCGAGGCCTACAAGGAGACCCAGAAGCTGGTCCGCCAGGGCAAGGTGGGAGAGGCCAAGAAGGCCGTTCTCGCCGCGCTCGAGGCCGAGGGTGCCGACACCGGCGCCGCCAAGGGCCTGCTGAAGGAGCTGGAGGCGGATGTGGTCCGCACCTCCATCCTCGACACCGGCATGCGCATCGATGGGCGCGACACGAAGACGGTCCGCCCGATCATGGCCGAGGTCGGCGTGCTGCCGCGCGCCCACGGCTCCGCCCTGTTCACCCGCGGCGAGACGCAGGCCTTCTGCGTGGCCACCCTCGGCACCGGGCAGGACGAGCAGATCATCGACGCGCTGGCGGGCGAGTACCGCGAGCACTTCATGCTGCACTACAACTTCCCCCCCTACAGCGTGAACGAGACCGGCCGCATGGGCAGCCCGGGCCGGCGCGAGGTGGGCCACGGCAAGCTGGCCTGGCGCGCCATCCACCCGCTGCTGCCGGAGAAGGACAAGTTCCCCTACACGCTGCGCGTCGTCAGCGAGATCACGGAGAGCAACGGCTCCTCCTCCATGGCGACCGTCTGCGGCACCAGCCTGGCGCTGATGGACGCGGGCGCGCCGCTGAAGCGCCCCTGCGCCGGCATCGCCATGGGCCTCATCAAGGAGGACCGCGGCTTCGCCGTGCTGTCCGACATCCTGGGCGACGAGGACCACCTCGGCGACATGGACTTCAAGGTGGCGGGGACCGAGGCCGGCATCACCGCGCTGCAGATGGACATCAAGATCACGTCCATCACCTTCGACATCATGAAGATCGCGCTGGGCCAGGCGAAGGACGGCCGCCTGCACATCCTGGGCGAGATGGCGAAGGGCATCAGCGGCGCCCGCGGCGACGTGGCCGCGACCGCGCCGCGGATCACCGTCATCAACATCAACAAGGACAAGATCCGCGACGTCATCGGCTCGGGCGGCAAGGTGATCCGCGAGATCACGGAGCAGACCGGCACCAAGATCGACATCGACGACGACGGCACCATCAAGGTGGCGGCGACGACGGTGGAGGCCGCGCAGAAGGCGATCGACTGGATCCAGGGCATCGTGGCCGAGCCCGAGGTCAACCGGATCTACAACGGCAAGGTGGTGAAGACCGCCGAGTTCGGCGCCTTCGTGAACTTCCTCGGCGCGAAGGACGGGCTGGTCCACATCTCCGAACTGTCGAACGAGCGGGTGCAGAAGACCACCGACATCGTCAAGGAAGGCGACCAGGTGAAGGTCAAGGTCATCGGCTTCGATGACCGCGGCAAGGTGAAGCTCTCCATGCGCGTGGTGGACCAGGCCACCGGCGCCGACATCACCGAGCAGGTCGGCGCCCGCCGCCCGCGCGAGGATGGCGAGGGGCGTGGCGAAGGCCGCGGCGACCGCGGCCCGCGCCGCGACCGGGGCGACCGTGGCCCCCGCCGCGAAGGCGGCCGCGGCGGCGACCAGGACGCAGCCGAGTAATCTTCCGAAACAGCGCGTGACCCCGACCCTCCCAAAGGGGGACGGGGCGCGCCATATTGTCGTCACCCCGGCGGGGGGCACCTTCCCCCCGCCGGGCGCTGCACAGTCACCGGAGCAAGGAAGTCCGTGAAGGCGATCAACCCGATCCGCATGGGCGGAGTCGAGGTGCTGCCCCTGGTCGAGGGCGGCAAGGGCGTGGCCGTCTCCAACGGCGCCACCTGCGGCGGCTGGGCGACGGGCGGCGGCGTCGGCACCTTCTCCGCCGTCAACGCGGACAGCTACGATGCCGACGGCAACGTCGTCCGGCAGGTCTATCACGGCCGCACCCGGCGGGAGCGCCACGAGGAGCTGGTGGCCTACGGCATCTCCGGCGGCATCGCCCAGGCGCGCGAGGCGTATGAGCGCTCCGGCGGGACCGGGCGCATCCACATGAACATCCTGTGGGAGATGGGCGGCGCGGAACGCGTGGCCCGCGGGGTGCTGGAAGGCGCCAAGGGGCTGGTCCACGGCGTCACCTGCGGCGCGGGCATGCCCTACCGCCTGGCCGACATCGCGCGCGACTTCGGCGTGCACTACTACCCCATCATCTCCTCCGCCCGCGCCTTCAACGCGCTGTGGAGGCGCGCCTACGGCAAGACGCGGGAATGGCTGGGCGGCGTGGTCTACGAGGACCCCTGGCTGGCCGGCGGCCACAACGGCCTGTCCAACTCCGAGGACCCGAAGCGCCCGGAGGACCCCTTCCCCCGCGTGCTGAAGCTGCGCCAGCAGATGCGCGAATTCGGCCTGGACGACGTGCCGATCATCATGGCCGGCGGCGTCTGGTGGCTGGAGGAGTGGGAGGACTGGATCGACAACCCCGACCTCGGCCCGATCGCCTTCCAGTTCGGCACCCGCCCGCTGCTGACGCAGGAAAGCCCGATCAGCGAGGCCTGGAAGCAGCGCCTGCTGACGCTGAAGCCCGGCGACGTGCTGCTGCAGCCCTTCTCCCCCACCGGCTTCTACAGCTCCGCCGTGCGGAACGAGTTCCTGCACGAGCTGGAGCAGCGGAACGAGCGGCAGGTGGCCTACACGACCGAACCGGTGGGCGACCACGTCGCGGAATACGGCGTCGGCCCGCGCCGGCGGAAGGTCTACCTCACGCCGCACGACCTGGCCCGCGTCGGCGAGTGGGAGGCGGCGGGCTTCGTCGAGGCGATGCGCACGCCCGACAACACGCTGATCTTCGTGACCCCGGAGAAGAGCCGGGAGATCGTGAAGGACCAGATCGACTGCATGGGCTGCCTGAGCGCGTGCCGCTTCTCGAACTGGTCGCAGCACGAGCCGGACTACAGCACCGGCAAGAAGGCCGACCCGCGCAGCTTCTGCATCCAGAAGACCCTGCAGGACATCGCCCATGACGGGGCGCTGGAGCGCAACCTGATGTTCGCCGGCCACAACGCCTACCGCTTCGGCGACGACCCGTTCTACTCCAACGGCTTCGTCCCCACCGCGAAGCAGCTGGTCGAGCGCATCCTGACCGGCCGCTGACACCCCGGCCGGCCCCGCAGCCTGGAACGTGATCCGCGCCGATGGAGGCACGGATCACGCCCCGGCCCCTTCCCCGAGCGGCCCGTTCGCCGATCCCGCCTCCCCGAACGGGGTGCCGTGCGGCCCGGCGCGCGCGGATCATCGCCGCCGGACCAGGGCCGGACGGGCAGCGGGGAGGCAAAGGGGGAAAGATGGAGCGGGCGATGGGAATCGAACCCACGACATTCAGCTTGGGAAGCTGACGTTCTACCTCTGAACTACGCCCGCAGCCGGAGGTGCCCCTTCATATCCGGCGCGGCGGCCCGGGGCAAGCGCGCGGCCGCCTTGACCTTCGCGGGGGCGCGGCCGTAAGCAGGGGGCGGCGGCGACGCCCCTCGCGATTTGTCCGGCCAGCTTGCGGCGAGGTCCTCCGGGTCCCCATCGGCATCCCCACGGGATGCGGCGGGTGAAAAACAAGCGCGCTAAACGGCCGTGGGACGGGCGCGGCTGCGCCCGCCCTCCCCCGGTCGGGGCCGGACGCCACGTTCACTGCGCGTCGAAGGTATCCCCATGGCCAAGTCCCTGCCGCCCCGCCCGCTCCGTCCCGCCACGCTGCTGGTCCGCGGCGGGCAGATGCGCACCGACCAGGACGAGACAGCCGAGGCGCTCTTCCTCACCTCCGGCTTCGTCTATGACAGCGCCGGACAGGCGGAGGCGACCTTCCTCGGCACCGCGAAGCACTACCAGTATTCGCGCTTCGGCAACCCGACGCTCACCATGCTCGAGGACCGGCTTGCCGCGTTGGAAGGCGCCGAGGCCTGCCGCCTGATGGCGACCGGGATGGCGGCCGTCCATGCCTCCATGCTGTCCCACCTCAAGGCCGGGGACCGCGTGGTGGCCAGCCGCGCGCTGTTCGGGTCCTGCCACTGGATCGTCTCCACCCTGCTGCCGCGCTACGGCATCTCGGCGGAGTTCGTGGATGGCGGCGACCTCGGCCAGTGGAAGGCGGCGCTGTCGCGGCCGGCGAACCTGGTGCTGCTGGAGACGCCGTCGAACCCGATGCTGGAGATGGTGGATCTCGGCGCGGTCTGCGACATGGCGCATGCCGCGGGCGCGATCGTGGTGGTGGACAACGTCTTCGCGACGCCGCTGCTGCAGAAGCCCATGCAGTTCGGCGCCGATGTCGTGGTCTATTCCTGCACCAAGCACATGGACGGCCAGGGCCGCGTGCTGGGGGGCGCGGTGCTGGGGCGGAAGAAGTGGGTGGACGAGGTGCTGCAGCCCTTCGTGCGCAACACCGGCCCGGCGATGAGCCCCTTCAACGCCTGGGTCATCCTGAAGGGGCTGGAGACGCTGCACCTGCGCCTGCCCGCCATGTGCCGCAGCGCCCATGCGGTGGCGGACTTCCTCGCCGAACGCAGCGAGATCGCGCGCGTGCTCTATCCCTTCCGCGTCGACCACCCGCAGCATGCGCTCGCCAAGGCGCAGATGGCGGCCGGCGGCAGCCTGGTGACCTTCGACGTGAAGGGCGGCAAGGAGGAGGCGTTCCGCTTCCTGGACGCGCTGCGGCTGATCGACGTGTCCAACAACCTCGGCGACGCCAAGTCGCTGGTGACGCACCCCGCCACCACCACCCACATGCGCGTCGGCGCGGAGGAGCGCGCGCGGCTCGGCATCACCGACGGCACGGTGCGGCTCTCGGTCGGGCTCGAGGATGTGGCGGACCTGATCGCCGACCTGTCGGAGGCGCTGGACGCCATCGCCCCCGCAGCCCCGCCGACCCGGCGCGTGGTCCTGCCGGTGGAGCCGGTGCCGCCCGCCCCGGCGGCCGAGCCGGAGCCGGCCGCCAAGCCGAAGCGCGGCAAGGCCAGGGCCGAGCCGAAGGCGGAACCGAAGCCCCCCGCGGCGCCCGACGCGACGCTGTTCGAACTGACCGCGCCGCTGCCCGAAGCGCCGCGCCGCAAGGGCTGAGCCGGCGGTGGACCCCGCCGCCTGGCTCACCTTCTGCGCGGCGGCGGCCGCGCTGGTGATGATCCCAGGGCCGACCATCATGCTGGTGATCGGCCAGAGCCTGGGCGGCGGCGCGCGCAACGCGCTGCCGCTGGCGGCGGGCGTCGCGGCCGGCGACATGGCGGCGATGACGCTGTCGCTCGCCGGGCTCGGCGCGGTGCTCGCGGCCTCCTCGGCGCTGTTCGGCGCGCTGCAATGGGTGGGGGCGGCCTATCTCGTCTGGCTTGGCCTGCGCATGTGGCGCGCACCCGTGACGGTGGAGGCGGCGCCGCCCCTGCCGCCGGCGCGGGCGATGCGGCAGGCCTTCGTCGTCACCGCGCTCAACCCGAAGGGCATCGTCTTCTTCGTGGCCTTCGTGCCGCAGTTCATCGACCCCGGCCGCGGCTTCGCCGGGCAGGCGGCAATCCTGGTCGCCACCTTCTGCACCCTCGCCGCGTTGAACGCCTTCGGCTACGCGATGCTGGCCGGGCGCCTGTCGGGGGCGGTGCGGCGGCCGGCGGTGCGGCGCGCGCTCAACCGGCTGGGCGGGGCGGTGCTGGTAGGCGCCGGCCTGGCGGTTGCGCTGCGCCGCGCCTGAGCGGCCTTGATGCCGCCACCGGCGCGGCCGAGACTGCCGGCGGATGAGGATGCGCCCATGCCCGACGACTACAGCGCCACCACCCGCGACATCCGCGTCTCCGTGCGCGCCTTCTACCTGGCCGACCAGTCCGAGCCGGAGCGCAGCCACTTCGTCTGGGCCTACCGCGTCTCCATCCGCAATGGCGGCCGGCAGGCGGTGCAGCTGCTGAAGCGCACCTGGATGATCACCGACGGGCTGGGCCGCACCCAGCAGGTCCATGGCGAGGGCGTGGTGGGCGAGCAGCCGGTGATCGAGCCGGGGCAGAGCTTCGAATACACCTCCGGCACGCCGCTGCAGACGCCGTCGGGCTTCATGCGCGGGCTCTACCACATGGTGGTCGCCGCCACCGGCGAGCCCTTCGACGTGACGATCCCCGCCTTCAGCCTGGACAGCCCGCACCAGCCGACCAGCCGCGTGCACTGAGGGGCGCTACCCGCCCGCCTGCCAGGCGCGCACCGCCTCGAGCGGCCAGAGCAGCATCAGCACGTTCAACGCCAGGTTGTCGCGGATCGCCCAGCCCACGCCGATCTCGAAGGCCAGGGCCAGCGCCACCGTCGCCCAGGCCGGCAGCCGCGCGGCGAGGGCGAAGCCCGCCAGCATCCAGCCGATGTCGGAGACGGAATTGACGACGCTGTCGCCGAAATAGTCGAGCGCGATGGTGGCTTCCCGGTAGCGCCGGATCACCGCATCCGTGTTCTCGGCGATCTCCCACGCCGCCTCCGCCAGCGTCGCGATCGCGGCGCGCGGCCAGAGGCCGAGCCGCCCGGCGAGGAGGTGCAGCACCGCGTAGAACAGGAAGCCGTGGGTGACGTGGGACGGCGTGTACCAGTCGATCAGGTGCTGCGAGTTCTCCGCGCTCGCCACCTGCCAGTGCCAGGGCCTGACGTAGCCGCAGGTGCAGATCGGCACCCGGCCCATCGCCAGCAGCACCGCCGCGGTGGCCGCGACGATGCCGAGGATGACGAGGAGCCAGGCGCCGCGCCGCGTCACGCCGCCTGCTTCGCCGCGCGGCCCTCGTACAGGTCGCGCCCGGCCACCAGGGCGCGGATCTTGGCGTCCGCGATGCTGCGCTTCAGCATCCAGAAGCCGCAATCCGGGTGGATGTAGCGCACGCGGCCGGGGCCGATCACGCGTTCCGCCCGCTCGATCGCGCGCGCGATGTCGTCGGCGCTCTCGACGTCCGTGCGCTTGATGTCCACCACGCCGAGGCCCATGCCGATCCCGGGCCGAAGCTCCCTGAAGACGGCCAGCTCCTCGGCCGGGCGGTGGGCGTTCTCCATCACGATGTGGTCGGCCTGCAGTGCGTTGAGGTAGCCCATCAGCCGGTCCCAGCCGCCGCGCTGGATGCTCTGCCCGCCATAGTTGCCGAAGCAGAGATGCACGGCGGCCTTGCCCTTCACCGCGCGCAGCACGCGGTTGATGGCCTCCGCCGCCCAGGGCGCCTCGTCGGGGCTGCCGGGCAGGTTCGCCTCGTCCACCTGCACCACCGCGGCGTCGCAATGTGCCACCTGTTCGGCCAGCACGTCGGCGATGGCGAAGGCCACCTTCTCCACGCTGCCGCCGTAGTGGCGGTCGATCAGCGTCTTGGCCAGCATGTGCGGCCCGGTGACGGTGAACTTCAGCGGCTTCCGCGCGAGGCGGGCGGCGCGGGTGCAGGCCGCCGGCAGGTCCAGCGTGCCGTGCCCGATCGGCCCGTCCACCACGCCGGGCGGGCGCATGCGGAAGGCCATGCCGCGCTGCGCGCGATAGGCCAGCACCTCCTCGAAGGTGGCGTCGTTGCGGATGCCGGACATGGGGCGGGTGAAATACTCGATCATCCCGTTGGTCTCGGGATGGTTGACGTCGAAGCGGTACAGCTCTCCGTCGCAGACCAGGTCGATGCCGGCGGCTTCCTGGGTGGCGATGACGACGCGCGTGGCATCCGCCAGCGCCGTCTCGGACGGCAGGGCGACGAGCCAGTCGGGCGTCGGGTAGCTGCCGACGGTGGTGGTCTGGATGCGTGGCGTGCTCATCGTGCGGCGGCCCGGTGCGAAGGGATGGCGGGGTCGAGCAGGTCGTTGGTGAAGACCTGCGCGGGCTGCATCTCCGGCGCGTTGAAGGCGGTGCGCACGCCATCGATGGTCTGCTGCATCCGCGCCGCGTCCATGCCGCCCAGCGCGCGTCCGCCCGCCGGGTCGTCCTGCATCAGTTCCGCCACCAGCCGCCAGGACACGGCGAGGTCCTCCACGCTCGTCGCCGCCGGGCCGGCCACGGCGGCGACGCAGGGCGCGGGGTTCGTCAGGCAGGCCTGGTAGGCGCGCTGGGTGGTGCGGATGAAGCGCCGCGCCGCATCCGGGTTGGCGCGCATCCAGGGGCCGTTGAGGAAGAAGGCGTTGCCGTAGGGGTTGAAGCCGATGTCGCGCGTCAGGACGAAGCCCAGGTCCTCGCCGAAGGTGCGTTCGTAGATGTAGTGGACGTTGTAGAAATGCGTCGTCGCCTCGATCGCGCCGGATTGCAGGGACGCGACCTTGGCTTCCGGCGCGATGTTCACCCAGGTGACCTCGTTGGGCTGGATGCCGACGGCGCGGGCGATCATCGGCCACATCACGCGGGCTGCGTCGGCCGGTGGCGCGCCGAAGCGGCGGCCGCGGAAGTCCTGCGGGCCGCGGATGCCGGAGCTGCGGCGCCAGTAGATGCCGTAGGGCGACTGGGCATAGATCATCATGCCCGCGACGAGGTCCGCGCCCTGCCCGCGCGCCTGCAGCGCCGCCGGCGTGTCCACGATGCCCGCCTGCGCCTGGCCCGACCCGGTGCGCTGCGCCGCGAAGCCCGAACCGCGGCCGTTCTCGATGGTGAGCGCGATGCCGGCGTCGCGGTACATGTTCTGCTGCTGCGCCCAGTAGAGCGGCGCGTGGTCCGCACCCGGCAGCCAGTTCAGCACCAGCGTCACGCGGTCCTGCGCCGCGGCGGGCGCGGCGAGGCCGAGCGCCGCGGCGGCGGCGAGCATCATCCTGCGGATCATCGTCCCGTTTCCTTCCCCGTCATGTCATGCCCAGCCTTTCGTAGACACGGCGCGCGAGCGCGCCGAATTCCGGCGTGTTGCGGACGGCAAGCTCCCGCGGTTCCGGCAGGTCCACGGCGAAGAAATCCGCCATCCGCGCCGGCCCGGCCGTGAGCACCGCGACCCGCGTCGCGCAGAACACGGCTTCCTGCACGCCATGCGTCACCAGCACGACCGTCTTGCGGCTGGCGGCCCAGATGCGGCGAAGCTCCAGGTTCATCCGCTCGCGCGTCAGCGCGTCGAGCGCGCCGAAGGGCTCGTCCAGCAGCACCAGCTTCGGGTCATGGACCAGCGCGCGCGCCAGGCTGACGCGCTGCTGCATGCCGCCCGACAGCTCGTAGGGGTATTTGCCCTCGGTGCCGGCCAGCCCGACCAGCGCCAGCAGGTCGCGCGCGCGGTCGCGGGCGGCGGCCATGGGCAGGCCCAGGATCTCGGCCGGCAGCAGCACGTTGTCCAGCACGCGGCGCCATTTCAGCAGCAGCGGCTGCTGGAAGGCGACGCCGATGTCGCGCCCGGGGTCGAAGCCGGCATCGCCGATCCGCAGCTGCCCGGCATCGTGCCCGTGCAGCCCGGCCAGGATCTTGAGCAGCGTGGACTTGCCGCAGCCCGACGGCCCGACCAGCGCCAGCAATTCCCCTTCCGCGACGTCGAAGGTCACGTCGCCGATCGCCACCGTCTCCCGCCCGCCCGCGCGATAGGTCTTGGCGACGCCGCGAAGGCTGAGGAAGGGCGGCGCCGCATCGGCCCCGCGGGGCGCGAGGAGGGGGTCAGCCGAGGCGCGCATCTTCGGTCACCACCGCGCGTTCCAGCGCCACCACCGCGGCATAGATCGCGACGCCCACCAGGGTGATCAGGATCAGCGCCATCACCATCGCCGGCGTGTCGAGCGTGCCCTGCGCCGCCATCATCACGAAGCCCAGCCCCGCCTCGCTGCCGATGAACTCGCCCACCACCGTCCCGGCGATGGCCAGCACGGCCGCCACCCGCATGCCGCTGAACAGGTAGGGCAGGGAGGAGGGGAGCTGGATCTTGCGGAAGACCTGCCAGCGCGTGGCGCGCACGGTGCGCACCAGGTCCAGCAGCTCCGGCTCCACCTCCGCCAGGCCCCGCGCGGTGGTGATGACGATGGGAAAGAAGGAGATGACGAAGGTGATGGCGATGTTCGGCACCAGCCCGTAGCCGAGCCAGACGATGAACAGCGGCGCCAGCGCGACCTTCGGGACCAGGTTCAGCGTCACCAGCAGCGGCATCAGCGCGCGCCGCAGCGCGGCCGACCAGGTGAAGACCACGGCGAGCGCCACGCCCACGACCACCGCCAGGATGAAGCCGCCGAAAGCCTGCGCCGCCGTCATCAGCAGGTGGCGCGGCCAGTCGATCTGCGGGGCGGAGAGCGCGCGCAGCGTCTCCAGCGGGCCCGGCAGGATGAAGCGCGGCACGCCGCCCCATGTCGTCGCCCAGGCCCACAGCCCCAGCACCGCGAGATGCGCGAGGATGGCGGGGCCGTGGCGACGCAGCATCACGGCCCGTCAGCTCACCGTGATGCGGCCGTCGCGCACGACGCGGCCCCATTTCTGGTTCTCGGCGCGGATGAAGGCGGCCAGCTCCTCGGGCGTGGAGAAGGCGGGGTCGGCGCCTGCGGCGGACATGCGGCTGCGCACCGCGGGCTGGGTCATCGCCTCCCGCACCGCGGCGGCAAGGCGCGCGACGGCCGGCGCGGGCGTGCCGGCCGGCGCCATCACCGCGCCCCAGGACGTGGCCTGCGCGCCGGGCAGCCCGGCTTCCGCCACCGTCGGCACGTCCGGCAGCAGGGCGTGGCGCGCCGTGCCGGTGACCGCCAGCGCGCGGATGCGGCCGTCGCGGATCTGGCCGATGGAGCCGGCGATCTGGTCCACCAGGACCTGCACGTTGCCCGCCATCAGGTCGTTCATCGCCTGGCTCGACCCGCGATAGGGCACATGCGTCAGCTCGATCCCGGCGGCGAGGCGGAACAGCTCGGTCGCGACATGTGTCGTCGTGCCGGCGCCGGAGGAGGCGTAGTTCAGCGCGCCGGGCTGCGCCTTCGCCAGCGCGATCAGTTCCGGCAGGGTGCGCGCCGGGACGTTGTTGGCGACGCTGATCACCAGGTCCGAGGCGAAGGCCATCGAGACGGGCGCGAGGTCGCGCTCCACGTTGAAGGGCATGGTCGCGTAGAGATGCGGCGCGATGGCCAGCAGGCCGGTCGCGCCCATCAGCAGGGAATGGCCGTCGGGCGCGCTGCGGGCCACGTTCTCCGCGCCGATGAAGCCGGCCGAGCCGGTGCGGTTCTCCACCACCACCGGCTGGCCCAGCGTCTCTCCCATGCGTTCGGCGAGGATGCGCGCCGCGACGTCGGTGCTGCCGCCGGCCGCGAAGGGCACCACCAGCCGCACCGGGCGGGCCGGCGCCCAGGCGGGCTGGGCGGCGGCGGCGGCGGGCAGCAGCAGGGCGGAGGCGAGCAGCGTGCGGCGATTCATGGGGCGGGTCCTTCTCAGTTGACGGTGATGCGGGCCTCGCGCACCACGCGGCCCCATTTCTCCGTCTCGGCCCGCATCGTCGCAGCCAGTTCGGCCGGCGTCGAGGACACCGCATCCGCCCCCGCCGCCGCCAGGCGCTGCTGCACGCCGGGCTCGGCCAGCGCCTCCCGGATCACGGCGGCCAGCCGCTCCACCGCCGGCGCCGGCGTGCCGGCGGGCGCCATCACCGCGCCCCAGGAGGTCGCCTGTGCGTCCGGCAGGCCGATCTCGGCCATCGTCGGCAGGTCCGGCAGCACGGCGGACCGGCGCGGCCCGGTCACCGCCAGCGCGCGCACGCGGCCGGACTGGATCATCGACAGCGCGGAGGGAAGCTGGTCCAGCATCACCTGCACGTTGCCCGCCACCGTGTCGTTCAGCGCCGGCGCGCTGCCGCGGTAGGGAACGTGCTGCATCTCCACCCGGGCGGCCAGCTTGAACAGTTCCGGCACCAGGTGGGTGGAGCTGCCGTTGCCGCCCGATCCGTAGGACAGCTGCCCCGGCCGGGCGCGCAGCAGCGCCAGGAAGTCCTGCGCCGTCTGCGCGGGGACCGAGGGGTGGACGATCAGCACATGGTCCGTCGCGAAAGCCATGGAGATGCCGGCCAGGTCGGTCGCCGGGTTGAAGCCCATGTTGGTGTAGAGATGCGGGTTGATGGTCAGCGTGCCCGTCGTGCCCATCAGGATCGAATGGCCGTCCGGCGCGCTGCGGACCACGTTCTCCACGCCCACGTTCCCGCCCGCGCCGGTGCGGTTCTCCACCGTCACCGGCTGGCCGAGCTTCTCCTGCATGCGTTCGGCCAGCACGCGCGCCACCACGTCGGTCGCGCCGCCCGGCGGGAAGGGCACGACGAAGCGGAGCGGGCGGGCCGGCGCCCAGCCCTGCGCGCGCGCCGCGGCGGGCGCGGCCAGCGCGGCGGCGAGCAGCGTGCGGCGCGTGGTGCGGATCATCGTCGTCTTCTCCCGGTTCGTGGTCACACCGCGGTCTCGTGCCGCTGTTTCAGCAGGGGCAGGACCGCCTCGGGGTCCTGCTGCCACCAGTGCCGCGAGAGGATCTCCACCTCCGCGAAGCCGCCGGCATAGCCCGCCCCTTCCACCATGGCGCGGATGGCGGGGATGTCGATCACGCCCTCGCCGGGGATCCCGCGGTCGAGGACGGTGTCGGTGGTCGGCACCTTCCAGTCGCAGACATGGAAGGCCGCGATCCGGCTGCCCGCGCGCGCCACCTGCCGCGCCAGGTCCGGGTCCCACCAGACATGGTAGACGTCGAGCGCGACGCCCGCCCCCGCACCCAGCCCGTCGCAGAGGTCGAGCGCCTGGCCCAGCGTGGACAGCACGCTGCGGTCCGCGCAGGTCATCGGGTGCAGCGGCTCGAGCGCGATGGTCACGCCGGCCGCGCGCGCCTCCTCCATGATGGCGTGCAGGCCGTCACGCACCATCGCCCGCGCGCCCGGCAGGTCCTTCGAACCGGGCGGCAGACCACCGCAGACCATCACCAGGCAGCGCGCGCCGAGCGCGTGGGCCTCCGCGATGGCGCGCCGGTTGTCCTCGATCGCGGCCGCGCGGCCGGCGGCGTCGGCGGCGGGGAACATGCCGCCGCGGCACAATCCGGTGACGGTGAGGCCGGCGTCGCGGATGCGCCGCGCCGCGGCCTCCACCCCCATCGCGTGCAGCACGTCCCGCCAGGGGGAGATGCCGGGGATGCCGTGGCGCGCGCAGCCCTCGATGCAGTCGGCGAGGCCCCAGCGTTCCTTGACCGTGACGGTGTTGAGGGAAAGCCGCATCACGCCACGCCGTGCACCGCGAGCAGGCTTCGCATGCGGCCGGCCGCCATTTCCGGGTCGCGCAGCAGGCCGGCGCGGTCGGCCAGGCGGAACAGCTCGCTGAAGTGGCGGATGCTGCGGGCGCTCTGCTGCCCGCCCACCATGGTGAAGTGGTCCTGGTGGCCGTTCAGCCAGGCCATGAAGACCACGCCCGTCTTGTAGAAACGGGTCGGCGCCCTGAAGATGTGGCGGCTGAGCGGCACGGTCGGCGCCAGGATGTCGTGGAAGGTGGCCAGGTCGTTGCGCTGCAGCGACGCCAGCGCGCCCCCCACCGCCGGCGCGATCGGATCGAAGATGCCGAGAAGGGCGTCCGAATACCCGTGCTCGTCCCCCGCGATCAGCTCGGCGTAGTTGAAGTCGTCGCCGGTGTACATCCGCACGCGGCCATCGCCCCCCTTCTGCGGCAGGCGGCGGCGCATCGCGATCTCCTTCCTGTCGTCGAGGAGGCTGATCTTCACGCCGTCCACCTTGCCGGCATGGGCGTGGATCACCGCCAGCGCCGTCTCCATCGCCGCCATATGGTCGTGGCTGCCCCAGTAGCCTTCCAGCGCGGGGTCGAACATCTCGCCCAGCCAGTGGATGATGACCGGCTGCTTCACCTGGGACAGGATGCGCGCATAGACGCGTTCGTAGTCGGCCGGCGACCGCGCGGCCTTCGCCAGGGCGCGCGAGGCCATCAGGATGATGCGGCCGCCCATCGCCTCGATCGCCTCGCACTGCTCCTCATAGGCGCGGATGACGTCGTCCACCGTGACGTCGGGGCCGGGGGCGAGGTGGTCGGTCCCCGCCCCGCTGGCCATCACCGCGCCCGGCACGTCCTTCATGGCGTCGAGCGAGCGGCGGATCAGTTCCTGCGCCGCCGCCCAGTCGAGCCCCATGCCGCGCTGCGCCGTGTCCATCGCCTCCGCCACGCCGAGGCCGAGGGACCACAGGTGCCGCCGGAAGGCGATGGTGCGGTCCCAATCCATCTTCGCATCCAGCCAGGGGTCCTGTTCGGCCAGCGGGTCGGCCACCACATGCGCCGCCGCCAGCGCCACGCGCGGGAAGGGCGGGGTCGCCTTCGGGAAGTCGCGCGGCGCGCTGGTGGCGAAGGCTTCCAGCCTGCCTTCGGCGTTCGGCAGCGTGATGGTGGGCATGGCGTCAGACCTCCAGCTTCGGCAGGTCGATCCAGCGGCGCTCGGCCCAGGACCGCAGCCCGGCTTCCGCCAGCTGCACGCCCTTGGCGCCTGCCAGCAGGTCCCAGGGGTAGCTCTGCACCTCGCCTGCCAGGTAGCGGAAGAACAGTTCCCACTGCACGCGGAAGCCGTTGGGATAGGGCTGCGTGTCCGGCACCTCCTGCCAGCCCTGGTAGAAATCGATCGGCTGCGGGATGTCGGGGTTCCAGACCGGCTTCGGCGTGTTCACGCGGCTCTGCGTCCAGCACTTCTGCAGCCCCGCCACGGCCGAGCCATGCGTGCCGTCCACCTGGAAGGTGACGAGGTCGTCGCGGCGCACGCGCGTGACCCAGCTGGAATTGATGTGCGCCACCACGCCGCCGGCAAGCTGGAAGGTGGCATAGGCGGCGTCGTCGGTGTCGGCGTCATACGCCTTGCCCTGTTCGTCGTGGCGCACCGGGATGTGCGTGGCGCCGAGGCAGGACACCGCCTCCACCTCGCCGAACAGGTTGTCCAGCACGTAGCGCCAGTGGCAGAGCATGTCGAGGATGATGCCCCCGCCTTCGGCCTTCTTGTAGTTCCAGGACGGGCGCTGCGTCGGCTGCAGGTCGCCCTCGAACACCCAGTAGCCGAATTCCCCCTTCACCGAGCAGATGCGGCCGAGGAAGCCGCTGTCGATCACCATCTTCAGCTTGCGCAGGCCCGGCAGGAACAGCTTGTCCTGCACCACGCCCGCCTTGATGCCCTTCCGCTTCGCCAGCCGCGCGACCGCCATCGCGTCCTCCAGGCTGTCGGCGGTCGGCTTCTCGCAGTAGACGTGCTTCCCGGCCTCGATCGCCTTCGTCAGCAGCCCCGCGCGCAGCTGCGTCGTCGCCGCGTCGAAGAAAAGCTCGTCCTTCGGGTCGGCCAGGCAGGCATCGAGGTCGGTCGAGACGCGCGCGATGCCGTGCGCGCGGGCCAGCGCCTCCAGCTTCTCGCGGTTGCGGCCGACCAGGACCGGGTCGGGCATCACGCGGTCCCCGTTCGCCAGGGGCACCCCGCCATCCTTGCGGATCGCCGCGATGGACCGGATCAGGTGCTGGTTCATCCCCATCCGGCCGGTGACGCCGTTCATGATGAGGCCGATGCGGCGTTCCGCCATGGTCTTCGGTATCCCTAGGAAAGCCAGGTGTTCAGGTTGGCGCGGACGAAGTCGTCATCCGTCAGATCGGGGTAGCGCAGCGCGGCGGCGGAGATCAGCTCCGCCTGGCCGGGCGACAGCCCTTCCTTCGGGTCGAGGCACCAGGTGCCCTCCAGCAGGCCCTGCCGGCGCAGCACCTCGTGGCAGCCCGCGATCACGCCATGGAAGCCGTTCGCCACGTCGAAGACCACGGCATTCATCTCCGTCACCTGCGCGTCGAGCGCCAGCAGGCCGGGCGTCGCGGCGGCGCCGCGGCAGCGCGCATGCAGCCCGACCGCGGCCCGCGTCCAGACGCTCCAGTGGCCGAGCAGCCCGCCGAGGATGCGCAGCGGCGCCTCGCAGCCCGGGGCACGGATCGCGAAGGGCGTCAGCAGGTCGCCCACGATGTGGTCGTCATTGCCGGTGTAGAGCGTCACGCGCCCCGCCGCGCCGGCCTCCGCCACGCCGCGCAGCACGTCGAGCGTGGCGTAGCGGTTGAAGGGCGCGATCTTGATGGCGACCACGTTGTCGATCCCGCAGAACCGCTTCCAGAAGGAAGCCGGCAGCGGCAGGCCGCCCACCGCGGGCTGGAGGTAGAAGCCGACCAGCGGCATCTCCTCCGCCACCGCGCGGCAATGGGCGATGATCTCGTCCTCCCCCGCGCCCTTCCAGGCCGCGAGGCTCAGCAGCACCGCGTGGTAGCCCAGCGCGCGGGCCAGCCGCGCCTCCCTCACCGCCTGGTCGGTGCGGCCGATGGCGCCGGCGACCAGCACCACCGGCTGCCCTCCCTCGGCCGCGGCTTCCGCCGCGATGCGCAGCACCGGCTCGAACAGGCCGACATCGCGGATGGCGAATTGCGTGGTGTGGACGCCGACGGCAAGCCCGCCCGCGCCGGCCGCGAGGTAGTAGCGGGACAGCGCCTTCTGCCGGCGCGCGTCCATCTCCCGCCGCGCGTTCAGCGCCAGCGGATGGGCCGGGATCGCGCAGCCGTCGCGCAGGCGGCTCAGCACGCCGTTGGGCCAGTCCTGCCAGCGCAGACCCACGCCAGTCCTCCCAGGTAACCGTTCGGTTACCTAAGCCCGGCGCCGCCGCGCGGTCAAGGTCGCAGGTAGCCCAGCACCACCTCGGCGACATGCGCCTCGCGCGCCGCGATCGCGGCCTCGGTGTCGAGCGCGGTGCCGAAGATGGTGGACAGCGTGTGCCGGTTCGCCACGTAGAAGTGACCGAGCGCGAGGATGGAGATGTAGAGCTGCATCGGGTCCACCCCGGCGCGGAAGGCGCCCGTCGCCTCGCCGCGGGCCAGCACGCTGCGGATCGCCTCCAGGATGGGGGAGTAGAGCGCCGGCACCTGTTCCGACCGGCGCAGATAGGCGGCGCGGTGCAGGTTCTCCTGGTTGAGCAGGGCGACGAAGTCCGGGTGGCGGCTCGTGTAGCGCAGGTTGAAGGCGACCAGCCGCGCCATGGCCTGCGCCGGCGGCAGGCTGTCCACCTCCACCCCGCGCTCCTCCTCGCGCTTGGCGGCATAGGCGCGTTCCAGCACCGTCAGCCACAATTCCTCCTTGCTGCCGAAATGCGCGTAGAGCATGCGCTTGTTGGCGCCGGCGCGGGCCGCGATCTCGTCCACCCGGCTGCCGGCCAGTCCCTTCTCGGCGAATTCCGCCAACGCGGCGTCGAGGATGCGCTGGCGGGTCGCGGCGGCGCGCGGCGACAGGGTGCCTGGGTCAGAACCTCCCATCCCGCACCTCGAACTTGGTGGGCTTGCCGAGCGCGCGGCCGCCGCGCGCCACCCACTCCGCCACCCAGTCCACCATCGTCAGCAGCGGCACGGTCGGGTAGCCGAAGGTCGCGAAGGCGCGCGCCGCGTTGGACAGCAGGGCGGCCGCCGCCTCCTCCCCCTCGAAGACGGGCACGCGGTCCATCCGCGCGGCGAACTGCCGCGCCAGCCAGCGGACCGAGACCGTCTCCGGCCCCGTCACGTTCAGGATGGGGCAGGCCGCATCCGCCCGTGCCAGGGCGCGCAGCGTCCAGGCATTGGCGTCCCCCTGCCAGATGACATTGGCATGGCCCATCGCCAGCGGCACCGGCGTTCCGGCCCAGACCTTCGCCGCGACGTCGTGCAGCACGCCGTAGCGCAGGTCGATCGCGTAGTTCAGCCGGATGCCGAAGCAGCGCGTGCCGCGGGATGCGGCGGCGTGCTGGAAGGCGCGTTCGCGGCCGAGGCAACTGGCCGCATAGTCGCCTATCGGCGCGGGCGCGGCGTCCTCGTCCGGCGCGGGGCCGTTCACGGGCCACATCGGCAGGACGTTGCCGGTCGAGAAGAACACGATGCGCGACGCGGCATAGCGCGCGGCCACGCGGGCCGGCAGCTGCACGTTCATCGCCCAGGTCAGCGCCTCGTTCCCCGTGCTGCCGAACTTGCGCGCGGCCATGAAGACCACGTTCGGCGCATCCGGCAGCGCGGCCAGCGCCGCGTCGTCCAGCAGGTCGGCCGACAGGCACTCGATCCCCCAGCCCTGCATCCTCTCCCGCAGGCCCGGCTCGCTCCATCGCGCCACCGCGACGACGCGCCGCGCGGGGTCGGCCCGCTTCGCCATGCGGCAGAGCGTCGGGCCCATCTTGCCCGCCGCGCCCAGCACCAGGATGTCGCCCGGCGCGGCGGCGAGGTCCGCCACCAGCGCCGGGTCCGGGCGCGTCATCACCTCCTCCAGCTCCGTCTCGTCGGCGATGCGCGCGGGCCAGCCGGCCATGTTCCCCTCCTGGCGTGTTCGGGGCAGCATGCGGCGGGGCCGGGCCTTTCGCCAAGCCGGCCCGACCCTGGGGGAGATCGAACGCCATGACCTGGCAGCAGAGCCTGCGCTACCCGGACCCCGCGATCCGCGCCCTCGACCCGTCCTTCCGGCGCTACCACCTGCCGCTGAGCGCGGTGGAGCGGCTGTGGACCGGCGGCCGCTGGGGCGAGGGGCCGGTCTGGCTCGGCGACCAGCGCGTGCTGCTGTGGTCCGACATCCCGAACGACCGCGTGCTGCGGTGGGAGGAGGAGACGGGCAACGTCTCCGTCTTCCGCAAGCCGTCGAACAACGCCAATGGCCACACGCGCGACCGCCAGGGCCGCGTCATCGCCTGCGAGCATCTGGGGCGCCGGGTGATACGCCACGAATACGACGGGTCGGTCACGGTGCTGGCGGACAGCTTCCAGGGCCGGCGGCTGAACAGCCCGAACGACGTGGTGGTGAAGTCCGACGGCAGCATCTGGTTCACCGACCCGCCCTTCGGCATCGGCGGCTACTACGAGGGCGAGAGGCACGCGCCCGAACTGCCGCACACCAATGTCTACCGCATCGACGGCGCGACGGGCGCCGTCACGCTGGTGGCGGACGACATCAACCATCCGAACGGGCTCGCCTTCAGCCCGGACGAGGGGATCCTCTACGTCGTCGAGAGCCGCGCGGAGCCGCGCAACATCCTCGCCTACGACGTGGACGGCGCGCGGCTGCGCAACCGCCGCACCTTCATCGCCTGCGCCGCGGGGGAGACGCCGGACGGCTTCCGCGTGGACGTGGACGGCAACCTGTGGTGCGGCTGGGGGATGGGCGGGCCGGGGCTGGACGGGGTGAAGGTGTTCAACGCCGCGGGCGCGCCGATCGGCTTCATCGACCTGCCGGAGCGTTGCGCCAATGTCTGCTTCGGCGGGCGCCACCGCAACCGCCTGTTCATGGCCGCCGCGCAGTCGCTCTATTCGCTCTACGTCAACACCCAGGGCGCGCCGGGGGGGTGATCCGGGCGGGCGGGTCAGCCCGCCAGCGCCTCCCGCAGGGCCAGCCCCAGCGGCACCAGGTCGGCCTCCGCCAGCGCCAGCGGGTTCACCACCAGCACGCCGTCCCGCAGCCGGCCCTGGTTCACATGCACCGCCGGGTCGCGCGCGCGCAGCCGCGCTTCCGCGGCATGGGCCGCCGCGGCGTCCGCGCAGCGGACCAGCAGCAGCGGCACCGGGCCGTCGGCAATCTCCCCGCCGCCGCCCATCGCGGCCCGCACCGCGGCGAGCCGCGCGCGCAGCCGCGCGGCGCGGGCCGCATCGCCTTCCGCCACGAAGCGCCGCAGCGCGACCAGCAGGCCCGCGACTTCCTCCTTCCCCGCCTTGCAGGCGCGGCCGATGCCGTGCTGCGGCAGCCAGGGCAGCGCGGCATTGCCGGCGAATTCCGGCGGCAGGCGGAACTGCCCCTCCGGCAGGTCGAGGTCGAGCATCTGCAGCAGGGCCGAGGCGACGAGGTCGCGCCGCCCGGCGAGGATGCCGCTGGCCTGCGGCCCGCCGATGGCCTTGCCGCCGGAGAAGCAGACGAGGTCCGCGCCCTCATCCAGGAAGTGGCGCAGGTTCGCCGCCGGCGGCAGCTGCGCCGCCGCGTCCACCAGCACCGGCACGCCCGCCGCATGCGCCACGCGCACCACATCGGCCAGGGGCGGCTCGCTCCATGGCTGCGCCACCCACAGCACGCCGGCGGTGCGCGGCCCGATCGCGGCGGCGAGTTCGGCGGCGGAGGCATCGCGCACGCCCGCGCCGCTGAAGCGGTCGGGGATGCCGACCTCGACGATGCGCGCCCCGGCCACGCGCAGCGCGCGGTCGTACATGTTGCGCTGGCTGCGGGCCATGACGAATTCGTCCGGCGCCGGGCCGCCCGGCAGCGCGTCCATCGCGCCGATGTCGAGCCGCGCGCGGCAGGCCGCCGCGCCGAGCAGCAGCGCCGCCCCGGCGCCGGAGGTGACGATCCCCGCCTCCGCCCCCGTCGCCTGCGCGATCGCGCGCGACGCCGCGGCCTGGAGCGCCGGCATCTCCACGCAGGCCGCGGCCGCCTCCGCCATCGCCGCCGTCACCTCGGGGTGCATCATGCCGCCGGACAGGCGCGTGCCGGTGCCCGCCGCGTTGATGATGCGCGGGACGCCGAGCGCGGCGTAGATGCCCGCGCTCATCGCGTCAGCACGCGCCGCACCGCGTCCTTCCACAGGGCGTGGCGCCGGTCGGCCTCGGCCCGCGGCATGGCCGGCGCGAAGCGGCGCTCCAGCCGCCAATGCGCCACCTCCGGCCCCGGCGGCGGCAGCAGCCCGGCCTGCAGCCCGGCCAGGTAGGCGGCGCCGAGCGCCGTCGTCTCCCGCACCGCAGGCCGGTCCACCGGCGCGCCGAGCAGGTCGGCCAGGCACTGCATCGTCCAGTCGGACGCCACCATGCCGCCATCGACGCGCAGCACGCGCGGCGCGCTGCCCGGCGCGGCCTGCCAGTCGGCCTCCATCGCCTCGACCAGGTCGCGGGTCTGGAAGGCCACGCTCTCCAGCGCCGCGCGCGCGATCTCGGCCGGCCCCGTGCCGCGCGTCAGGCCGAGGATGGCGCCCCGCGCGTCCGCATCCCAGTAGGGCGCGCCGAGCCCGACGAAGGCCGGCACGAAGACCACCTGCTGCGACGGGTCGGCCTGCCGCGCCAGATCGTCGCTCTCGGCCGCGTCGGCGATCAGCCGCAGCCCGTCGCGCAGCCACTGCACGGCCGCGCCGGCGATGAAGATGGCGCCTTCCAGCGCATAGACCCGCCGCCCGCCGAGCTGCCAGGCCAGCGTCGTCAGCAGCCGGTTGCGGGACGGGACGAAGCTGTCCCCCGTGTTCAGCAGCGCGAAGCAGCCGGTGCCGTAGGTGGACTTCACCATCCCCGGCGCGAAGCAGGCCTGGCCGAGCATCGCCGCGTGCTGGTCGCCGGCCATGCCGCGGACCGGCACGGCGGCGCCGAGCAGCGCGGCATCGGTCGTGCCGAATTCGGCGGCGCAGTCGCGCACCTCCGGCAGGATGCCGCGGGGGATGCGGAACAGCCGCAGCAGATCCTCGTCCCATTCGCCGCGGCGGATGTCGAACAGCATGGTGCGCCCGGCATTGGTCGCGTCCGTCGCATGCACGCGCCCGCCGGTCAGGCGCCACAGCAGGAAGCTGTCCACCGTCCCGAAGGCGAGCGTGCCGCGTTCCGCCGCGGCGCGGGCGCCGGCGACGTTGTCCAGCAGCCAGGCCAGCTTGGTGGCGGAGAAGTAGGGGTCGCAGAGCAGTCCCGTGCGCTCCGCGATCAGCGCCTGCGCGCCTTCCTCCGCCAGCCGCGCGCAATGCGCCGCGGTGCGGCGGTCCTGCCAGACGATGGCGCGGTGCAGCGCGCGGCCGGTCGCGCGGTCCCACAGCAGCGCCGTCTCGCGCTGGTTGGTGATGCCGATGCCGCCGAGGTCGGCGGCCGCGACGCCGCCCCGCGCCAGCGCGCCGCGCAGCACCGCCAGCGTCGCCCCCCAGATCTCCTCCGGCTCGTGCTCGACCCATCCGGGGGACGGGTAGTGCTGCGCCAGCGCGACCTGTTCCGTCGCCAGCGGCGCCAGGTCCGGCCCGTGCAGGATGGCGCGCGTCGATGTCGTCCCCTGGTCGAGCGCGAGCAAGGCTCCCCGCATCACCCTCTCCTCCACAGCAATGCGGCGGCCAGCGCCACCGCCAGCACCGGCGCGGCCAGCGCCTCCGCCCCCGACCATGCCGTGCCGCGCGGCAGGACCGCCGCCGCGGCCTGGACCGCCGCCAGCAGCAGCAGCGGCGGCAGCGCCCATGCCGGCCCGGCGCGGTCCGCGATGGCCGCCACCAGCGCCGCCAGCACCGGCACGAAGCCGGCGCCGAGCATCGCCAGCCGGAAGGACCACAGCGCCTCCGGCGGGATCAGCCCGGCGGCCACCGGCGCGCCTTCCACCATCAGCCCCAGCAGCACCGCCGCCGCGCCCAGCAGCAGCAGCGCCGCGCCAAGCCGCGCGGCGGAGCCGCGGGGCCCGGCCGCCACGACACCGAGCCCCGGCAGCGCGACCAGCAGCGCCAGCAGCGGCACCGCCGGCGCC
>NZ_JBNXUO010000009.1:0-156370 GCF_050563535.1 Falsiroseomonas sp. CW058
ATAAGTTCGGCGAGAACGCCTCTGGTCCCCACAGGACCAGGGGCGTTTTGCGTTGGTGCGGGAAGATTCGGCCTGCAATCCAGGTCCGCGAAGCTGCGCCACCCCCCTAGCCCCCGGTCCCATCCGCTTCGTATCCTGCCGGCCTAGCCCAGGAACACGGACATGACCAGCGCGGCCCCGGACAGCTTCGATTACGTCATTGTCGGCTCGGGCGCGGCCGGGTCCGTGCTTGCGAACCGGCTCACCGAAGATCCCGGCGTGACGGTCTGCGTGCTCGAAGCCGGGCCGCCGGATCGCAATCCCTTCATCCACATCCCCGCCGGCTTCGTGAAGACGCTCGCCGATCCCGGCGTCACCTGGCAGTTCAAGACCGAGGCGATCCCGATGACCGGCGGGCGCCGGATCAGCACGACGCAGGGGCGCACGCTCGGCGGTTCCTCCTCGGTCAACGGCATGATCTACAACCGGGGGCAACCGAACGACCTCGACAGCTGGGCGCAGCGAGGCAACCGCGGCTGGGGCTATGCGGATTGCCTCCCCTACTACCGGCGCAGCGAGAACCGCATCGGCGTCGCCGGTCACAGTCGGGGCACGAATGAGGGCGCGATCCCGGTCACCGACATGGACTGGATCAACCCCGTCTCGGAAGCCTTCATTCAGGGGTGCCTCGGCCTCGGGATTCCGCGTGCCCTGGACTACAACAGCGGCGACCAGGCCGGCGTCGGCTATTACCAGCGCACCATCCGCAACGGCCGCCGGGTCTCCGCGGCGCGGGCCTTCCTCCACCCGGCGATGACGCGGAAGAACCTCGAGGTGCGGACCCATGCCCGCGCCAGCCGGATCATCTTCGAGGGCACGCGCGCCGTGGGCGTCCGCTATGTCGCGGCGCCCGGCGCACCGGCAAGGGAGGTGCGCGCGCGGCGCGAGGTGATCGTCTCGGCCGGCACGGTCAACACGGCGCGGCTGCTGCAGGTCTCGGGCGTCGGGCCGGCGGACCTGCTCGGGCGGCTCGGGGTCGAGGTGGTGCACGAGCTGCGCGGAGTCGGCTCCAACTTCCGGGACCACTACGCCTCCCGCTTCGTCATGCGCGCGAAGCCGGGGGTGGAGACGCTGAACGAGCTGTCCCGCGGCATCAGGCTCGGCGCGCAGATCGCACGCTGGGCGTTGCGTCGCCCGAGCATGCTGGCCACCACGCCCAGCCATGTCCATGTCTTCTGGAAAAGCTTCGAGGGCCTGGACCAGCCGGACTTGCAATGCGTCTTCACCCCCGGCTCCTATGCCGAGGGCAAGGTCTACATCCTGGACGACTACCCGGGCGTCACCGCCGGCGCCTGGCAGCACCGGCCGGAAAGCACGGGATGGGTGCGCGCGCGCAGCACCGACGTGTTCGAGGATCCGGAGATCAACCCGAACTACCTGTCGGACCCCATGGACATCCGCGTGCATCTCGGCGGCATGCGGCTGATCCGCCGCATGCTCGCCACGCCCGAACTCGCGCCCTATCTCGAACGCGAGACGCTGCCCGGCCCGCAGGCGCAGACGGATGACGAGTTGCTGGATTTCGCAAAGCGGAACGGCAGCACCACCTACCACCTCATCGGCACCGCACGGATGGGGCCGGAGACCGACCCGACCGCCGTCGTCGACGACAGGCTGCGGGTGCACGGCCTGCAGGCGCTGCGCGTCGTCGACGCGTCGGTCATGCCGAGCATGCCCTCGGCCAACACCTACGCCACCACGCTGATGATCGCCGAGCGGGCCGCGGACTTCATCCGCGGCCGCGATGCGGCCTCGGAGGCGGCGTAGCCCTGCCTTCAGCCGCCGCCCTGCCGGACCGGCGGCGTCTCGGCCAGCGCCGTGCCGGACAGCCAGTCCTCCCGCTCCACATCCTGGAAGATGATGGAGGTGGCCGCGGGATCGACGCCCTCCGCCTGGAGCGCGGCCATGATCCCCTGCGCGACGCGGCGCTTCTTCGCGGCGTCGCGGCCGGTGAACCACTGGACGGTGACGGTGGGCATCGTGCTTCCTCCTCGATCCGCGGGCGCATCGCCCGCCGGCGCCATGATGCGGCGCCGCGCGGCGACGCGGGAGGGGAGGGGCCACTTGCGTCCCTACGGGTCCTTCGGAATACTGGTCAGTAAGGCGCGGGAAGGCCTCCCGGCCGCTGGAGGACCGCCATGACCGTCCCGCTGACCCGGCGCGCCGCGCTCGGCCTGGCCCTGACGCCCGCCCTGGCACGGACGGGGGCGGCCCAGGCGCCCGCGCCCTGGCGGCCGAACCGCCCGATCCGCATGGTGGTGCCCACCGCCGCCGCCGGCGCGAATGACGTGATGGCCCGCATCGCCGCGCAGTTCCTCGCACCCCGCCTTGGCCAGCCCGTGGTGGTGGACAACCGGGCGGGCGCCGGCGGCACCATCGGCACGATGGACGTGCTGCGCTCCCCGCCCGATGGGCACACGCTGCTGATGGGGAATATCGGCGCGCAGTCCATCGCCTATTCGCTGGCGCGCAACATGCCTTACGGTCCCGATGACCTGGTGCCGATCTCCAACATGTTCACCACGCCGCATGTGCTGGTGGTGCATCCCACCGTGCCCGCGACGACCCTGCGGGACTTCGTGGCGCTGCTGCGGGACTCACCGGACAAGTACAGCTACGGCACGCCCGGCATCGGCCAGTCGCCCCACCTGGCCGCGGTCTGGTTCAACCAGGTCGCCCAGACGCGAAGCGTCCCGGTGCATTACCGGGGCACGGCGCCGGCGAACACGGACCTGATCGCGGGCAACATCCACTTCGTCTTCGACCTGATCGCGAACCACGTCGAATCCATACGCGCCGGCCGGGTGCGCGCCATCGCCGTCACCGGGCCGGAGCGCAGCCCCCTGATGCCCGAGCTGCCCACGATGCGCGAGGCGATGGCCGAATTCGCGACCTTCTCCACCGGCAGCTGGATCGGCCTGCTGGCCGCGAAGGGCACGCCGGAGGCCGCGATCCGCACGCTCAACGCGGAGATGCGGGACCTGCTGACCTCCCCCGAGACGGCGCAGCGCTTCCTCGCCCTCGGCGGCACGCCCGCCTATGGCGCGCCGGAGGAATTCGGTGCCTTCCTGCGCGCCGAGACCGCGAAATGGGCCGAGGTGATCCGGCGCGAGGGGCTGCAGGTGGACCTCACATGAGGATCGCGGTCGTCGGCGCCGGCGCGGTCGGCGGGTACATTGGCGCTCATCTCGTCCGCGCCGGGCGGGACGCGACCTTCATCGATGGCTGGCCCGCCCATGTGGAGGCGATGCGGGAAGGGGGGCTGCGCATCGCCGCGATGGAGCCGGACGGCTGCTTCGCCGTGCCGGTCCGCGCCCTGCACGTCGCCGACGTGCCGCAACTGGCCTTCGAGGCGCCCTTCGACGTCGCCTTCATCGCGGTGAAGTCCTACGACACCGCCTGGGCCACCGCGCTGGTGCTGCCCTTCCTCGCGCCGCAGGGCGTGCTCGTCTCGGCCCAGAACAGCATCAACGAGGACACGATCGCGGGCCTTGCCGGCTGGTCGCGCGTGCTCGGCTGCTCGGTCGGGCTGCATTCGGCGGAACTCGTCGCGCCCGGCCATGTCCAGCGCAACTCGCTGCGCGGCGATGCCGCCCGCATCGGCATGAAGGTGGGTGAGCCGCATGGCCGCGTGACGCCGCGGGCGGAGATGGTGGCGGAGATGGTCGGCCTCGGCGACAGCGCGAAGGTCACGACGAATCTCTGGGGAGACCGGTGGTCGAAGCTCGTCATCAACGCCATGCGCAACGCCACCTGCGCGATGACCGGCCTGTCGAGCAAGGAGCGCGACCTGGACGAGCCGGTGCGCCGCCTGTCCATCCGGCTCGGCAGCCAGGCGGTGCGGGTCGGCCGCGCCATGGGCCTCGCGCTGGAACCGATGAGCGGGCTCGACCTCGACCTCCTGGCGCGGGCCGAACACGACGCGGCGGCGATGGCGGCGGTGGAGGCGCAGATCGCGGCCGTGAACGCCACGCGCAACGACGCCTCCCGCCCTTCCATGGGCCAGGACATCCGCAAGGGGCGCCGGACGGAGACCGGGGCGATCAACGGCCTGGTCGCGCGGCGTGGCGCGGAGGTCGGCGTGGACGCCGCGCTGCACGGGCGGGTGGATGCGCTGATGCGCCGGATCGAGCGGGGCGAGCTGCGCCCGGCGCGGGAACACGCGCTGGGCCTGTAGCGCCCGATCCGCGGAGGCGGAACCGCCGGCGCGCTACCGCCCGAGGATCTTCCAGATCCCGCTTGCGGCCAGCACGGCGCGGTCCCCGACGGCCAGCGTGCCGCGCAGGAAGATGACGGCGCGCGTCAGCCGCGTGACCTCGGCCCGCGCCTCCACGAAGTCCCCGGCCCGCACGGCGGCGAGGTAGTGGAGGTCGAGCTGGATGGTCGCCACCGCCGCGGCCTTGGCCGCGCGATAAGCGGTGCGGCCGATCGTGTGGTCGATATAGGTGGCGAGGATGCCGCCATGGATCACGCCGCGGCCATTCTCCTGCGCGCTGCCGGTCTCGAAGCCGAAGGCGAAACCCTCGCCTTCCTCCCTGATCCACTGGCCCGGCGTGACCTGGGGCAGGGCCTTGTCCTCATAGCGGCGCCAGCCCTGCGCGGCGGGGTCGAAACTCATGCGCTGCGCCTCTTCGCATAAGGGCCATAGGACGGCACGGGGCCGATCGCGCGCATGTCCACCTCCACCAGCGTCGGGCCGGGGGTGGCCAGCGCGCGTGCGACGGTTTCGCCGAAAGCGTCCGCCCGGTCCACCCGCCAGGCCGGGATGCCGGCCAGCGCGGCCAGCGCCTGCAGGTCCGGGTGGCGCAGCTCCCCGAAGAAGCGGCGGCCGTCCTGGAAGGCGTCCTGGATGTGGCCGATGGCGGCATAGATGCCGTCATTCATCACGATGCAGCACAGCTCGGCCCGTTCCTGCGTGGCGGTGAACAGCTCGCTCATGTTCATCGCGAAGCCGCCGTCGCCGGCCATCATCACCGTCTTCCGCCCCGCCGGGCCCGCCGCCAGCGCGGCGCCGATGCCGAAGGGCAGGCCCGGGCCGATGGCGGCGCCGACCGGGTGGATGGAATCGCGCGGGCCATGGACCGGCACCAGCCGGTGCGCCCAGGTCGCCCCTGCCACCGTCGCATCCCGCACCCAGAGCGCGTCGCGCGGCATGGCCGCGCGCAGCTGCGCCGGGAAATCGGCATAGGGGCCGAGCGTGTCGCGATAGGCCGCGCGCGCCGCGTCCCGCGTGCGGGCGAGCTCCGCGGCGAAGCCGGGCTCGATACCGAGCCGCCCGCCGAGGCGCCGCGCCAGCCCGCCCAGCACCGCCGCCGCGTCCCCCGCCACGAACTGCGCCGAGGGATAGGTGCGGCCCGCCGCGCGCGGGTCCACATCCACCTGCACCAGGTTCCGCGGCAGCTTCAGCGCGCCGTCCAGCGTCTCGTGCCCGCGCAGGCGGGACCCGACGACGACCATCGCGTCCACGCCCTCGTAGAAGCGTTCGACCAGCGGCGCGTCGTTGCCGTGCAGCGCGCCGAAGCTCATCGGGTGGTCGTCCGGCACGGTGCCGCGGCCGTTCCAGGAGGTGACGATGCCGAAGCCGAGATCGGCCAGCGCCCGCGCCTCCGCCGCCGCGCCTTTGGCGCCGTTGCCGAGCCAGAGCATCGGCCGCCGGGCAGCCGCCAGCATCTCCGCCAGCGCGTCCAGCTCCGCCGCCGCCGGCAGCGGCGCGGGGCGGACCGGCAGGACCAGGCGGTCCAGCGCGGCGGGGCGCGCGACGGCGGCGCGCTGCAGGTCGGTCGGGATCTCGATCGTCACCGGGCCCATCGGCGCGGACAGCGCATCCGCCGCGGCGGCGAGCAGCACGCCGAAGGCTTCCTCCGCGACCCGCACGCGATGGACGGACTTGCAGACGGCGGCGAGCATCTCCCCCTGGCCCGGCACGTCATGCACCGCGCCGGTATCGCGACCGAGCAAGCGTGTCGCGGTCTGGCCGGTGACGTGCAGCAGCGGGCTGCCGGCGAAACGCGCCTCGACCAGCGCCGGCACGGCGTTGGCGGCGCCGGGCCCCGTGCTGGTGACGAGCACGCCGAGCCCGCCGGTCGCGCGCGCATGGGCATCCGCCATGTGGCCGCCGCCCATCTCGCCCCGCGCCGGGACGAAGCGGATGGCGTTGCGCCGGCCGATGGCGTCCAGCACCGGGATGTTGTGGATGGAGACGATGCCGAAGGCGGTGGTGACGCCCGCGGCCGCCAGGAATTCCGCCACCAGGTCGCCGACGGTGTAGGCCATGCGTCTCCCCCTCTTCCCGGCGATATTCCGGCTCGCCGTATTCGATACCGGAAGGTATGCTGAAGTCCGCGACGGTGCGCAAGCGACGTGCCGCGCAAGGGAAGGGACGACGCCATGATGGAACGACGCACGCTGCTCGGCGCGGGGCTCGCAGCCGGCCTGCTGCCGCGCGGCGCCCCCGCCCAGGGCACCGCCTGGCCCGCGCGGCAGGTGCGGATCATCAACCCCTTCGCGCCCGGCGCCGCGCATGACGTGCTGGTGCGCATCGTCGCCGAGGGCCTCGCCCAGCGCCTCGGCCAGCCCTTCGTGTCGGAGAACCGGACCGGCGCGGGCGGCAGCATCGGGTCCGAGGTCGCGGCCCGCGCGCCGAATGACGGCCACCACCTCTACGCCGCCACGATCGGCACGCTGACCATCAACGAACATCTCTATGCCCGCCTGCCCTACGACCCCGCGCGGGACTTCGTGCCGGCGACGCTGATCTGGGAAAGCGCCAACTGCCTGTTCGTCTCGGCCGAGCGCAACCCGGCGCGCACCCTGCCCGAATTCATCGCCTGGGCGCGCGCACAGGGGCGGGAGCTGACCTTCAGCTCCGCCGGCGCCGGCACCACGCCCCACCTGGCGGGCGAGATGTTCAAGGCCCGCATCGGCATCCCCGCGCAGCACGTCCCCTATCGCGAAGGGTCGCAGCGCGTGCTGGACCTGGTGAGCGGCGCGCTCGACTTCTCGGTGGACAACATCGCCACCTACACGGCGCTGCTGCGTGAGGGGAGGCTGCGTGCCATCGCGGTCGCCGCCGCCGAACGCTGGCCGACCGTGCCGGAGGTGCCGACCATGGCGGAGGCCGGGCTGCCCGGCTTCGCGGTGCCGAGCTGGGGCGCCTTCGCCTTCCCGGCCGGCACGCCGGACGCCATCGTGGCACGCCTGGCGGCGGAGGTGCGGGAAATTGCGGCCGACCCGGCCGTGCAGCGCCGCTTCCTCGCCGCCGGCGGCCGCACGCTGGCCACGACGCCGGAGGAGACGGCGCGCTTCGTGGCCGCCGAACGCATCCGCTGGGGCGAGGTGGTGCGCGCCGCCGGCGTGCGGGTGGAATAGGCCGGGGCTGCGGTCAGGCGCCCGGCGTCGCGGCTTCCAGCAGGGCGGCGATGTCGGGCAGGTCCGGCAGGGCGTCGAGCCGGTCCAGCAGCCGCGCCGCCGCGGCCACGCCCAGCACCGGCACCGCCTGGTCCAGCGCCTTCCGCCGCAGCGCGGCCGCGTCCATCGGGTTCGCCACGCTGCCCGTCGCGTGCTCCACCGCCGCTTCCAGCCGCGTCCCGCCGCGCAGCACCAGCGCGACGCGCGCCTGGTCCCGCGCCAGGGTCGCGTCGGGGATCGCGACCACGCGCCGCCGCAGCGCGACCACGGCGGGGTCGTGCACATGCCGCGCCTGCTCCACCCCGGCCCGCCCGGCGACCAGCGTCGCGGCGCACCAATGGGCGATGCTGACCTGCGCGTCGAAGGGGCTGGCGACCTCCTCGCGCAGGCAGAGCCGTTCGGCCAGCGGATCCACCGTCACCTCGATGCGCGCGATCTCCTCCGGTGCGGGGCGCGCGCGGGCCAGGATGGCAAGGCAGCCATCGATCGCGGGATGCACGGCGACGCCGCAGGGATAGGGCTTGTAGGCGAGGTCCAGCATCGCGTGGCGGGCGCCGAGTCCTTCGGTCAGCGGAGCCGCCGGGTTGCCGGGCGCCATGGTCGGCAGCAGCCCGTTCGGCCCCTCCAGCGCGCCGTCATGGCAGGTGAGCCCCGCTTCCGCCAGCAGCGCCGCCGCCAGCCCGTTGCGGGCGGCGAGGCCCGGCACGAGCGGGCTCATCACGCTGGCATGGGCCGAACGCAGCCCCGCCGCCTGCGCCACCGCGAAGCCGAGCGCGGAGGTCATCGCCGCCGCCGTCAGCCCCAGCACCCGCCCCGCCGCCGCGGCGGCGCCGATGGTGCCGACCACCCCCGTCATGTACCAGCCGAGGGAGGCCGGGTGCGGCCCGCCCATCAGCGCCAGGCCCAGGCGGCAGGCGATCTCGTCCCCCGCGATCACCGCCGCCAGCAGCTCCGCCCCGCCGACGGCGCGGCCCGCCGCGGCCGCGAGCGCGGCGGCGGCGACCGGCGCGGTGGGGTGGATGACGGTCGCCAGGTGGGTGTCGTCGAAGCAGTCCTGCGAGGCGGCAAGCCCGTTCATCACCGCCGCGGCGCCGCGTTCCAGCCGCCGCGCATGCCCGGCCATCCAGGCCCCGCCCGGCTGGCCGAGCGTTGCGAGGATGCGGGCGTGTTCCGGCGCGGTGGAGCCGCCGAGCGCGACGCCGAACCAGTTCAGCAGCGCCCGCTGCGCCTCCGCCTGGACGGACGCCGGCTGGTCGTGCCAGCGCAGCCCGGCGGCGTAGCGGGCGAGGGCGGCGGTGTGGGTCATGCGCCGCTCACTCGACGCGGATATTCGCTTCGCGCACCAGCGCCGCCATCTCCGCGCGGCTGCGCTCGATCCAGGCGGCGAATTCCGCGGGCGGCGCGCCGCCGGGCAGGATCACCAGCTGGTCGAAGCGGGCCTTCACCTCTGGCTCGGCCAGGGTCGCGGCGATCGCGCCGTGCAGCCTCTCCCGCACCGCATCGGGCGTGCCGGCGGGGGCGAAGACGGCGGCCATGTCGGACAGCACGAAACCGGGCAGGCCGGATTCGATCAGCGTCGGCACGCCCGGGCGCGCCGGGATGCGTTCCGCCGTCGCGACGCCGAGCACCTTCGCCCGCCCCGCGCCTTCCAGCTGCGTGGAGGTGGAGATGGCCAGCACCGCGGCATCCAGCGTGCCCGCGCTGATGTCTCGCAGCGTGTCGCCAGCGCCGCGATAGGGCACCGCGTTCAGCGGCGCGCCGGTCGCGTGGCGGAAGCGTTCCACCAGCATGTGGCTGGCCGTGCCGTTGCCGGAGAAGCCGACGCTGATGCCGCCTGGATTGGCGCGGGCGGCGGCGATGAAGCCGCGGATGTCCTGGTACGGGCTGCCGGCCTTGACCGCGAGGCTCTGCGGGAACTGCGCGACGAGCGTGACCGGCGCGAAGGCCGTGGCGTAGTCGAAGGCGAGCCCGCGCAGCAGCAGCGGGTTCACGACATGGCTGAACCCGTCCCACAGCAGCGTGTGGCCATCCGGCGCGGCCTGCGCCACCGCCGCGCCGGCCAGCGTGCCGCTGCCGCCCGCGCGGTTCTCCACCACGACGTTCTGGCCGAGCCTTTCGCCGAGCCGCGGCGCCAGCAGCCGCGCCACCACATCGGCAGCCCCGCCCGGCGCGAAGGACACGACGAGGCGGATGGACCGCGTGGGGAAGGCGTCCTGCGCCAGGGCGGTTCCGCCGAGTGCAAGGAAGGGCAGGGCAAGCGCGGCCCGCCGCGTGGTGTGCATGATCATTCCTCCCGTTCGGTCCAGGCTACCAGTCCCAATGCACCGGCGCCACGCCGGCCACCGGGGCCCGGAAGGTCGCGAGCCGCGTGCCGCCGAGGCTGCCGAGATGCGCCGTCCGGCGGTCCGCCCCGCCGAAGGCGATGCTGCTGGCGTTGCGCAGCACCCGCCCGCGCGTGCCGTGCATCATGTCGCGGCTGAGCCTGCGGGCGGAGAGCGCCTCCTCCAGCAGGTCCAGGCGTTCCGGCGCGCTGTCCTCCACCACCAGCGCCCGCGTGCCGTCGGGCGCCACCCGCCAGACGCGGTTGCTCGCCACGCTCACCACCCAGACGCCGCCCGCCTCGTCCAGCGCCAGGCCGTCGGGGAAGTCCCCGGCGCCGAATTGCGACAGCGTGACGCGGTTCGACAGCGTGCCGTCGGGCGTCATGTCGAAGCGCGTCAGGCGCCGGCCGAAGGTCTCGTTGACGTAGAGATGGCCGCGCGCCTCGTCCGGCCAGCATTCGTTGGTCCAGCCGAGGCCGGTCGCCAGCACGCGGATGCCGCGCTCGTCGCGCAGCGCGACGAAGCCGTCCTCCACATGCGTGGTGTAGCTGTCGCCCGGTGCCCCGGTGCTGACGCAGATCCACAGCCGGCCGCGGCTGTCGGTGCGCACGAAGTTCACGCTGCCGAGCCTGCGGCCCGCGATCTCCGTCACCTCCCGCGACAGCGTGCCGTCGGGCCGCAGCCGCCAGACGCCGCCCTCGTCGGACAGGTTGGCGATGGCGAAGCTGCCGTCGCGCAGCAACGCGATGCCGTTCGGAATCAGGGTGCCGCCGCCGATCAGCCGCTGCGACCCGTCGGGCGCGATGTGGGTGACGCCGCCGCGCCGGTCGGAGACGTAGAGGTCCCCGCGCCGCGTCGCCAGCACGCATTCCGGGCGGTGCAGGTCATGGCCGGCGAAGGCCAGCCCGTCGAGCCCGGTTTCCGTCCGCATCGCGCCCGCCGCCCGGTTCAGCCGGCCGCCGGCTCGAACCAGAAATCCATCACGTCGCCGATCCGCTTCTCGGCGAAGCGGGTGGTGACGCGGGTGCCGATGGCCAGCCGCTTCGCGGCCTCGGCGCCGCTGGTCAGGTCGACGCCCTTGAAGAAGCCGCCGATCGCGGTGTCCGCGCCGTCGAGCATGACGTAGCCGAAGGCATAGGGCGGGTCGGGCAGGTTGTTGAACTTGTCGTAGACGATGGTGAAGGCCTCGATCACGCCGCCGGGGCCGACCTCCACCCAGTCCGTCGTCGGCTCCAGCGTCTGGTCGGAGAAGGCGCGCGGCGGGCAGAGCACGCGGCCCGACCCGGCGTCGCGCTTGCCGTAGATCTTCGCGTGGTCGCGGATCTGCACGTAGAACCAGCTCGCCGTCTCGCCCAGCGCGTGGGTGTAGGTGATCTTCCAGTCTTCCTGGCGCTTCAGCAGTTCCATCTTCGTCATCCTGTCGTCTCGTTGGAATTCGTCCGCCGCATGGGGCGCGCCGTCAGGCTTCCACCACCATGGTCCCGAAGAACTGGTGGTCGCCGCCATTGCCGCTGGCGATGCCGATGCGCGCGCCCTTCACCTGGCGGTCGCCCGCGCGGCCCCAGACCTGCAGCGCCGCCTCCGCCACGCGCACCATGGCGGTGACCGCGATGGCATTGGTGCAGAGCACCCCGCCCGACGGATTCACCACCGGCCCGGACGAGGCGCCGAGCGCGAAGGCGCCGTCCCGCAGCATCGCCGGGGATTCGCCGAGTCCGGCAAGCTGCGCCGCCTCGATCGAGTGGAACTCGGTGTTGCTGAAGGGCGCGTAGAGCTCCGCCACATGCACGTCCCTGCGCGGGTCCTTGATGCCGGCCATCGCATAGGACTTGCGGAAGCTCGCGCCCAGCGCATGCGCATCCGCGTGGTCGGCGGTGTAGCCGCGCCCCATCCGGTCGCCGAGGTAGTAGGTCTCGGACGAGTGGGCGAGGCCGGTGATCCACACCGCATCCAGCCCGCGGTCCTTGATGTAGCGTTCCGAGGCCAGCACCATCGCGCAGCCGCCCGAGGATTGCGGGCAGCAGTCGAACAGCTTCACCGGCCAGGAGATCATGCGCGACGCCATGACCTCCTCCATCGTCGTCTCCTTGCGGAGATGCGCGTGGCGGTTCCGCGCGGCATGGCGGCGGTTCTTCACCACCACGCGCGCCATGTCCTCCTCCGTCATGCCGTATTTGTGCATGTAGCGGACCGCCGACATGGCCAGCATGTTGATGGTGCCGAGCGGCAGGCTGCGTTCGTAGATCGGGTCCCAGATCTTGTTGAGCACCGTCTGGCTGTCGCCGCATTCGCCGACCTTGTCGGCGCCCGCCGTCAGCACGACGTCGCAGGCCCCGGACGCCACATGCGTCCAGGCCGTCGCGACGGAGGAGATGCCGGTGGCGCCGCCGGTGTTGATCCGCAGGAAGCGCTTGTTGCGCCCCCCCACGGCATCCACGCCGAGCCGTTCCGCATTGCCGATGCCCACCATGGCATCGGGCGACAGCGAATAGACCACCGCCTCGATGTCGTCGAAGCCGAGGCCGGCGTCCTGCATGGCGATGACCACGGCTTCCCGCACCAGGTCCGGGTAGCTCGCGTCGTTGCGGCGCGGCTGGAAGTCCGACTGGCCGATCCCGATGATTCCGACGCGCGCGCTCATGCCGCGGTCCTCCCTTCCCCGGCCTCGAGCACGATGACCGTCTGGTACTGCATGGCCGGGCCACTGGCGGCGTGCGCCAGGCCGCGCCGCGCGCCCTGCTTCTGGTGCGCGCCCGCCCGGCCGCGCAGCTGGTTCGCCACTTCCGCGATGCGGATCAGCCCGGTGCAGAAGACCGGGTTCATCGAGGCGACGCCGCCCGAGAGGTTCACCGGCAGCCGCCCGTCCGGCCCGAAGGCCGCAAGCCCGCCCTGCCAGTCCCGCCGTGGTGCGAGGCCGAGCGCCTCCATCGCCAGCAACGCCTGGTAGGGGGTCGCGTCCGTCACCTCCGCCAGGTCGAAGGCGTCCGTGGCCGCCGCGATCCCGGCCTCGCCATAGGCCTGCCGTGCCGCCGCTTCCAGCGCCGGCGCTTTCGCCAGGTCCCGGTCGCCGAGGAAGGCGGGCTCCGTCGCCCAGCCCATGCCGGAGATCCAGGCGACGGGGCCGAGACCGCGTTCGCGGATGAACTCCTCCGACGCCAGCATCAGCACCACCAGCCCGGCATCCGGCGCGCGCACCATGTCCGTGCGCAGCGGCCAGCGGGTGACGCGGCCCGCCGGCAGGTCGGCCTCCACCGCGCCGGGGAAGGCGCGGGCGCCGTTGGCGCGCCAGGTCCGCGCCAGCCGCTCGGCCAGCGCGGCGGTGCCGGGCGCCGCGTGTTCCAGCGCATTCGCCTGCAGCGCCGCCGCCGCCAGCTCGTCGAGGGGCAGGCGGCGGTGGAACAGCGGGTCGTTCGCCAGCCGCTGCGCCTCGGGGATCGAGGACGCCTCCGTCGGGCTCCAGGCGGCCACGAGCTGCGTGCGGAACTGGCCCGACGCGATGCGCAGCGCGCCGAGCACGAAGGCATGCTCGCCCGAGGAGGGGGTCGAGAGGATGTCGCGATCCACGCCGCCGAGCGGGGCGGACGCCATCATCACCGAGATCGCGCGCCCGTCGTACTGGTCGTTCGCGCCGACCACGATGCCTTCGAGGTCGCGGGTCGAAAGCCCCGCATCCGCCAGCGCCGCCTGCATGGCGGCGTGCAGGTGTTCCTCCAGCGAATGCCGCGCATCGTCGGGCAGGCGCGGCCGGATGGCCACCCCCACGACACCGACCCTTGGTCCTGCTGCCATCTGATCCTCGTGTCCTGTCATTCCGTGGCGCCGAGCGGCGGCGCCGTGGCCTCCGCCGCCGCGTCCCGCAAAGGCGGGCGGGTGGGCGGGGGCACGCCGTCGATCCAGGCCGGGAACAGCGCCTGCAGCGCGCCATCCGCGGCGCGCCGCACCAGCCGCCTGGCCTGGTGGTGCGGCGAGGCGACCGCCTCGCCGAGGTCGAGCACGGGGCTGAGGCAGCAATCCGCCGGCCCGAAGCGGGCCACCGCCTCGTCGCGCGTCATCGTGCCGATCAGCGCCTGCACATCGGCGATCAGCGCCGCCTGGGGCAGCGCCTCCTCCTGCCGCGTCGCCCAGTCGGGGCGGCCGGCGGCGTGGCAGAAGGCGCGCCAGAACTTCGGCTCGATGGCGCCGAGGGTGACGTGGCGGCCATCGGCGCAGCGATAGGTGTTGTAGTAGGCGGCGCCGCCGTTCAGGTAGGTCCCGCCGCGCACCGGCACCTCGCCCGTCGCGCCGTGCCCGGCGATGGCGAAAAGCTGCAGCGGCATCGCCGCATCCGCCAGCGCCAGGTCGATGTGGCAGCCCTGTCCATCCGAATGCCGGCCGAGCAGCGCGCCGAGGATGGCGAGCGCGGCGAAGAGCGCGCCGGTGCCGTCCGCGACGGGGGGGTCGAGGAAGACCGGCGCCTCCGCCCCGTTGCGGTGCATCACGCCGGCATTCGCGAGGTAGTTGTTGTCGTGCCCCGCCGCCTGCGCCAGCGGCCCGGCCGCGCCGTAGCCGTTGATGGAGCAGTAGACCAGCCGCGGGTTCACCCCGCGCAGCGCGGGCCAGTCCGCGCCCAGCCGCGCCATCACGCCGGGGCGGAAGCCCTCGATCAGCACATCCGCGCCCGCCACGAGCGAGAGGAAGGCCGCATGGTCCTCCGCCCGCTTCAGGTCCATCCGCAGCACGCCCTTTCCCGCATTGACGGCCGCATGGAAGGCACCCCCGCCGGCGGCGTCGCGCGGGCCGAGACCGCGCATGGGGTCGCCGCCGGGCGGCTCGATCTTGATGACCTCCGCCCCCATGTCGGCCAGCAGCAGGCTGGCCAGCGGGCCCGGCAGGAACCAGGACAGATCGAGCACCCGCACGCCGCGCGCGAAGCGGCCGAGGCGCGACACGGGATGCCCGCTGTCCGGCATGGGCAGGCTCAGCGCCGCGGCCAGATGGGCTCGGCCAGCGCCGTCTCGCGCGGGAAGATCGAGACGGGGACGCCGTTCTGCCACTGCGCGATGACCAGCGGCGCGCCGATCCGCCGCCCGCGTTCGTCGAAGCGCACCCGCTGGCCGGGATAGGCGGCCGCCGCCGGCCCGCTGGTGAGGTCGAGCGCCTTGATCGCCTCGTTCACCCGCGCGCGGTCCGTCGTGCCGGCACGCTCCACCGCCTCGCGCAGGATCATCATGTGGCCGTAGTTCGACAGGCTGTCCTGGGTGATCCAGGGCTCGCCGGTCCTTTCGCGGAAGCGGGCGATCATCGCCTCCTGCCCCTTCAGGCCCCAGGTGGCGGTGATGAACATCGCGCCCTCCAGCAGGTCCTTGCCGAGCAGGCGCAGCAGGTCGGGCGAGCCCATCGGGCCGCCGTTGTTGATGATCGGCAGCCGCCCGCGGCCGAGCCCGATCTCGTTCAGCTTCTCGAGCGTCAGCTTGATGTCGGGGATGGCGGTGGGCAGCAGCAGCAGCACGTCCGGCCGCGCCGCGCGCACGCGCTGCATCACCGGGCCGGCATCAGACAGCGGCGGCGTGAAGGTCTCGTCCACCACGATCCGCACGCCGAGCCGCTCCGCGCCCCCCGCGCGCAGCCCGCGCGTGAAGGAGACGGGGGAAGCGGTGTTGTCCATCACGATGCCCATGGTCTGCGGCGCGCGGCCGGTGGCCGTGCGCGCGAGCTCCATGATCGTCGGCAGCGCATTCGCCGCCTGGTCGTCCGCGGTGGGAGAGGTCTGGTAGACGTGGCGGAAGCCGCGGTTGGTGATCGCGTCGGAGTAGGAGAGCGTCAGCCAGGGCACGCCCGCGCGCTCCGTCACCTCGGTCACCGCCAGGGTGAAGGAGGAGACATAGGCGCCCGCGCCGCCCACCAGCTGCGGCTCCTGCGCCAGCAGGCGCTCGGCCGCGGTCTTCGCCTTCTCCGGGCTGTCGCCGACATCCACCGTGGCGAGCCGCACCTGCGCGCCGCCCAGCGCGCGGATGCCGCCCGCGGCGTTGATCTCCTCCACCGCGAAGCGGGCGCCGAGCACGGACAATTCGCCGAGCCGCGCCCAGGGGCCGCTGAGCGGCGAGGCCATGGCGAAGACCACCTCGCGCGGCTGCGCGCGCAGCGCGGGGGCGGCGAGCGTGGCGCCGGCGGCGCCGAGCAGGCCGAGTTGGCGGCGGGAGATCGTCATCCTTGGGTTCCTCCTGTTCCGGTTCACATGCCGAGATAGGCTTGCCGCAGGCGTTCCGCGGACAGTTCGCTCACCGGGCCGTCGAGCACGATGCGCCCGGTCTCCAGCACGTAGCCGCGGTCGCAGGCGTCGAGCGCCTCCGCGACCCGCTGCTCGACGAGAAGGATGGTCATGCCGTCGGTGCGGTGCAGTTCCCGCACCGCGTCGAAGATGGCGTCCGCCATGACGGGCGAGAGGCCCATCGACGGCTCGTCCAGCATCAGCAGCCGCGGGCGGGAGGCCAGCGCGCGGCCGATCGCCAGCATCTGCTGCTGCCCGCCGGACAGCGTGCCGGCATGCTGCCCGCGGCGCTCCGCCAGGATCGGGAACAGCGCGTAGATCCGCTCGAGCGACTGCGCGAGGACGCGCCGCCCGGCCTCGGGCCAGGCCCCCATCTCGAGGTTCTCGAGCACGGTGAGGGAGGCGAAGACGCGCCGCCCCTCCGGCACATGCGCGATGCCGAGATGGGCGCGCCGCGCCGCGGGCAGGCCGAGCAGGTCCTGCCCCTCGAACTCCACCCGGCCCGCACGCGCGGGAACGGTGCCGGAGATGGCCTTGAACAGCGTCGTCTTGCCCGCGCCGTTCGGCCCGACCACGGCGATGAACTCGCCCTGTCCCACGCGGAGCGTGACCTCGCGCAGCGCCGCGAGGCCGCCATAGGCGACGGAGAGGCCCTCAACCGACAGCATGCGCATCCGCCCATTTGCGGCCGAGATAGGCCTCGATCACGTCGCGCCGGCGCGTCACCTCGCCCGGCGCGCCCTCCGCCAGCTTGCGGCCCTGGTCGAGCACGACGAAGCGGTCCACCAGGCCGACCATCGCCTGCATCGTGTGCTCGATGATCACCACCGTGACGCCGGCCGCGGGCAGGCGGCGCACCACCGCGATCAGCTCCTCCGTCTCCGCGGCGCCGAGGCCGGCCAGCGGCTCGTCCAGCAGCACGAGCCGCGGGCCGCCGGCCAGCGCGCGGGCAAGCTCCATCAGCCGCAGGTCGCGGGTGGTCAGGTCGCCGGCGACGGCGTCCGCCTTGCCGGACAGTCCGGCCAGGGCCAGCGCCCGCAGCGCCGCCGCGCGTGCCGCGGCGTGGTCCGCATGGGCGACGAAGGCGCCGACCAGCACGTTCTCCAGGATGGTCATGCGGGCGAAGGCGCGGGCGACCTGGAAGGTGCGGCCGATGCCGAGCCGGCAGACCTGGTTCGGGCGGAGGCCGGCCAGGCTGCGGCCGGCGAAGAGCAGTTCCCCCGCGCTCGGCGGCACGATGCCGTTCAGCATGTTGAACAGCGTGGTCTTGCCCGCGCCGTTCGGGCCGATGATGCCGAGGATCTCGCCCTCCGCGACGGCGAAGGACACGTCCTGCACCGCCGCCACGCCGCCGAAGTTCTTCGAAAGACCGGTGACCTCCAGCAGCGTCCCGCCGATGGCGCGCGCCGCCGGGGCGGGCGCCGGCGCGGCGGGGGCCGGCGCCGCGGCCGGGGCGGCCGCCCCGCGGCCGCGCGCCGCGCGCAGGTCCCGCAGCTTCCAGTACAGCCCCTCGGGCGCGGTCAGGATCACCACCATGATCGCGACGCCGTAGAGCACGCCGTGGATGCCCGGCAGGAACTGCCCGAACTCGGCGCGCAGCGTCTCGGCCAGCGGCACGAGGATGGCGGCGCCGATCACCGGCCCCCAGAGCACGCCCGCGCCGCCGAACATCGCGACGATCACCGCCTCGGCCGAGACGACCATGCCGAAGACGGAGGCCGGCGTGACCACCAGCAGCACCATCGCGTAGAGCCCGCCCGCCGCGCCCGCGATGGCGCCGCTGAGCGCGATGGCGCGCAGCTTCCAGGCGCGCGTGTCGACCCCCGCCGCTTCCGCTGCCAGCTCGTTCTGCTTGATCGCCAGCAGCGAGAGCCCGAAGCGCGAGCGTTCCACCGCCGAGCAGACCGCGAGCGAGACGGCGAGCAGGCCGAGTGCGATGGCGAGGTAGGCGCGCGGGTCCTGGAACTGCATGAACCAGGCCGCATCCTCGCGCTTCAGCGGGATCGACACCTCCTGCAGGCCCATCCAGTCGAACAGGTAGGTCAGCACCAGCGGATAGGCGAGCATCGCAAGGGCGAAGTAGATGCCGCGCAGCCGGAAGGTCGGCAGCCCGATCGCGACCCCCGCGAGCGCGCCGAGCAGTGCCGCGACCGGGATGCCGATCCAGGGCGTCAGGTCGAAGCGCACCAGCAGCAGCGTGACCGTGTAGGCGCCGAGCCCGAAGAAGGCGGCATGCCCGAAGGAGACGAGGCCGCTGTAGCCGCTGAACAGGTTCCAGGACACGCCGAAGGCCGCCCAGATCGGCACCAGCACCAGCAGCAGCTGGTAGTAGCGGTTGGGCACGACGAAGCCGAGCGCGAACCACGCCGCGCAGACGGCCAGGATCAGCGCCAGGGTGCGCGGGGGCAGCAGGCGCGCCATCTCAGGCGCGCTCCACGTTGCGGCCGAACAGCCCCTGCGGGCGGAACAGCAGGATCAGCACGAAGGCGGCGAAGATCGCGGCGTTCTGCAGCTGCAAGGGCAGCACGAGGGTGGAAAGCTGCTGCACCAGGCCGATCACCATGCCGCCCCAGAAGGCGCCGGTGATGCTGCCCATGCCCCCCAGCACCACGCCGGCATACATGATGATGATGAAGTCGACGCCGACGAAGGGCTGCACCGGGTAGTAGGTGACGATGAACCCCCCCGCGAGCCCCGCCACCGCCGTGCCGATCGCGAAGGCGATGCGGTGCGCACGGTCCACGTCGATGCCCATGTAGGTCGCGGCTTCCGGGTTGTCCGCCGCCGCGCGCAGGGACTTCCCGAGCCGGGTGGACCCCACCAGCCGGAACAGGCCGAAGGCGACCGCCAGCGACAGCACGGCCGCGATGGCGCGCGCGTGGTTGACGAAGACCGCGCTGAAGTCGTCGTAGAGCAGCGGCAGTTCCCACGCCGAGGAGGAGAGCGGCGTGACGATCGAGTAGGGCGAGGAGCCGAGCAGCAGCAGCCCGCCATTCTGCAGCACCAGCGCCATGCCGAGCGTGAGGATGAGCTGCGCCTGGTGCCCCTCGGCCGAGAGCCCCGCCGCGCGCAGCCCGGTGGTGCGCGCGATCAGCAGCCGGTGCAGCGCCGCGCCGGCCGCGAACAGCACCGGCACGGTCAGCGCCGCCGCGACGAAGGGGGTCGCCGCGCCGAACATCCCGTTGCCCAGGACATGCGTGGCCAGCCAGAAGGCGAGGTACATCCCCACCATCATGAAGTCACCCTGCGCGAAGTTGATGACGCGCATGATGCCGAAGATGAAGGCGAGCCCGACGCAGAGCAGCCCGTAGACGCAGCCCACCAGCAGGCCCGCGGCCAGCGCCTGCAAGGCCTGTTCGACGAGGACGGCGGCGTTCATGCGGCGGGCCTCAGCACGATGCGGCCTGCGGCGCGGCCGGCCTCCACCGCGTCATGCGCCTCGGCCGCGCGTTCCAGCGGCAGGGTGCGGTCCAGCGCCGCGCGCACCGCGCCGCGCGCCAGCAGCGCCAGCACCGTCCGCAGTTCCGCGCGGGTCGTGCTCGTCGCGCTCAGCAGCGAGATGCCGCGGAGGAAGAGCTGCGCCGGGTTGAAAGGGACGAAGTCGCCGGTCAGCTGCCCGACCAGCACCCACCGCCCAGCCTTGGCCACGCTGCGCCGCGTCGGCTGGAACAGGGGCGTGCCCACATTGTCGATCACGACATCCGCGCCTTCCCCCGCCGTCATCTCCCGCACCGCGGCGGAGAAGTCCTCGCCCCGCGGATGCAGCACCACCTCGTCCGCGCCCGCCTCGCGCAGCGCCGCGACCTTGGCGGGCGAGGTGGTCTGCGCCAGCACCCGCGCGCCGGCCAGCCGCGCAAGCTGCACGCCGTGCAGGCCGAGCCCGCCGCCCGCACCGGTGACCAGCACCGTCTCGCCGGGCCGCACGCGGCCGATCTCCGCCACCGCATGGAACATCGTGCCGATCGCGCAGGCGGCGACCGCCGCGGCCTCGGGCGCCACGCCGTCCGGCACGGGCACGACCATCCCGGCGTCGAGTGCGACGAATTCCGCATAGCCGCCGTTCAGCCCGGCATCGCCGAGGAAGACCGCCTCGGCGCAGAGCGGCTCCCGCCCGCCCGTGCAGTGGCGGCAGGCGCCGCAGACATGGGCGCGCTGGCTGGTGGCCACGCGCTGCCCGGCGGCGAGGCCGCGCACGCCGCGGCCGAGCGCCACGACCTCGCCGCAGATCTCGTGGCCGGGGATGAAGGGAGGCTCGATTCCCGCCTTCAGCGTTCCGTTGCGGGTGACGACGTCGTGGAAGCAGACGCCGCAGGCCTCGACCCGCAGGACCACCTGGCCGGGGCCGGGCGTCGGGTCCGGCAGCGTCTCCGGCCGCAGCGCGGCGGCGGCGGGGCCGGGGGTGCGGACGACCATCGCCCTCACAGCACGGCCACCGGCGTCAGCGGGCTGCCGGTGGCGCCCTTGATGGGCAGGGCTGCCGCCACGAACAGGAAGGCGGTCGCGCCGGCTTCCGCCAGCGGCTTCAACTGCATCCCCTCCAGCAGCGGGATGCCGTGGTCGCGCAGCAGGCGCTGGTGCACCGGGAAGACCTGTCCGGGCGGGAAGGGCAGCACCTCGATCGCGTAGTTGTCGGCGCCCACCAGCGCCACCCCCGCGCCGGCCAGCCAGACCGCGCCTTCCTCGTCGAGGCCGGGTTCGGCGTCGAAGGAGATCAGCCGCCGCGGCCGGCCCTCCTGCGCCTCCAGCCATCCGGTGCGCAGCAGCACCGCGTCGCCCGGCTCCGGCACCACGCCCGCGCGGGCGGCCGCGGCTTCCAGCATGGCGCGGCCCACCGGCGTGCCATCCGCCAGCGGCCCGTCCTGCGCGAGGTCGAGCAGGATGCCGCGCGTCACCAGCGGCGGCAGCTTCTCCACGCCCAGCCGCTGCGCGCCCGTCGTGCTGCGCACGGCGCTGCCGGGGAAGCCGTTGTACATCAGGTCGTCGCACCAGGCGTGGCACAGCGCATCGACATGCGTGCCGCTGTGCAGCGGCAGCACCACCGTGTCCTCGGCGAACTGGAAGCCGCCGGGGCGCTTCGCGCCGGCCGCGTAGTCCCCGCCGTCGCGCCCCATGAAATGCGACATCCCCGCGCGATGGCCGGGCACCGGCATGGCGGCGTGCAGCGTCTGTGCCAGCGGCACCACGCGCCCCGTCCGCACCAGCGACGCGGCGCGCAGCACCTCGGCCGGGCCGGCCAGGTTCGGCGCGCCGGCCTCGTCCTCCGCCCCCCAGCGCCCCCAGGCCTCGCGCGCCATCGGCTCAGCCCCTGTCGCCGGGAAGGGCGGCCGCCTCGTCCTTCAGTTCGCGCCGCAGCAGCTTGCCGGTCACCGTGGTGGGCAGCGCGGGGCGGATCTCGATGCGGTCCGGCACCTTGTAGGCCGAGGCGAGGCTGCGGCAATGCGCCGCCAGTTCCTCCGCGCCGGGATGCGCATCGGGCCTGGGCACGATGAAGGCCACGATCAGCTCGCCCTTCTCGGCATCCGGCACGCCGACCACGGCGGCCTGCGAGACGCCGGGATGCTGCATCAGCACGTCCTCGACCTCGGCCGGGGAGATGTTGATGCCGGACCGCTTGATCATCTCCCCGCTGCGGCCGAGGAAGCGGAGCCGGCCCTCGCCGTCGATCTCGCCGATGTCGCCGGTGCGGAACCAGCCATCCTCGGTGAAGGCGGCCGCGTTGTGCCCCGCGCTCGCGCCGCCGTAGCCGCGCGTCAGGTAGCCCGACACCTCGATCAGGCCGGCGCGGCCGGGGCCGAGCAGCCGGCCGTCCTTCTGGTCGCGGATGCGGAGCCGGACACCCGGAAGGGGTGGGCCCTGGCAGGTGCTGCGCAGGTCGAGCGGCCAGTCATGCGGGGTGACGCAGCAATTGCCGTAGCATTCGCTCGACCCGTAGATGTTGGCGATGTGCGCGGCGCCCAGCACGGTTGCGGCCTGGTGCAGGTCCTGCGGCGCGCCGATGGTCAGGCCCTTCCGCAGGCTGGCGGTGCGCGCGGGGCGGAATTCCGGATGGCGGATCAGCGCCGCCGTCATCGCGGGCAGGGTGTAGATCGAGGTGCAGCGGTGCCGCTCGATGAGGTCGAGCGCCTCGCCCGGCTCGAAGCGGGACTGCAGCACCAGCGTGGCGCCATGCGTCAGCGTGGCCGGCATGGCGTTGACCGCGCCATAGGCCCAGAACAGCGGCACCGCGACCAGCACCCGGTCGCCCGGCCCGAGGCCCTGGCGTTCGCCGATGTTGAAGCCGTTCTCCACGATGCCGTGCTGGACCAGCCGCACCGCCTTCGGGCGGCTGGTGGAGCCCGAGGTGTAGAGGATGATGCCGTCATCCCCCGCGCCGGCGGCTTCCCCGGGCGGCAACGGCGGCAGCGGCGCCGCGCCGTCGATAAGCGCCTCGTGCCGCAGCCAGCCGGGCGGGGGCGGCGCGCCGACCAGCACCAGGTCGCGCAGCGCGGGGAAGCGGGCGGAGCGCCACGCGCCGCCCGCCGCCGCTTCCGGGACCAGCGCGCCGAGGCTCGCCACGAAGTCCTCCCGCCCGAAGCCGGGCAGCGCGAACAGGGTCCGCACGCCGGAATCGGCCAGCAGGAAGTCCAGTTCCTGCCGGGTCGACCAGGTGCTGAACGGCACCACCACCGCGCCGGCGGCGGAGGCGCCGAGGGCGGCCTCGAGGAACTCCGCGCGGTTGTTCATCAGGATGCCGACACGCTCGCCATGGCGCAGCCCGCGGGCACGCAGCGCGGAGGCGACGGCGCGGACGCGGGCGGCAAGCGCGGCGAAGCTCAGCACCCGCCCCGCGCAGATCACCGCGGGCGCGGCGGGGCGGAGCGCGGCCTGCTCCTCCAGCATGTCGTGCAGGGTGCGGGCGAGGGGGGGCGTCATCGTCCGGTCAGCATCCCGGAGGCGCGGCGGGCGGCATCGCTGGCATCGTTCCTTCCCCATGCCGCCGGCCGGGCGGCAGCCTCATGCGTCGTTGAACCTACCGGCAAGTATGTTCGCGGAACGGCCGGCACGCAAGGGGGCAGATGCGGGCATGAGGGGTGGGCAGGAAGGCGCGCGGCCCGGCCCTGGCCGGCCCGCGGGTGGGCCGGGTGCTACCGCCGGCGGCCGGGGCGCTGGACGGCGGCGGCGCGGTTGCGGGCCGGGGCGGGGCGGGGCGGCGCCTTGGCCGCCGGGCGGGCCTGCACCATCGCCAGCACCAGGCGGGACATTTCCTCGGCCAGGTCCGGCAGCCCCAGGCGTCCGTTCGGCCGGTACCAGACATAGGCCCAGCTCACCATGCCGCCGATCGCCAGCGCCGCCAGCGCCGGGTCGGCGACCTGGAACTCGCCGCTTTCCACCCCTTCGGCCAGCAGGGCACCGAGCTTGCGGTCGAAGTCGCGCCGCATCCCGCTGATGCGCTCGAAGTCCTGCGGCAGCAGGTTCTTCTCCTCGCGCGCGAAGATCGCGATGTGCTTCTGGCTCTCCAGCACCGCCGTGACGAAGCGCCGGCCAAGCTCCGCGAGCTTGCCGCCCGGCGGGAGGTCGAGGGCGAGGACGCCGTCCATCGCCCGCATCGCCGAGGCGATCCCGCGGGAGCAGATCTCCGCCAGCAATTCGCTTTTCGAGCTGAAATGGGCGTAGATGAAGGGCTTGGTGACGCCCAGGCGCTCGGCCACCGAATCGAGCGTGGTGTTCTCGTAGCCGCGTTCGTAGAACAGCTCGACCGCGGCGGTGATGGTGCGCTCGCGCTTCAGGGTCGCCACTTCGTCGCGGATGCCCATGGCGGGGGCGGAGGTCGGGGTCGTCATGGGAGGCGCGTTCACCCTCGTCCCGGGCGGTATGAATTTCAACCCAATACCAGTCTTCGCTACCGCGGGCCAGCGCGGCCTGCGCCACGCCTTGAAGCCCGGCACGCCGCGCAGTTATACTTAACCGCATGATGAAGGATCACGCGGCGGCGGCCCCCGGCCTGGACCGCGTCTTCGCCGCCCTCGCCGACCCCACCCGCCGCGCCATCGTGGAGCGCCTGGACGCGGAGGAGGCGCTGTCGGTCAGCGAGCTTGCCCGGCCGCTGCCGATCTCGCTGCCTGCCGTGATGAAGCACCTCGACGTGCTGGAAGGCGCGGGCCTGGTCGCGCGGCGCAAGCAGGGCCGCGTGGTGACCTGCCGGCTGACGCCGGCGCCGATGGAGGATGCGATGGCCTGGCTCGCCCGCCACCAGCGATTCTGGACCGAGAGCCTCGACCGCCTGGCCGCGACGCTGGAGCGCGAGGGATGAGCGCGGCGGTGGAGCCCGCGATCACGCTGGTGAAGCGCATCCGCGCCGCGCCCGCGCGGGTCTGGGACGCCTTCACCCGTGCCGAGGCGATGATGGTGTGGTTCGGTCCGCACCACACGCGCGCCGAGGCGGCGGAGGCGGACCCCCGCCCTGGCGGCCGCTTCCGCGTGGTCCTGCGGGAGGATGGCGGGGCGCGGCACGAGGTCTCGGGCCGCTACCTCGCGGTGGAGCCGGGGGCACGGCTGGTCTTCGACTGGGCCTGGAGCGTGGCGCCCGAACGCGTGTCCCGCGTCACCGTCGCGTTCCGGGACGTGGCGGAGGGGACCGAGGTGACCGTCACCCATGACCGCTTCGCCGATGCCGACACCGCGACGCGGCATGTCCGCGGCTGGACGGAAAGCCTCGAGCGGTTGGCGGCGCACTTGGGCGGCTGACGAAACCCGCCGCCTTCCGGCGGGTTCGCCCGGCTGCACATCCCGAGGAGCCCGCGCATGATCCGCCATGTCCTGACGCTGTCGCTGGCGCTCTGCGCCGCGCCCGCCTTCGCCCAGCAGCCCGCGCCGCCGCCGGGCGGGGCCGACACGCTGGCCGCGGTGCGCGGCCGCGGCCAGCTCGCCTGCGGCGTCTCGACCGGCGTCGTCGGGCTGTCGCAGGCGGATGCGCGGGGCGAGTGGCGCGGGCTCGACGCCGATATCTGCCGCGCGGTCGCCGCAGCCGTCCTCGGCGATGGTGGCCGCGTGCGCTTCGTGCCGACCACGCCGCAGACCCGCTTCACCGCGCTGCAATCGGGCGAGGTCGACATCCTGTCCCGCAACACCACCTGGTCCTTCGCGCGCGACGTGCCGATCGGGCTCAGCTTCGTCGGGGTCGCGATGCATGACGGACAGGGCTTCATCGTCCGGCGCGAGGCGAACCTGGCCAGCGCGAGGGAACTGGACGGCGCCACCATCTGCCTCCAGCCCGGCACGACGACGGAGCTGAACCTGGCGGACTGGGCCCGCAGCAACCGCATCACCTTCACGCCCGTGGTGATCGAGAGCTTCCAGGAGGTGACGCGCGCCTTCTTCTCCGGCCGCTGCGACGCCTACACCACCGACCGCTCCGGCCTGGCGTCCATCCGGGTCGGGCAGGGACCGCGCGCGCAGGACTACGTGATCCTGCCCGAGACGGTGGGCGCGGAGCCGCTCGGCCCGCTGGTGCGCAAGGGCGATCCGCGCTGGTTCGACATCGCCCGCTGGACGCTCAACGCGCTGATCGCGGCCGAGGAGCATGGCGTGACGCAGGCCAATGCCGAAGCCCGCGCGCGGGAGGACCAGAACCCCGAGGTGCAGCGCCTGCTGGGCCGCACCGGCGAATTCGGGGCGGCGATGGGCCTCGACAATGCATGGGCGCTGAACGCGATCCGCGCCGTCGGCAACTACGGCGAGATCTGGCAGCGCAACATGCAGCCGATCGGGCTCGACCGCGGCGCCAACCGGCTGGCGCGCGACGGCGGGCTGATGTGGTCGCCGCCCTTCCGGTAGGGAATGCGCGGCGCCGATCGGGGCGGGGCGGTCAGTTCACCCGCCCCAGCATCCCGCGCGCGATGATGTGGGCCTGGATCTCCGCCGCGCCCTCGAAGATGGACAGCACCCGCGCGTCGCAGAAGACGCGGCTGATCGGGTATTCCACCGCATAGCCGTTGCCGCCATGGATCTGCAGCGCGGCATCCGCATTGGCGAAGGCGACGCGCGCGGCAAGCAGCTTCGCCATCCCCGCCTCCACGTCGCAGCGGCGGCCCGCATCCTTCTCCTTCGCCGCGAAGTAGGTGAGCTGGCGGGCCATCATCGTCTCCGCCGCCATCATCGCCAGCTTCGCCTGCACGCGTGGGAAGTGCAGGATCGCCTTGCCGAACTGCACGCGGTCCTTCGCATAGCCTAGCCCGAGCGCCAGCGCGTTCTGCGCGACGCCGAGCGCGCGGGCGGCGGTCTGGATGCGCGCGCTCTCGAAGGTCTCCATCAGCTGGCGGAAGCCCTGGCCCTCGACGCCGCCCAGCAGGTTCTCCGCCGGCACCTCGAACCCCTCGAAGGCGATCTCGTATTCGCGCATGCCGCGATAGCCCAGCACATGGATCTCGGTGCCCGACATGCCGGGGGCGGGGAAGGGGTCGTCCTCGGTGCCGCGGGGCTTCGGCGCGATCAGCATGGACAGCCCGCGGTGGCCCGGCGCGTCCGGGTTGGTGCGTACCAGCAGCGTCATCACGTCGCTGCGGCTGCCATGGGTGATCCAGGTCTTGGCGCCGTGCACGCGGTAGACATCGCCGTCCCGCACCGCGCGGGTGCGCAGGTTGGCCAGGTCGCTGCCCGTGTTCGGCTCGGTGAACACCGCCGTCGGCAGGATCTCGCCCGCAGCGATGCCGGGCAGCCAGCGCGCCTTCTGCGCCGGCGTGCCATTCAGCCCGATCAGCTCCCCCGCGATCTCGCTGCGGGTGCCGAGAGAGCCGACGCCGACATAGCCCTCACTCAGCATCTCGCTCACCAGGCACATCGCGACCTTGCCGAGCCCGAGCCCGCCATGTTCCTCCGCGATCGTCACGCCGAAGACGCCGAGATCGCCGAGCCTTCGGATCAGCGGCAGCGGGATCAGCGCGTTCTGCTTGTGCCAGTCCTGCGCATGGGGCGCGACCTCGGCTGCGGTGAAGCGGGCGAACTGCTCGCGCAGCGCCGCCATCGCCTCGTCCTCGACCGCGACATCTCCGAAGTCGCCGGCCGCCAGCGCCGCCGACAGCGCGGCGCGCGCGCCGGGCAGGCGGGCGGCGAGCGTCGCGACGGCGGCCGAGAGCGGCGCCACCCGTTCCGGCGCGATGCCGAGATCGGCGGGGCGCGCGGCCTCCACCTGGCTCATCGGGATGCCGCCGGCGATCTGCGCGCCGTATTCGGCGAAGCCCAGCGCCAGCAGGGCCTGTTCGGTGGCGCGGAAGGCGCCGCCCGCCTCCAGTCGTTCGGCCCAGCGCAGCGTCTCGCGCAGGGCCGCGGCATAGGTGGCCTGCCAGGCGAGGCCGTGGGCGGCAAGCTGCTCAGCCTCCAGCGCCGCCCCGTCCAGCCGGCCGCCCGGCGCGACGCGCGCGGCGACGGCGGCGCGGCCCTGCTCCACCAGGGCCTCGGCCGCGCCCAGCACGGCGCGGCATTCCTCGATCAGCGTGCTCATTCCCGGTCCTTCGGAAGAATGCCGGCGGCGCGCTGCGCCGCGATCTCGTCCGCCCCCATGCCGAGCCAGCCGCCCAGCACCGCATCCGTGTCCGCGCCCAGCACCGGGGCCGGCCGCGGCGGGGGGGACGGCATCAGCGGCGCGCGCGGCGCCAGCAGCCGCCCGACGCCCGGCTGCTCGATCTCGGCGAAGAGCGGGTTGGCGGCGGAACAGCGCGGATCCTCCCGCGCCATCTGGCCGAAATCCTGGTACGGCCCCCACAGCACGCCGCTGCCGTCCAGCGCGGCGCGCACCTCCTCCAGCGTGCGGGCGGCGAACCAGGGGGCGAGCACGGCGGCGATCGCCTCCCGCGCCTCGTACCGCCCGCCCTCGTCATCCAGGTCCACGCCCATCAGCGGGCCGACCATGGCGAGCCTCTCCGCCAGGCCCGTCGCCATGCCGATGGCGCGCCATTGCCGGTTGGAGATGGCGGCGAGCATGACATGGCGCCCGTCGCGGGTCGCGAAGTCGCGCCCGAAGGCGCCGTAGAGCCAGTTGCCGAGGGGCGGGCGCACATGCCCGTTCACCTGCACATCCGCGAGGTAGCCGAGATTGGCGGCGGTGGCATAGGCCACGTCGGACAGCGCCAGCGTCACCTCCCCCCCTTCACCTGTCCGCGTGCGGCGCCTCTCCGCGCCGAGCAGCCCGGTGCAGAGATAGAGCCCCGCCGCCACGTCCCAGGCCGGCAGCACATGGTTCACCGGCGCCGCATCGGCCCCCGTCGCGACCGGGAAGCCCACCGCGGCGTTCACCGTGTAGTCGATGGCGTTGCCGCCATCATGCGTCCCGGTCAGCCGCAGCATGATGAGGTCGCGCCGGCGCTGGCGCAGCGTGGCGTAGGACATCCAGCCCTCCGCCGCCGGCAGGTTGGTCAGCAGCACGCCGGCCTCGGCGATCAGGCGCGCCGCGATCTCCCGCCCCTCCGGCTTGTCGAGCGCGAGGGAGACGCTGCGCTTCCCCTTGTTCAGCCCCGCCCAGTAGAGGCTGGTTCCGGACGGCGCGAGCGGCCAGCGGCCGATGTCGATGTTGCCGCCGATCGGGTCGATCCGCACCACCTCCGCGCCGAGCTGCGCGAGCGTCATCCCCCCGATCGGCGCGGCGACGAAGGCCGACACCTCGACCACGCGGAGCCCTTCGAGCAACCCGGTCATGGTGCGTCGCCCGGGTGGGCGGGGCAGGCGGGCAGGTCGGGCATGGCGGGACTCCGCTGGCGGTCTCTCGTGCCGCGGGTGGATAGCCCGGCGCGGCGGGAAGGGCGAGGCGGGGAGGGTGACCGCGGTGCCACGGATCATGCCGGCCGGCGGCAATGGCCGATCCATGCGGCCGGTGCAGCCGGCCGAGCGCCCGAATGGGCGCCGCCGCAGGTGCGGCGAAGCCGAGCGCCGGAGGCGCGCTGGCGTCTGAAGCATGAAGTGCGTCAGCACTTCATGAGCCAAGTCTGAGGGCGCGAAAAGGCATAGGCCGGTCATCGAAGATGACCGGCCGTATCAGGCGCCCGCGCCGCGCGCCGCCGCCACCGCGGCCTCGAGCTTCCGCGCCCGGTCCGCCCAGGCCGCGGCCTCGCCCTGCTCCAGCCCGGCCGCGGCGGCGGCGCGGCCGGCCAGCACCGGCAGCACCTCCATCAGCGCCGCGACCAGCGCCCGGTCATGCGAGGTGGCGAGCAGGCCGAGCTGGCCGGCCGTGCCGTCCGATTCCAGCCGCCAGAACGGCCCGAACTGGTCCATCCCCGTGCCCGGCCAGGCATCGAACATCTGCGGCCAGCCCCGCGCCTCGCGGAATTCGAGGCCGATGGTCCCCCGGCGGTCGAACAGCTTCGTCCGCACCTGCCGCCACAGCCCGGCGGGCGCGACCAGCCCCATCAGCAGCACGTCGAAATGCCGGTAGGTGCCATCGGCATTCACCAGGTGCTGCTGCAGCTTCAGGTCCTGGAACGCGGTCGCGGCGGCGGGCGCGGGCTCCGCCATCGGTGCGGGCGCGGCCTCCTGCGGCTCCGCGCCCGGCGAGGCGGCGGCAAGCTTCGGATGCGGCGGCGCGACGCGGAAGCCCGTGCCCGGCATGGCGACGCTGAAGGCCTGCACCGGGGACGCCGGGGATGCGGCGGAAGCCGGCGCGGACAGCCGCCCCGCCTCGGCCGGCGGCACGCGCCGGCGTTCCCCCGCGAGGCCGGCGAGCAGCATGACGCGGGACAGTTCCACCACCGCCGGCAGGTCACCGCCATTGCGGATGGACAGCGCGGCTGCGGTGGGCGTCGCCGGCAGCGGCAGGGAGATGCCGAGCGTGCCGTCCTCCGCCATCGGCCGCCAGCCGGAATCGACCGCGGCCGCCCTGCCGTCCAGGCGCAGCGCCGCCTGCACCCGCGCCGCGCGCCCGGTGCGGCAGGCCAGGGCCAGGCGCAGCAATTCCGCCGGGCCGGCGGGGATGGCGGGCAGGGCCACCCCCGCCTCGGCGCCCGCCGCGATCTCCAGCAGCAGCCGCCCCGGCTCCTCCCCCACCGCGATGCGTTCCGCCTTGGCGCCCTCGACCGCCGCTTCCTCCAGGCCCGGCAACGCCATGGGCAGGCCGGCGGAAGGCGCGGCATCCAGCGCGGCCCAGTCGCAGTGGCGCGGCATGACGTGTCGGCCGGGCGCGCTGGTCCAGGCGCGCAGCGCCACCGCCGCATCCTCCAGCGGGCTGCCCGCCGACAGCGCCAGGCGGTCGCCCGGCGCGACCTCCGCTGCGACTTCCAGGGTGGCCTCGGCCGCGCCGATCCGCAGCGGTTCGGGCAGGTCGAAGGTGATCCAGCCCGGCGCCAGCGCCGCGCCCGGCACCACCCAGGCGCCGTGGATGCGCCCTTCCGCCACCAGCCGGACCCGCAGCAGCGAAGCGTCGCCCGCCTGCGCTTCCGCCAGGTGCAGCGCGACCGCGCAGAGTCCCTCGGCCGGGCGGCCCAGCGGCTGGACGATGCGCGGCGGCGCGGGCGGCGCGCCGGGAAGGGGCGGCACCTCCAGCAGCGGCGCCGGCAGCGGCGGTGTGCGGTGGCCCAGCAGGCGCTGCGCGGCATCCCGCGCGGTCTCCGCCGCCTCCGCCGCGTCCCGCGCGCGCCGCGCCTCCTCCGCCAGCAGCCCGAGCAGCGCCGGCAGCGGGTCCGGCCCGTGCAGCGCGGGCAGGCCCGGCGGCAGCAGCGGCGCGATCCGCGCGGCGCCGTCCTCCTCCGCCGCGACCAGCGCCAGCAGCCGCGCGCCTGGCGGCAGCGCGACCAGGCCGGCCGGCGCGGCCCCCGGGCGCAGCAGCGCGCCGTCGCGCCATTCCAGCGCCAGCAACGCCGGCGGCAGCGCCGGCGCCGCGCCGGGTGCCAGCACGACGGCGAAGGCCCCTTCCTCCAGCAGCGCCGCCGCCGCCGCCTCCACCCGCAGCCCGATCATGCCGCCCGATCCCCCACCGCCATGCAGGCCGCCCGCAGCAGGCCGAGCATGCGTTCCACCGCCAGGTCCCAGTCCTGCCGCGCGGCATGGGCCGCCGCGGCCTCCACCATGCCCGCCGTGCCGGCGGGATCGGCCAGCACCCCCTCCAGCGCCGCGGCCAGGGCGCCGGGTTCGGCCTCGGCGATGCGCGCCAGGTCGAACATCCGGTCGTCCAGCGCCTCCAGCGCGGCCTCGGTCGCGACCACCGGGCAGCGATGGGCGGCGGCTTCCAGGAAGACCAGCGGCGCGCCTTCCCGCCGGGACGGCAGCAGCAGCGCATCGGCGGCCAGGTACCAGGTGCCCGCATCGGCGACGGGGCCGATCACCCGCAGCAGGCCGCGCGGGTCGTCCGCGGCCCGCGCTTCGAGCAGGCCGCGCAGCGGCCCGTCCCCCAGGCAGGCCAGGACGGCGCCGAGCCGCCCCGACACCGCGGGCAGCAGGTCCGCGCCCTTCGCCTCCTCCAGCCGTCCGACGAACAGCACGAGCCCCGCCTCGGGCGCGAGCCCGAAGGAGGAGCGCATGGTGGCGCGCACCATGGCGCGGTCCAGCGCCGCCGGCGCCGGGGCCGGGTTGGGCAGCACGGCCACCCGCGCGGCCGGCACGCCGAAGGCGCGCGCGATGCGGAAGGCGGTAGGGGCCGAGACGGCGGCCAGGGCGCAGCCCGACGCCCCGATCGCGCCGCGCGCCGCGGCGACCGCGGCCGGCACCGGGCCGTCATCCGCCAGATGCGCCAGCACCACCCGCGGCAGCCCCGCCGCGGCGAGCGCGCGCATCAGGCCGAGCCCGGCATCCGGCCAGGGCAGCGGCAGCAGGGCCATGTCGGGCGCGTGTCCGGCGATCAGCCGCGCGCCTTCCGCCGCCTGCCGCGCCTCGTTCGCATCGGCGCCCGCCGCCTCCGGGCCGATCGCCGCGGCCTCCAGCGCGACCCCGGGGCCGAGATGCGGCCGCAGCGCATCGTGCAGCGCGGGCTCGGCCGCCAGCGTCACCGCCAGGCCGCGGCCGGCGAGGTGCGTGCAGAGCGCCGCCGTGTGGCGTTCCGTCCCGCCCATGCGGGTGGAGGGCAGCGCGACCAGCAGGCGGGAGAGGCGCCGCACCGCCGGCTCAGCCATGCCGGTGCGGCCGGCCGATGCTGGTGTAGTCGAAGCCGAGCCGCGCGATCTCCTCCGGCCGGTAGATGTTGCGGAGATCCACCACCACCCGCCCGCGCATCGCTTGCAGCAAACGCTTGAGGTCGAGCGCGCGATAGGCGTCCCATTCGGTGACGATCACCAGCGCGTCCGCGCCATGCGCCGCGGCATAGGGTCCGTCCGCCAGTTGCAGCCAGGGCATCAGCGCCTGCGCGTTCGGCCCCGCCACCGGGTCATGCGCCACGATCTCGGCGCCCATCTCCCGCAGCGCCGGCAGCAGCGCCAGCGCCGGCGCGTCGCGCATGTCGTCGGTGTTCGGCTTGAAGGCGAGCCCGAGCACCGCCACGCGCCGCCCCGCCGCGCTGCCGCCGAGCGCCTGCGCCACCCGCCCGGCCAGGCCGGCCTTCCGCGCCTCGTTCACCGCGACCGTCGTCTCCACCAGCCGCAGCGGCGCGCCGGCCTGCTGCCCGGTCTGCATCAGCGCCAGCGTGTCTTTCGGGAAGCAACTGCCGCCGAAGCCGGGCCCGGCATGGAGGAATTTCGACCCGATGCGGTTGTCGAGCCCGATCCCGCGCGCGACCTCCTGCACGTCGGCGCCGACCCGGTCGCAGAGATCGGCGATCTCGTTGATGAAGGTGATCTTGGTGGCGAGGAAGGCGTTCGCCGCATACTTGATCAGCTCGGAGGTCCGGCGCGACGTGAACATCACCGGCGCGCGGTTCAGGTTCAGCGGGCGGTAGACGCGCTCCATCACCTCCCGCGCGCGCGGGTCGTCGGTGCCGACCACCACGCGGTCGGGGCGCTTGAAATCCTCGATCGCCGCGCCCTCGCGCAGGAATTCGGGGTTTGAGACGACGGCGAATTCCGCGTCGGGGCGCAGGTCGCGGATGGTGCGCTCCACCTCGTCGCCGGTGCCGACGGGGACGGTGGACTTGGTCACCACCACCGCGAAGCCGTCAAGCACGGCCGCGATCTCGCGCGCCGCGCCGAACACGTAGGACAGGTCGGCGAAGCCGTCGCCGCGGCGCGACGGCGTGCCGACCGCGATGAAGATCACCTCCGCATCCCTCGCGCCCTCGCGCAGGTCCGTGGTGAAGGACAGGCGCCCGGCCTTGACGTTGGCATCGACCAGCGCATCCAGCCCCGGTTCCCAGATCGGGATCTCGCCGCGCTGCAACGCCTCGATCTTCGCCGCATCGCGGTCGAGGCAGACGACCTCATGTCCGAAGTCGGAGAAGCAGGCACCGGAGACGAGCCCGACATAGCCGGTGCCGACCATCAGGATTCGCATTCTCTCTCCGGTCCGCTTCGCTGCCGGGCGTGTTAGCCCAAGGCGCGCGGAGCGCCAACCGGCGCGGCCAGCTGCCAGGGCGGGGGCACGCCGCGCGCCAGCTCCGCGATGGCGCGCATCGCGGGGTCAAGCGCGCCCGGCCCGAAGCGCCGCCGCCCGAAGGCCAGCGCCGCTTCCCCCATGGCGCGGCGAAGCCCGGCATCGCGCACCAGCGCGGCGAGCGCCGCGGTGAACTCCGCGCGATCGGCCGCCAGCGCATAGGCGACCCCCGCGCCGCCGGCGATGCCGGTCAGCGCCTCGGCCGTCAGCACGCTCGGCAGGCCGCGGCACAGGTATTCCACCGTCTTGATCTTCAGCCCCCCGCCATAGGCCACCGGGTTCACCGCGACGTCGAGCGCATCGAGGAAGGCGTGCTGGTCCGCCACCTCCCCATGCAGGACCACGCCGGGGCGCGCCGGCATCTCCGCGCAGACCCCGCCCGCGACATGCAGCTCCGCCCCCAGCCCCTCGATCGCCGGCCAGACCTGGTCCAGCAGCCAGCGCAGCCCGTCGCGGTTCATCGGGCTGTCGCCGCCGAGGAAGCCGACGCGGACCGCCGACCCCGGCGGCGACCCGGCGGCGCGGGGCAGGGCGGGCAGGGCGTGCGGCGCGGTCAGCACCCGCCCGGGCAGCAGCGCCTCCAGCCAGCGCGCCTCCTCCGGCTGGATCGCCAGCACCAGCGCGAAGGAGGAGAGGATGCGCAGCTCCTCCGAGGTGGAGACCTGCAGGAAGTGCTCCTGCCCGAAGCGGCGGAAGTTCCGCGCCCGCAGCGACATCACGTCATGCGTGTCGAGCACCGTCAGCGCCGGCATGGCCGGGGCGAGGCGCAGCCAGGACAGGCGCAGGTATTCGATCACCACCGCCTGCGGCGGATGTTCCAGCAGATGCGCCCCGAGCGCGGCGAGGAGGCCGCCGTCGAAGCGCGCGCGTTCGAACGGCGTCAGGCCCCAGGGGCGTTCGGCCGGCGGCAGCGCCTCCGGCACGAAGACGCGGCCGCGCCGGCCGAGATGGCGGCCCGCCGCCTCCCGCCCCGCCGCGTCGATCGGGCCGCAGAAGAACAGGTCCACGTCCATCGGCCCCGCCGCCGCCCGCGCCAGCGCCGCGATGCGCGCCTGGTTGCCGAGGCTGGTGCGCCAGAAGGGAATGTCGGTGACCAGCAGCATCCGCGGCCGGTCCCCTGCCAGGGCCAGCGCCTTCGGGCTGGCGAGCACCGCGCGCGCGCCCGCCACTTCCGCCGCATAGCGCCGGTGGAGCGCCGCGGAGGCGGCGGCGACCTCGGCACGGAAGGCGGCGTCCGCGACGAAGCGGCGGGTGAGGGCCGCCACCTCCGCCGCGTCGCGCGCGGCATGGAAGGCGGCCTCGGCCGGCAGGCCGGCGAAGGCCTCCACGGTGCCGATCACCGGGCGGCCGCGGGCCAGCGCCTCCACCGTCTTGATCTTCAGCCCGGTGCCGCCCTCATGCGGGTTCACCACCAGGTCCACCGCGGCAAGCAGCGCATCCGCATCCTCCACCGGGCCGAGCAGGCGCAGCCCCGCGCCGGGGCGCAGGTCCCGCCCCGCGGCGCCGGCCACCACCACCTCCCCCCCCATCGCCGCCAGCCCCGCCGGGTCCAGCGCCGCGAGGAAACGGCCGAGCGCGCGGGTGTTCAGCGGGTTGGCGCTGCCGAGATAGCCGATCGCCACCCAGCCATCCGGCGCGCGCGGCGGCAGCGGCGGGCGCGGGTCGGCCGGCAGGTGGCCAAGGGTGAGCACCGGCGCGCGGGTGCGCCCGCGCAGGGTCGCCGCCTCCTCCGCCTGGATCGCCAGCACCAGGCCGGCACGGTCCAGGCCGCGCGCCTCCTCCGCCGCGGTGGTGGCGAAGAAGCGGTTCTCCAGCCCGAGCGCCTCCAGCGCCTCGGCCCGGCCGGCGAAGACGTCATGCGTGTCGATCACCTTCGCCACGCCATCGTGGAAGAACTCCAGCGCGCGGGAGAGGAAGACGTATTCCACCAGCACGAGGTCGAAGCCCGGATCGCGCGCGGCCAGCGCGGCGAAGGCGGCCTCGGCCTCCGGCATGATCCAGTCGTCGATCGCGTTCAGCGCGCCGAGGCTGCGGCGTTCCCGCGCCCGGTCATGCGGCACCTCCACCACCTCGTCCCAGGCCGCCCGCATCGCGCCGAGGGCGGCGAGGGAGGGGGCCTCGCGCGTCAGCAGGCACAGATGCACGGCATGGCCCGCGGCCTTCAGCCCGGCCAGCAGGGCATGGATGCGGGCCCGGTTGCCGGCATCCTGCGGGTGGCTGGGGGTGGGCGAGACGACGAGGATGCGCATCGGCCGGGAAGGATAGACGTCCTTCGGCTTGCCGAAAGGGGCCGGTTGGGGCATAGACGCCGCGCCGGCCCGGGGACCCCTCCGGGGCGGCAAATCCGCACGCGGTGCACCCTTCCAGTCCTCCGGGGCCGACAAGGGTCCGGTCCCCGTCACCCACGGGGGCGGCGCCGCGGAGGCAGAACCGGACCACTGGAAGCTAGGAAGGATCTCGCCCGATGGCGATGCCCGACGTCACCCTGCGCGGCCTGCTCGAGGCCGGCGTGCATTTCGGCCACCACACGCGCCGCTGGAACCCGAAGATGGCGCCGTACATCTTCGGCGTCCGCAACCAGGTCCACATCCTGGACCTGCAGCAGTCCGTGCCCATGATGGACCGCGCGCTGCGCGCCATCCGCGACGTGGTGGCCGGCGGCGGCCGCGTGCTGCTGGTCGGCACGAAGAAGGCGGCGGCCGAATACGTGGCCGAAAGCGCCGCGCGCTGCGGCCAGTACTACGTCAACCACCGCTGGCTCGGCGGCATGCTGACCAACTGGAAGACCATCCAGGGCAGCATCAAGCGCCTGAAGCAGATGGAGGAGCGGCTCGGCGGCGACGTGCAGGGCCTGACCAAGAAGGAGGTCCTGATGCTGACGCGCGAGCGCGAGAAGCTCGACCGCGCGCTGGGCGGCATCAAGGACATGGGCGGCCTGCCGGACATCATCTTCGTCATCGACACGGTGAAGGAGAAGCTGGCGATCGAGGAGGCCAACAAGCTCGGCATCCCCGTCGTGGCCGTGGTCGATTCCAACGCCGACCCCTCCGGCATCGCCTTCCCGATCCCGGGCAACGACGACGCGATCCGCGCCATCCACCTCTACTGCGACATGGTCGCGGCGGCGGTGCTGGACGGCATCTCGGCCGAGCTCGGCAATTCCGGCGCCGACCTGGGCGCGCAGGAAGACCTGCCGGTCGAGGCGCTGCCCGACATGGCGCCCGAGATCGCACCGGAACAGCCGGCCGCCGAATGAGTGCCGCGCCCCGCTTCCGCGGGGCGTCCCCAACCTGATGTCGCGGCGCGTCGGATGGCCCGACGCGCCGCGGCCGCGCATGTGACCCTATCTTCGGGAGCTGATTCGATGGCCGAGATCACCGCCGCCCTGGTGCGCGACCTGCGCGAGAAGACCGGCGCCGGCATGATGGACTGCAAGAAGGCGCTGGTGGAGTCGGGCGGCGACATGGAGGCCGCGATCGACTGGCTGCGCAAGAAGGGCCTTTCCGCCGCCGCCAAGAAGTCCGGCCGCGTCGCCGCCGAGGGCCTGGTGGGCGTCGCCTCCGGCCCCAACGTCGCCGCCATGGTCGAGGTGAACGCCGAGACCGACTTCGTCGCCCGCAACGAGACCTTCCAGGCCTTCGTGGCCGAGGTGGCGGGCCTCGCCCTCTCGGTCGGCGACGACGTGGAGAAGCTGAAGGCCGCGACCTATCCCGGGAAGACGCACTCCACGCAGGAGGAGCTGACCCGCCTGATCGCCACCGTCGGCGAGAACATGACGATCCGCCGCGCCAGGGTGCTGACCGTGCCGTCCGGCGTGGTGGCGACCTACATGCACAATGCCGTGAAGCCGGGCCTCGGCAAGATCGGCGTGCTGGTCGCGCTGGAAGCCGCCAACGAGATCGAGGCGCTCGAGACGCTCGGCCGCCAGATCGGCATGCATGTCGCCGCCGCCCGGCCGGAGGCGCTGGAAGTGGACGCCGTCGACCCCTCCGCGCTGGAGCGCGAGAAGGCGGTGCTGCGCGAGCAGGCCGCGACCTCGGGCAAGAAGCCGGAGATCATCGAGAAGATGATCGAGGGCCGCATCCGGAAATACTATGAGGAAGTGGTGCTGCTGGAGCAGGTCTGGGTGCATGACGGCGAGAGCCGGGTGAAGCAGGTCGTGCAGAAGGCCGGCGGCAAGCTGACCGGCTTCGCGCGCTTCCAGCTCGGCGAAGGGATCGAGAAGGGCGCGAGCGACTTCGCGGCCGAGGTCGCGGCCGCGGCCAAGGGCTGAACCGCAGGGCGGCCGCGGCACCCTCCGCGGCCGCCCCCCGGGCGGCGCTTCGCGGCGACGTGACGCCTGCCGGGCGTTGGCGGGGCCCGCCGCGGCGGCCCCGCCCGCGACCCTGCCTTGCCGGCGCCACAACCGGGCGCCTATGTTCCGGCGCCCTTCCTCCCTCTCCCTGGCGACCTTCCTGGAGCATCATGTCCGACGCCCCCCGCTACAAGCGCGTACTCCTCAAGGTGTCGGGCGAGGCCCTGATGGGCAACCGCGATTACGGGCTCGACATCGGCACCCTGCGCGCGATCGCGGAGGATGTGCGCGACGTGGTGCGGCTGGGCGTGCAGGTCTGCCTGGTGATCGGCGGCGGCAACATCTTCCGCGGCGTCGCCGGCGCCTCCTCCGGCATGGACCGGGCGCAGGCGGACGGCATGGGCATGCTGGCCACCGTGATGAACGCGCTGGCGATGCAGAACGTGCTGGAGAAGCTCGGCGTCCACACCCGCGTGCAGAGCGCGGTGACGATGGCGAGCCTGTGCGAGCCCTTCATCCGCCGCCGCGCGATCCGCCACATGGAGAAGAACCGGGTGGTGATCTTCGCCGCCGGCACGGGCAACCCCTTCTTCACCACCGACACCGCCGCGGCGCTCCGCGCGGCCGAGATGGGGTGCGAGGCGCTGCTGAAGGGCACGCAGGTGGACGGCGTCTATTCCGCCGACCCGCGCAAGAACCCGAACGCCGAACGCTACGAGACGCTGACCTATCTCGACATGCTCGCCCGCGACCTGGCCGTGATGGACGCCGCCGCCATCAGCCTCGCGCGGGAGAACAAGCTGCCGATCGTCGTCTTCAACATCCACGAACCGGGTGCCTTCACCGCCGTCATGAAGGGCGAGGGGAAGTTCACCACCGTCGTCGACCTGTAAGGGGGAGAGAGCGCGATGCCCGCCGATTTCGCCGCGCTGAAGCGCGACCTGCAGCGCCGCATGGATGCGGCGATGGAGACGCTGAAGAAGGAATTCGCGGGGCTCCGCACCGGCCGCGCCAGCCCCGCCCTGCTCGAGCCCATCCGGGTCGAGGCCTACGGCACCAACCAGCCGCTGAACCAGGTGGCGAACATCTCGGTCGCCGGGCCGGGCCTCCTTTCGGTGCAGGTCTTCGACCGGTCCATCACCAAGCAGGTGGAGGTCGCGATCCGCGACTCGGGCCTCGGCCTCAACCCGATGACCGAAGGCCAGACCATCCGCGTCCCCCTGCCGCCGCTGACGCAGGAGCGGCGGAACGACCTCGTGAAGACCGCGGCGAAATACGCCGAGGCGTCGCGCGTTGCCGTCCGCGGCGTGCGCCGCGACGGGATGGAGCAGGTCAAGGGCTGGGAGAAGGACAAGAAGGCCGAGGCCAGCCAGGACGACGTGAAGCGCTGGACCGAGGAGGTGCAGAAGATGACCGACCAGCACATCAAGGCGATCGACGCCGCGCTGGCCGAGAAGGAGAAGGACATCCGGACCAGCTGAGCGGCCGGAGAAGGGGAACCCCGCGGAGATGAGCGCAGCGGCCAGGCCGATGCCGGAAACCGGTTCACCGCCGGTGCCGCTGCATGTCGGCATCATCATGGACGGCAACGGCCGCTGGGCCGCGGCCCGCGGCCTGCCGCGTGCGCTCGGCCACAAGGCCGGGGCCGAGGCCGCGCGACGCACCATCGAGGCCGCGGCCGAGGCCGGCATCTCCTGGCTGACGCTCTTCGCCTTCTCCTCCGAGAACTGGCAGCGCCCGGCCGACGAGGTGCGCGACCTGACGATGCTGATGCGCCACTACCTCGCCACCGAGGTCTCCCGCCTGAGCCGGGAGGGCGTGCGCCTGCGCATCATCGGGGAACGTGAACGCTTCGGCGAGGACACGGTGCGCGCCATCGCCAGCGCCGAGGCCGCCACCGCGCAGGGCACGCGGCTCAACCTCAACGTCGCGCTGTCCTATGGCGGGCGGGCGGAGATCGTCTCCGCCGCGCGGGAGATCGCGCGCCGCGCCGCGACCGGGGAACTCGACCCCGCGACGCTCGACGAACGCAGCTTCGGCCGTTTCCTGGGCACGGCGGGAATGCCGGACCCGGACCTCATCATCCGCACCAGCGGCGAGCAGCGGATCTCAAACTTCCTGCTCTGGCAGGCGGCCTATGCCGAGTTCGTGTTCCAGGACACGCTGTGGCCCGACTACGGCGCCCCGCACCTCGCCGCCGCCATCGCCGAATTCGCCCGCCGCGAACGGCGCTACGGCCAGCGCGTCGCGTGACGTGACCGACAGCACGGCCGCGCCCTCGCCCGCGGAGGCGAAGCGCTGGAAGGACCTCCGCAAGCGCGCGCTGTCGGCGCTGGTGCTCGGGCCGTCCGCGGTGGCCTGCATCTGGCTGGGCGCCGAGGCCTTCACGGCCATGGTGGCGCTTGCGGTCGCGATCCTCGCCTGGGAATGGGTGCATCTCTGTGGCCGGCGCACGCGGGTCTTCCCGGGGCTGGCGGTGCCGCTGGTGGTGATGGCAGCCTGCGCGCTGGCGGTGGACGACCACCCGCGCTGGGCGCTGGCGTTGCTCGTCGCCGGCTTCCTGGCCACCTGGGCGGGCGCGCGCGCCCTGCCGCACACGGTGGACCAGCCGGCGGGGCGGCTTGCGGCCGGGGTGCTCTACATCGGCCTGGCCGGCATCGCGCTGATCGAGCTGCGGCACGACACGGATGCCGGCCGCGCCAACGTGCTGTTCCTGTTCCTCGTGGTCTGGGCATCCGACATCGGCGCCTACATGGCCGGGCGCGCGCTCGGCGGTCCGAAGCTCTGGCCCGCCGTGTCGCCGAACAAGACGTGGTCGGGCGCAGGCGGCGGGCTGCTGGCGGCGGTCGCGGTCGGGCTTGCCTGCGCGCTGGCCTTCCAGCCCGGGGCGGCGGCCGGTGCGGTGGTGGCGGTGGCGGTCCTGCTCGGCATCGCGTCCCAGGCGGGCGACCTGCTTGAGAGCGCGATCAAGCGGCACTTCCGGGTGAAGGACACCTCCTCCCTCATCCCAGGCCATGGCGGGCTGCTGGACCGGCTGGACGGCGTGCTGGCGGCGGCGCCGGTGGCTTCCCTGCTGTCCTTCGCGCTCGGCTACGGGCGCACCCTGTGGGGCTGGGGCTGACCGGCTTGGCACGCAGCGTCTCGATCCTCGGCAGCACCGGCTCGGTCGGGCGGTCCACGGTGGCGCTGCTGGAGGCGGCGGAGCCCGGCGCCTTCGCGGTGGAGGCGCTGGTCGCGAACCGGGACGTGGCGACGCTGGCCGCCCAGGCCCGCCGCCATGGCGCCCGCTTCGCCGCGGTGGCCGATCCCGCCGCCTGGCCCGCGCTGAAGGCGGCGCTGGGCGGCAGCGGCATCCGCATCGGCGCCGGCGCCGAGGCGGTGGAGGAAGCCGCCGCCCGCCCGGCGGAATGGACGATGGCCGCCATCGTCGGCGCGGCCGGGCTGCGCTCCACCCTCGTCGCGCTCGCCCGCGGCGGCACGCTGGCCATCGCGAACAAGGAAAGCCTGGTCTGCGCGGCCGACCTGGTGCTGGCCGCGGCGCGGGACGGGGGGGCGACGCTGCTGCCCGTCGATTCCGAGCACAACGCGGTCTTCCAGTGCCTCCAGGGCGGCGATCCGCGCGGGATCGAGAAGATCGTGCTCACCGCCTCGGGCGGCCCCTTCCGGGACTGGCCGGTCGAGCGGATGGCGGCGGTCACGCCCGACCAGGCGCTGAAGCATCCGGTCTGGTCGATGGGCGCCAAGATCTCGATCGATTCCGCCACCATGATGAACAAGGGCCTGGAGGTGATCGAGGCCGCGCATCTGTTCGCGCTGCCGCCCGAGCGGATCGAGGTGCTGGTCCACCCGCAATCGGCCGTGCACGGCATGGTGCAGTATGCGGACGGCTCCATCCTCGCCCAGCTCGGCAGTCCGGACATGCGGACCCCGATCGCCCACGCTCTCGCCTGGCCGCAGCGGATGGCGGCGGAAATCCCGCGCCTCGACCTCGCGCAGCTCGCCCGGCTCGACTTCTTCGCCCCCGACCCGGCGCGCTTCCCCGCGCTCCGCCTCGCGCGGGAGGCCTTGCAGGCCGGGGGGGGCGCCCCGACTATACTGAATGCCGCGAACGAGACGGCGGTCGGGCTCTTCCTCGACCGGCGGATCGGCTTCCTCGACATCGCCGCGGTGGTGGAGGACACCCTCGCCGCCATGCCGCCCTGCGCCCCGCAGGGGCTGGAGGCGATCGTGGCGCTGGACGCGGCGGCGCGGGCGGAGGCCCTGCGGCACGCCGCGGGCCGCGCCCCGCCCGGCTGAGCACCCGATCGGAGACTGACGTGGACCTGCTGCCCGACACCTTCCGCACCATCCTGGCCTTCGTGGTGGTCCTCGGCGTGCTGGTCTTCATCCATGAACTCGGCCACTACCTCGCCGCCCGGTGGCGGGGCATCCATGTGGAGCGTTTCGCGGTGGGCTTCGGCCGCCCGATCGCCTCCTGGAGCGACCGGCGCGGCACCGAATGGCGCATCGGCTGGATCCCGCTCGGCGGCTACGTGAAGCTGCACGGGCAGGAGACGCCGGCCGACGCCCCGCCCGAGGTGCAGGCCGGCTGGCGTCCGGGCGAGACCTTCCACGACAAGCCCGTGAAGGACCGCGCCATCGTGGTGGCGGCCGGCCCGGCGGCCAACTTCCTGCTCGCCATCCTGCTGTTCGGCCTGCTCTACGCCACCGTCGGCCAGCCGCAGACCACCACCGCTGTCGGCGTGGTGGCCGAGGGATCGGCCGCCGCCCGCGCGGGCGTGCTGCCGGGCGACCGCATCGTCGCGCTCGACGGCCAGGCGGTGACCCGCTTCGACCAGGTGCAGCGCCACGTCCAGCCCCGCGCCGGCCAGCCGGTGCAGGTGACGATCGAGCGCGAGGGGCGGCAATCCACGCTCAGCGTCACGCCGGAGGCCCGCACCAGCGGGGAGCGGACGGTCGGCGTGCTCGGCATCGGCGCGGGCGCCGCGCAGTTCGAGCGGCTCGACCCCTTCAGCGCGCTCTGGGCGGGCACGGTGCACACCGTGGACGTCACCTGGCAGACGCTCGGCGCGGTCGGGCAGATGATCACCGGCGCGCGCGGGACCGAGGATCTGGGCGGGCCGCTCGGCATCGGGCGTATCGCGGGGGAGGCGGCGCGCCTCGGCCTCGCGAGCCTCGTCAGCTTCATGGCGATCCTCTCGGTCAACCTCGCGCTGATCAACCTGTTCCCGATTCCCGTGCTGGATGGCGGGCACCTGATGTTCTACGCGGCGGAGGCCATCCGCGGCCGGCCGCTGCCGGCGAAGGCGCAGGAATACGGCTTCCGCGCCGGATTCGCGCTGCTGATCACGCTGTTCGTCTTCGCTACCTGGAACGACCTCGCCAATCTCGGCGTGGTGCGCTGGGCGGCGGGGCTGCTGGGCTGACCCGCGGCCGCGCGGGCCGGGCAGGGGGGCGCCGCGCGCCGCATCCTCGCGGGCGCGTGCGTGCGGGGGTGGCGGGTCCGGGGGCTCTCGGTTAGTGTCCCGGCCTCCTCACCCCCCAGGGATGCCCGCCTTGGTCGCCAATCGGCTCCTTCTCCTCGCTGCAAGCTGCCTCGTTCCCGTCGCCCTCGCCTTCCCGGCGGATGCGCAGCAGCAGCGCGCGCCCCGCGGCGCGCAGACCCGCCCCGCGGCCGTTCCGGCCGCGCAGGGCGGCATCGTCCGCGCCGTCGATGTCCAGGGCAACCAGCGAATCGAGGCGGACACGATCCGCTCCTACATGCTGCTCCAGGCCGGCGATCCCTTCGATGCGGACCGGCTCGACCGCAGCCTTCGCACGCTGTTCTCGACCGGCCTGTTCCGGGACGTGACGGTGGCGCGCAACGGCGACCGCATCCGCGTGGTGGTGGACGAGAACCCGATCATCAACCGCGTCGCCTTCGAGGGGAACAGCAAGGTCAACGACGACACGCTGCGCCCCGAGATCCTGCTGCGCCCGCGCGCCGTCTTCACGCCCCAGGCGGCGCAGGCCGACCGCCAGCGCATCCTCGACGTCTATGCGCGCCGCGGCCGATTCGCCGCGCGAGTCGAGCCGAAGGTCATCCAGCTCGACCAGAACCGCGTCGACCTGGTGTTCGAGATCACGGAAGGCGACGCCGCGCTGGTCAGCCGCGTCAACTTCGTGGGCAACACCGCCTTCTCCGATTCGCGGCTGCGCGACGTGGTCGCGACGCGGGAACAGGCCTGGTACCGCCTGCTCTCCACCTCCGACATCTACGATCCGGAGCGGCTGAACTTCGACCGGGAACTGCTGCGCCGCTACTACCTCCGCAGCGGCTACGCCGACGTGCAGGTCACCGCCGCGACGGCGGAGCTCTCGCCCGACCGCGGCGGCTTCTTCGTCACCTACACGATCGACGAGGGCGTGCGGTACCGCGTCGGCCGCGCCGAGATCACCTCGACGCTGCGCGGCGTGGACGCCGCCCGCCTGCGCCGCGAACTGCCCTTCTCGGAAGGCGACTGGTACGACGGCGACGCGGTGGAGCGCGCGGTCGAGTCGCTGTCCGACGCGGTCGGCCTCCAGGGCGTGCCCTTCGTCGAGGTCCGCCCCCGCGTGGTGCGCAACCGCGACGCGCAGACGGTCGACATCACCTTCGAGGTGGCCGAGGGCACGCGCGCCTTCGTCGAGCGCATCGACATCACCGGCAATTCCCGCACCGCCGACCGCGTGATCCGCCGCGAGTTCCGCCTCGCGGAGGGGGACCCCTTCAACGCCGCGCAGGTCCGCCGCTCCCGCCAGCGCATCCGCGACCTCGGCTATTTCGGCAATGTGGAGATCACGCCGCAGCCCGGCTCCCGCCCGGACCGCGTGGCGCTGAACACCCAGGTGACCGAACGCCCGACCGGGGAAGTGTCGCTCGGCGGCGGCTTCTCGACCGATGCGGGCTTCCTGACCGATTTCGGCATCCGGGAACGCAACTTCCTCGGCACCGGCATCGATGCGCGGCTGCAGGCGATGCTCGCGCAGCGGCGCAGCCAGCTCGACTTCTCCGTCACCGATCCGGCCTTCCTCGACCGCAACCTGTCGGCCGGGCTCGACGTCTTCTACATCCAGCGCAACCTCCAGGAGATCGCCTCCTACTCCGAGAAGCGGGTCGGCGCGGCGCTGCGGGCGGGCTACGAGTTCAACGAGAGGCTGCGCCAGTCCTGGGCCTACACCCTGGTGGACCGGAACGTGTTCGACGTGCAGTCGAACGCCTCCCGCTTCATCCAGGAACAGACCGGCCAGACGCTGCTCTCCCAGCTCGGCACCACGCTCGCCTACGACACGCGCGACAGCCGGATCGAGCCGCGGAGCGGCTACATCATCCGCCTCGGCACCGATGTCGCGGGCCTCGGCGGCGACGTGAACTACGTGCGGCTGCGCGGCGACAGCGCCATCTACTTCCCGCTCGAACGCTTCTTCGGCGCGCAGGAATACGTCCTCGCGCTGCAGGTGGGCGGCGGCTACCTGACCCCCTGGGGCGACCGGCCGGAGCGCATCATCGACCGCTTCTTCCTCGGCGGCGACAACCTGCGCGGCTTCGCGCTGGCGGGCGCTGGCCCGCGCGACACGTCGAGCTCGACGCAGGACCCGCTCGGCGGCCGGATCATCTGGACGCAGACGACGGAGCTGCGCTTCCCGCTCCCGGTGCCGAGCGAGCTCGGCCTGCTCGGCCGCGCCTTCGTCGATGTCGGCTCGCTCTACGACACGCCCGTCCAGGGCCCCGGCGTGCGGGACGACAGCAAGCCGCGCGTCGGCGCGGGGGTCGGCGTCTCCTGGCGGACGCCGGTCGGCCTCATCAACATCGACATCGCCCAGGCCGTTGTGAAGCAGGACTACGACCGCACCCAGCTGATCCGCTTCGGCTTCGGCACGCGGTTCTGAGCGAAATCCGGGATTCCAGCACGATGCGTCTCCGCCACCTCCTGCCCGCCCTCCTGCTGGCCGGCGCCGCCGCCGGCCCGGCCGCGCTGGCGCAGCAGAACCAGGACTGGTTCGTCCCCGGCCAGCAGCGCCCGCAGGGCCAGCAGCAGCCGGCCCAGGGCCAGCGCCCGCCGCAGGGACAGGCGCAGCAGCGCCCCCCGCAGGCCGGCCAGCGCACGCCCGCGCCGGTGGTCGCCATCGTCGACATCCCGGAGGTGCAGCGCCTCTCCGCCGCCTTCAACCAGGTGCGCGAGGAGATCGAGCGGCGGCGCGGCCGCCTGAACGAGGACCTGCAGCGCGAACAGGCCCGCTGGCGCGAGGAGCAGCAGGCGCTCGCCGCCGCCCGCGCCACGCTGAACCCCGAACAGCTCCGCACGCGCGAGAGGGAGCTGCAGGACCGCATCACCGACGCGCAACGCATCTTCCGCGACCGGTCCCGCGGGATCGACGCGGCGGCGCAGCAGGGCCTCCAGCAGATCGAGCAGGCGCTGGCGGCGGTGATCCGCCAGGTCTCCTCCAGCCGCGGCGTCAACCTGGTGCTGCCGCGCGCGCTCGTCATCTTCAACGAGCCCGCCTTCGACCTGACGGACGAGGTTTCGGCGCAGATGAACCGCGTGCTGCGCAGCGTCACCATCCCGCCCGAGGGCGCCGAGGCCCCGGCCGCTGCCGCCGCGCCCGCCCCGGCCCAGCCCGCCGCGGCGGCGCCGGCCCAGCCCCCGCGCCGCTGACCGGCGCGGACGCACCGGCATGGCGGCGGATCCCCGCTTCCACCCCGCGGGCCCGCCGCTGACCCTGGCCGAACTGGCGGAGGCGGCGGGGGGCGAACTGCGCGGGGGCGATCCCGCGCGGCGCTTCTCCGGCGTCGGGCCGCTCGACGGCGCGGGGCCGGAGGAGGTCACCTTCCTCGAGAACCGGCGCTATGCCGCGCAGCTTGCGACCACGCGCGCGGGGGCGGTGGTGCTGGCGCCGGACCTGGCGCCGCGCGTGCCGGACGGCACCGCCGCCATCGTCACGCCGAACGCCTATCTCGGCTTCGCGCGCATCGCCGCCCGGTTGCATCCGGCACCCCCGCCGCGGCCCGGCATCCACCCGACCGCGCTGGTCGATCCCGGCGCCAAGCTGGGCGAGGGCTGCGAGATCGGGCCCTTCGCGGTGGTCGAGGCCGGCGCGGGCCTCGGCGCGGGCTGCGTCGTCGGCGCGCATGCCGTGATCGGCGCCGGCGTGCAGCTGGGCGAGGGCTGCCGCATCGGCGCGCATTGCACGCTGAGCCACTGCATCGCCGGGCGGCGCGTCACGCTCGCGCCCGGCGTGCGCATCGGGCAGGAGGGGTTCGGCTTCGCCGTCACGCCGGAAGGCCGGTTCGAGACGGTGCCCCAGCTCGGCCGCGTCATCCTCGGCGACTTCGTGGAGGTGGGCGCGAACAGCTGCATCGACCGCGGCAGCCAGGGCGACACGGTGATCGGGCCGGGCTCGCGCCTCGACAACCTGGTGCAGATCGGCCACAACGTCCGCACCGGGCAGGCCTGCGTCATCGTCGCCCAGGTCGGCATCGCGGGCTCCGTCACGCTGGGCAACGGGGTGCAGCTGGCGGGACAGTCCGGGATCGCCGGGCACCTGCATCTGGGCGACCGTGCGCGCGTGGGCGCCCAGTCCGGCGTGATGAACGACGTGCCAGCCGGCAGCGACGTGGTGGGCAGCCCGGCCTGGCCGGCGCGGGAGACGCTGCGCGCCATGGCCGCGCTGCGCCGCCTTGTGGCGAAGCCGGGCAAGGGCGCCTGAGACAGGTTCGGAAGGGAGGACCATGGACGCGACCGCTGGGAGCACGACCGAAGCCGCCGCCGCGACGGTGGGGACCTACGACATCGCCCGCATCATGCAGGCGATCCCGCACCGCTTCCCCTTCCTGCTGGTCGACCGGGTGGTGGAGATCGTGCCCAACGTCTCCGCCGTCGGCATCAAGAACGTCTCGATCAACGAGAATTTCTTCCAGGGCCATTTCCCGCAGCACCCCGTCTTCCCCGGCGTGCTCATCATCGAGAGCATGGCCCAGACGGCCGCCGTGCTGGTGGTGGAGACGCTCGGCCCCTCCGCCCAGGGCAAGCTGGTCTATTTCATGACCGTGGACAGCGCGAAGTTCCGCAAGCCCGTCGTGCCCGGCGACCAGATGCGCGTCCACGTCACCAAGGAAAAGCAGCGCGGCAACATCTGGCGCTTCACCGCCGAGGCGAAGGTGGACGGCAAGGTGGTGGCCGAGGCGACCTACGCCGCGATGATCCTGGACAAGTAAGGCCCGGTGGACATGACCGTCGCGCGCGCCGGGATCGACCCCGGCGCCCAGATCCACCCCGCCGCCTTCGTGGCGCCGGGCGCCCGCATCGCGGCCGGCTGCCTCATCGGCCCGGGCTGCGTCGTCGGCGCCGGCGCGGTGCTGGAGGAACGGGTGGAGCTTACCGCCCATGTCGTGCTGGACGGCGCCGTCCGGCTCGGCGCCGGGGTCAAGGTCTCGCCCTTCGCCACCATCGGCCTGCCGCCGCAGGACCTGAAATACCGGGGCGAGCCGACAGGCGTGTCGATCGGGCCCGGCACGCAGGTGCGCGAACACGCCACCATCCACCGCGGCTCGACCGGCGGCGACGGCTGGACCCGGATCGGCGCCAACTGCCTCATCATGTGCGTTGCCCATGTCGCGCATGACTGCCGGCTGGGCGACGGCGTGATCCTGGTGAACAACGTCATGCTCGCCGGCCATGTCGAGATCGGCGACGGCGCGATGATCCAGGGCGGCGCCGCGGTGCAGCAGTTCGTCCGCATCGGCCGCATGGCGCTGGTGGCCGGCATGGCGGGGGTGGAGCGCAGCGTGCTGCCCTTCGGCCGGGTGAAGGGCCACCGCGCCTCGCTCTACGGGCTCAACGCGCTCGGCATGCTGCGGCGGCTGAACATGACGAAGGCGCAGGTCGCGGCGGTGGAACGCGCGGTCCACGACCTCTACCGCACCGGCCGCCCGCGCGAGCAGCTGGAGGCCGTGGCCGCCGCGCATGACGGCGACCCCGCGGTGCATGAGATCCTGGACTTCGCGCGCGGGGTCTTCGCCCGCCCGCGCGGGCGCAACCTGCTCTGCCCCTACCGGCGCGGGCCGGAGGAGGAGGAGAACGGGGAAGGGGCGTGACCGCGCCGCTCGGCCTGGTCTGCGGCGCCGGCATCATGCCGGTGCGCGTCGCCGATGCCGCGGCCAAGGCCGGCCGCCCCGTGGTCTGCGTGCTGATCGAGGGCTTCGCCCGCCCGGCCGACTATGCCCGCTTCCCGCATGAGGTGATCCCGCTCGGCCGCGTCGGCCGGATGCTCGCCTTCCTCCGCGCCCATGGCGCCGCCGACCTGGTGTTGGCCGGGCGCGTCACGCGCCCGTCGCTGCTGTCCTTCCGCTTCGACGCGGAGGGGATGCGGCTGGTCGCCAGGCTCGGCCACCGCGCCGTCTTCGGCGGCGATGACGGCCTGCTCTCGGCCGTGCTGCAGGTGCTGCGGGGGGAGGGGTTCCGGCCTCTCGGCGCGCAGGAGGTGCTGGGCGACCTGCTGGTGGAAGCCGGCCCGCTCACCCGCCATGCCCCGGACGAGCCGGCGCTGGCCGACATCGCCCGCGGCATCCGCGTGACCCAGGCGCTCGGCACCGCCGATGTCGGCCAGGGCTGCGTCGTGCAGCAGGGGCTGGTGCTGGCGGTGGAGGCGATCGAGGGAACCGACGCGATGCTGGCGCGCTGCGGGCCGCTGCGGCGCCCGGGGCCGGGCGGCGTGCTGGTGAAGCTGGTCAAGCCGCGCCAGGATGTGCTGGTGGACCTGCCGGCGATCGGCCCCGCCACGGTGGAGGCCGCCGCCGCCGCCGGGCTGGCCGGCATCGCCATCGAGGCGCGGGCCGCCCATGCCGGGACGCTGGTGGTGGACCGCACCGCGACCGTCGCGGCGGCGGAGGCGGCGGGGCTGTTCCTGCTGGCGCTCCGCCCGTCGGAATTTCTGCAAACGAGAGGAGACCAGGGATGAGCCAGGGCCGCTTCCTGCACACCATGATCCGCGTCGGCGACCTGCAGCGCAGCGTCGACTTCTACACGAAGCTGCTCGGCATGAAGGAACTGCGCCGGCGCGACGTGCCGGACGGGAAATACACCCTCGTCTTCCTCGGCTACGGCCAGGGCAATGCCGAAGGCCAGGGCGAGATCGAGCTGACCTACAACTACGGCGTGGAGAAATACGAACAGGGCAACGCCTTCGGCCACCTCGCGGTCGGCGTGCCCGACGTGAAGGCCGCCTGCGAGGCGGTGCGCGCCGGCGGCGGCCGCGTGACGCGGGAAGCCGGGCCGGTGAAGTTCGGCACCACCGTCATCGCCTTCGTCGAGGATCCGGACGGCTACAAGATCGAGCTGATCGAACGCATGAGCTGACGGGGCGCTTACCCCCAGGCCCGGCCCGGCCCGGTCCCCTTCCGCACGGGGCCGGGCGGGCTCCCGCGCAACCGACGAAGGCGCCCGCCCTGCTTCCCTCCCTCCTGACCCCGATCGAGGACGCCGCGGCCAGCTTCGGCGACCTCGCCCGCGCGCTGGCAGGGCGGGAGCGCATCCGGCTCGCGGTCACCGGCCTGTCGCGCGCGGGCAAGACGGTGTTCCTCACCTCCCTCGTCGCCAACCTGCTGGCGGCGGGGCAGGGCGCGCGGACCCTGCCGGCGCTGGAAGCGGCGTCCGGCGGGCGGCTGCGCGGGGCGCGGCTGGTGCCGGCCGGGACCGAATCGACCCCCCGCTTCGACGCGGCCGGCCATGTCGCGGCCCTCGCGGCCGATCCGCCGCGCTGGCCGGAGCGGACCGAGGATCTATCGACACTCGAGATCACGCTCGACCTCGCCCCCGCCTCGCTGCTCGGCCAGGCGCGGGAGATGGTGGCGGGCGGGCGGCGCGTCACGCTGGAACTGCTGGACTATCCCGGCGAATGGCTGCTCGACCTGCCGATGCTGGCGCAGTCCTATGCCGACTGGTCGCGCGGGACGCTGGCCCGGCTGCGGCGCGGGCGGCGGGCCGCGGCCGCGGCGGCCTTCCTCGACTTCGTCGATGCCCTGCCCGACCGCGTGCCGGACGAGGACGCGATCGCGCGGCACGGCTACATGCTGTACCGCGACGCGCTGCGGACCTGCCGGGACGAACTCGGCTTCCGCTTCCTCCAGCCCGGCCGGGCGCTGAACCCCGGGCCGAAGGGGGAGGCGCCGATCCTCTGGTTCTTCCCCCTGCCGAAGCCGGAGGAAGGCGGCCTTGCCGCCCTGCTGGCGCGCCGGCACGCGGCCTACCTGGCGGACCAGCGCGCCGCCTTCTTCGACCCCTTCTTCCGCCGCTTCCATCGCCAGGCGGTGCTGGTGGATGCGCTCGGCGCGCTCCATGCCGGCGAGGAGGCCTTCGACGACACGGCCGAGGCCCTGGCCGCCATCGCGGCCGCCCTGCGCGACGGCGGCGGCCTGTTCGACATGCTGACCGGCCAGGGGGTGAAGCGCGTGGCCTTCGCGGCCACCAAGGCCGACCACGTCCCGGGCCGCGCGCGGGATGCGCTGGTCGGCCTGCTGGGCGACCTGGTGGGGCGCGATCCGGCAGGGCCGCTCGGCGCCGCCACCTCGGTCCATGCCGTCGCGGCCATCCGCTGCACCGAGGATGACGTGGCGGTGCTGGACGGCCGCCCGGTCGCGGCGGTGCGCGGCCTGCTGCTGGAAGGCGGCAAGGCCGCCAAGGTCTATCCGGGCGAGGTGCCGCTGCGCCGCCCGGCGCCGGATTTCTGGGATCACGCCTTTTTCGAGATGCCGGTCTTCCAGCCACCCCGCCTGGCCGGTGACGGGCGGTCCGGCGTACCCCATCTCGGCCTCGACGCGCTGCTGACGGCGCTGATCGGGGACCTGCTCTGACCCTCCGCCGGCCGGGGGCGGCGCGGGCCCCCTGCGGGAGCGATGCCTGCCCATGAGCGACCCACACCCCCGCGGCCCCCGCATCCTGCCCGAGGAGGCCGCGCCCGCCGCCCCGCGGGTGGAGGAAGGCGGCGCCCGCCCCACCCTGGCGGACCCGCCCCCGCGCGGCCCGCGCATCCTGCCGGAGGAAGCGGCGGCGGCCGCCCGGCTCGACTTCGGCTGGGACCAGGCGGTGGCGAAGCCCGATGCCCCGCGGGAGCGGCGGCGCTGGTCCGCCCCTGCGCTCGCCGCGCTCGGTGTCGCGGTGCTGCTGCTCGGGCTTTCGGCGCTGGAGGTCCTGAACTTCATCGCCGACCAGTTCGCCCGTGGCGCCGCGCTGGGCTGGCTGACGCTCGGCGTCGCGGTGGCGGGCTATGGCCTCATCGCCTGGGCGATCATCCGCGAATTGCGGGGGCTGATCGCGCTGTCGGCGGTGGACCATGCGCGCCGGGCCTTCGCGGCCGGGGACCTTCCCGGCGCCCGCGCCGCCGCCCTGTCCTGGGCCGGGCGGGTGCCCGCGGCGGCCGGCACGCTGCCCGCGCTGCGCGCCGCGCCGGACCTCGCCTCCCTCACCGCGCTGCTCGAAGCCGGGCCGCTCGCCGCGCTCGACCGGGACGCGACCTCGGCGGGGCGGCGGGCGGCGGCGCAGGCCTTTGGCGCGACCGCGCTGATTCCCTCGCCGGCGCTGGATGCGCTGTTCTTCGGCTGGCGCGGGCTGCGCTTGGTGCGGGAGGTGGCGGTGATCCACGGGCTGCGCCCCGGCGTCGCCGGCACGCTCGCGCTGCTGCGCCGGACGGTGTTCGAGGCCGGGGCGGTGGCCGCCGCCGATGTCGCGATCGACACCGCGACGCGCGCCATCGTCACCAACCCGCTGCTGGAGCGCGTGGCGGGGGATGCGGCGAAGGGGGCGGTGGTGGCGCGGCGGATGCTGGTGCTGGCCCGCGCCGCGGCGCGGGCCTGCCGGATCGTGCCGGGGTAGCGCGCCAGATCATGATCCGCGCTGGTTGAAGCGCGGATCATGATCTGGGCTTCCGTCTTGTCGCGTGATTCACGCCTCCGGCCGTTCCAGCCTGCGGCGATCACGCGCTACCCGAACTGCATGTTGGCGTCGTTCAGGTCGGCGATGCGGACGCCGCGGATGTGCACCACGTCGCCGCCGCCCATGTCGAAGGCGATGTCGGGGCCGTACTGCACCATCCGCGCCTTCGCCGCCGCGGCGCTGCCGATGCCGGTGCCCTGCACGAACAGCACGTCCTGCCGCACGTCGAAGTCGCCGAGCGTGTCGAGGCCCTGGCCGCGGCCCACCACGAAGCGGTCCGCCCCCGCCTCGCCCCAAAGCACGTCGTTGCCGCCGCCGCCCGCCAGCGTGTCATCCCCCGCGCCGCCCAGCAGCGTGTTCACGCCGCCCGTGCCGACCAGGAGGTTGGCCGAGGCGTTGCCGACGCCGAAGGGCGTGCCGCCGGCCAGCACCAGCACCTCGACGTTGTCATACAGGTAGTAGCCGTCGCCGCTGTCGGCGATGACGGTGTCGGCGCCCTCGCCGGGATTCTCGAACACCCAGTCCACCTGCTGGCTGGCCAGGAACAGGTCGTCGCCGGTGCCGCCATGCATGCTGTCCCAGCCCGCGCCGCCATCCAGCGTGTCGGCGCCGGCGCCGCCGAACAGCAGGTCCTGCGCGCCATCCGCGCCGCCCCGCACCAGGTCGTTGCCGTCGCCGCCCTCGGCCGTGTCCGCCCCGTCGCCGCCCCAGAGCGTGTCGGCCCCCGCGCCGCCCCCCATCAGGTCCTGCGCGCCATCCCCGCCGCCGAGCAGCAGGTCGTCGCCGTCCCCGCCTTCCAGCGTGTCGCGCCCGGCATCGCCCCAGAGCGTGTCCGCCCCCGCGCCGCCGGCCAGGTCGTCCTCTCCCGCGACGCCGGCCAGCACGTCGTTGCCCGCCTCGCCGCGCAGCGTGTCGCCGCCATCCATCCCGACCAGCACGTCGCCATCCGCGCCGCCCGCCAGGACATCCGCGCCGTCGTCGCCCCACAGCGTGTCGGCCCCGGCCTCGCCCGAGAGGGTGTCGTTGCCGGCATGGCCCGCCAGCAGGTCCGCGCCCTCGCCGCCGAGGACCAGGTCGCCGCCGCCGTCGCCCACCAGCGTGTCGCCGCCGCCGAGGCCGAGCAGCGTGTCCCCCGCCTCGCCGCCCCACAGCATGTTGCCCGCCGCGCCGCCGGTCAGCGCCCCCGCGCCGCTGCCGCGCAGGACCGCCGCCTCCTCGATCCCCGCGGCCAGCGTGACCTGCCCGGCGACCACCACCATGTCCGTGCCGCCGGCATCGAGGACGAGGTCGCCCGGATCGTCGATCCAGTAGGTGTCGTTGCCGAGGCCGCCGGCCATGGTGTCCGCGCCCGCGCCGCTCAGCAGCATGTCGCCCAGCGCGCCGCCGAGCAGGCTGTCCGCGCCCGTCCCGCCATCGAGGCGGGAGGAGCCGGCGGTGGCGACCAGCGTGTCGTCCCCCGCGCCGCCCGAGAGGCTGTCGATGCCGCTCGTCCCGGCCTCCAGCCGGTCATTGCCGTCGCCGCCGAGCAGCGTGACCGGCAGGCTGCCGTCGCCACGCAGGAAGTCGTCCCCGGCATCGCCCGAGGCGACCTGCGCGCCGTTGGCGAGGAGGGTGTCGTCGCCCTCGCCCCCCGCGAGGCTGCCGCCGCCGCTGCCGCCGGTCAGCACGTCGTCGCCGTCGCCGCCATCGAGGGCGAAGCTGTTGGCCGCGCCCGCCAGGCTGTCATTGCCGGCGCCGCCGGAGAGGCTGGCGCCACCGTTCAGCACGTCATCCCCGCCTTCGCCCGCGATGGTGGCGGTGGCGGCGCCGGTGACGGTGTCGCGCCCGTCGCCGCCCTCGACCCGGGCGGTGCCGAGCGTGCCCGTGATGTTGTCGTCGCCGAGGCCGCCGAGCAGGGTGGAGCCGCCCGAGATCTGGTCGTTGCCGTCCCCGCCCTCGACCCGGCTGCCGGTGGAGCCGCCGAGCGTGTCGTCGCCAGCCCCGCCGATCAGCGTGGCGCCGGCCTGCAGCACGTCGTTGCCGTCGCCGCCTTCCAGCCGGCCGCCGGGGCCGCCCTGGAGGGTGTCGTTGCCGGTGCCGCCGATCAGCGTCGCGCCGCCGGACGGGTTGCTCAGCACGTCGTCGCCGCTGCCGCCCTCGACGCGGTCGCCGAAGGCGCCGCTGACCGTGTCGTTGCCGCCCTCGCCGCGCAGCGTGTCGGCGCCCGCGCCGCCGTCGAGGAGGTCGGCATCGTCGCCGCCCGAGAGCAGGTCGTCCCCGGCATCGCCCACCAGCGTATCGGCGCCCGCGCCGCCGGCCAGCGTGTCGGCGCCGAGATGGCCGGAGAGGTTGTTGGCGGCGGCGTCGCCGGCGATGGAATCGGCGCCGTCGCTGCCCAGCACCGCCTCGAACCCCGCCAGGCGGTCGGTCGCGCCGGTGCCGTCGGCCGCGGTGCCGGCGCCGAGGTCCACCGTCACGCCGGCGGGGGCTGCGCGGTAGTTCAGCGTGTCGAAGCCCTCGCCGCCATCGAGGCTGTCGGCCCCGCCGCCGCCCGCCACCTGGTCCGCGCCGGCGCCGCCGGCGATGCTCTCCGCGCCGTCGCCGCCCCGCAGCGCGTCGGACCCCGCGCCGCCGTCGAGCGTGGCCGCGCCGGCATCGCCCTGGAGGTAGTCGTTGCCGTCCTCGCCCAGCAGCCAGTCGGCGCCGCCCTGGGCGAAGAGGCTGTCGTCCCCGCCGCCGCCCAGCACCGTGTCGGCGCCGGCGCCCGCCTGCACCTGGTTCGCGGCCGCGGTGCCGCGGATGCTGTCCGCCTGCGCGGTGGCGGTGACGTTCTCGACCCCCGCGACGCTGTCGCTGCCGGTGAGGTCGCCGGTGACGGCGCCGCCGAGCAGGTCGATGACGAGCCCGGCCGGGCGGTCCGACCAGTCGGCGCGGTCGGTCCCGTCGCCGCCGAGGATGGTGTCGGCGCCGGCGCCGGCGCGGATGTAGTCGTCGCCGGTGCCGCCATCCAGCAATTCGCCGCCCGCGCCGCCGGCCAGCGTGTCGTCATCCGCGCCGCCCGCCAGCGTGTCGGCGTCCACGCCGCCCTGCAGCGTGTCCTGCCCCGCGCCGCCCGACAGGATGTCGGCGCTGTCGCCGCCGTCGAGCAGGTCGTTGCCGGTTCCGCCGTCGAGCGTGTCGACATCGGCGCCGCCGAACAGGCTGTCATTGCCATCGGTGCCGAACAGCGCGTCCGCGCTGCCATCCCCGTTGATCAGGTCGTTGCCCGACCCGCCATTGACGGTGTCGCCGTCGGCGCCGCCATAGATGATGTCGTTGCCGCCCTCGCCGCGGATGACGTCCTGGCCGCCATCGCCCGAGACCTGGTCGTCGCCGTCGCCGCCCTGCAGCGTGTCGTTGTCGAGCCCGCCCGAGATGCTGTCCGCGCCGGCGCCGCCGATCACCAGGTCGGTGCCCTGTTCGCCGTTCAGCTGGTCGTTGCCGAGGGAGCCGTCGATCAGGTCGGCGTCGTCGCCGCCCGAGGCGGTGTCGTTGCCGGCGCCGCCCTGGAGGCTGTCGGTCCCGGCCTGGCCATAGACCTCGTCCTCGCCCGCACCGCCGTCCATCGTGTCGGCCGCGGCGCCGCCGAGCAGCGTGTCCTGCCCGTCCCCGCCGAGGATCGAATCCGCCTCGCCCTCGCCATCCAGCCGGTCGTTGCCGGCATCGCCCGAGACGGTGTCCTCGCTGCCGCCGCCGAAGACGGTGTCGCCCTCGCCGTTGCCGGCGATGCTGTCGGAGCCGGGGCCGCCGAACAGGCTGTCCGTGCCGGACCCGCCGACCAGCGTGTCGCCGTCATCGAGGCCGAACAGCGTGTCGGCCCCTTCGCCGCCGAGCAGCAGGTCCGCGCCCTCGTCGCCATTGACTTGGTCGTTGCCGCCGGAGCCGTCGAGCGTGTCGGGGCCGAGCAGGCCGTAGATGCTGTCCGCGCCGCCGGTCGGGGTGCCGCCGCTGACCCCGGCCGAGACGAAGAAGGGGCCGACGACGTCGCCGTTCCCCGTTCCGACGATCTCCGCCATCCGCGCCCGCCCCCGATGTACCCGCTGAATTCGTTACTTGTTGCTGAACAGGTCGGTTCGCACAACCAACCGACGGGCGAAGTGGCGGGGCTGCATGCCGCCCCCGGCCGGCAGGCAGCGGTGCGGCGGCGTCAGGCGCCGTGTGGACGGGCGCCGACCGGAAGCGCGGTCCAGCCGGCATTCGGCATCGCGGCGCGGGGCGCCGGGCGCGGCGCGCCGGCGGGGCGCCCGGCGGGCAGGTTCGCGTTCAGATGCGCCTCGATCGCGGCGGCGAGGTCGCGCCCCGGCCAGGCACCGGCACCGGCCCTGCCATCCTCGGCCAGGCCGCTCGGCTGGGTGACATAGGCGGCGAAGCGCACCACGGTGGTGGCGGGCAGGCGCACGCCCTCGGTCTCGCGCACCGGGGCCACGAAGGCGGTGCCGTCCTCCTCGATGCGGACGGAGACGGGGCCGAACAGGCCGGCGGCGGTCAGCGCCTCGCCCAGGCGCCGCGCCTCCATGCGGGCGGCCTCCTCGAGCGGAGTGCGGAGCAGGGCGGGCAGGGGCCCCGCGGGAATGGGCTGCCCGCCCGGGTTGCGCGGCGGGCGGGACACGACCTGGCGCGGGCCGCCGACCGGCATGCGGCTGGTCGCGTCCAGCGCGGCTTCCCGCGAATGGCGCCCGGGGGCGGCGGGCGGGGCGACGGCGCGCGGGGTGGGGAACAGCACGGCATGTCCCCAGACGAGGACGACGAAGCCCATGCCGCCGAGGGCGAGTTCCACCGGAAGCGGCAGGTGGGCGATGGCGATGATGAGGCTCGACCAGGCCCCCACCCCGACCAGCCCGCTGACCCAGTAGAGCAGCTTGGGCATCCCGCGCATGGTGAACTCCCAACCTTGACGACTAAATCGTATCTGGAGCGATTTTTGAGAATGAGCCGGATGCTGTCAAGTTTATTCGGCATTGCCCGTTTTCGGGGCAAGCTGGATTCCGATGACCACCCGAACCCGGCCCCGCCAAGCGGCCGAACAAGGTTCCGAAATACTCGCTCCGGTTGAGTTGTAGGGTGTTTGTTAACGCATGACCAGCCCTTTGGGCCGCGCGGCATCCCGCACGGCCCAGGCCCGCCCTTGCCTTGCGGTTGATACGCCCGGCGGTGCTACGCCGCCGCGGCGAGGATGCGCGACAGCGCCTCCGCCCGGCCCAGCGCGGCCAAGACCGCGTCGATCGGCGGGCTCTGCGTGCTGCCTGTCAGCGACACCCGCAGGGGTTGTGCGACGGTGCCGAGCTTGACGCCCTTCACCTCGGCATAGTCGCGAAGCCACTGCTCCAGGTCCCGGCGTTCCCAGGGCGCGGCGCCGAGGAATTCCGCGAGGTCGGCCAGCCGTGCCTTCGCCTCTGCCGTCAGCAGCGCCGCCGCCTTCGCATCCGGCGCCGGCGCGCCGTCCGCCACCGCGAACAGCGCCGCTCCCGCCAGTTCCTCGAGCGTCTTCGCGCGCTCCTTCAGGTCCGGCATCAGCATCCGCACCCGCGCCGCGCCTTCGGTGCCGAAGGCGATCCCGCGCTTCGCATAGCGGGTCAGGACCTCCCGCGTCAGGCGTTCGTCATCGGCGGCGCGGAGGTAGACACCGTTGAAATGGGTGAGCTTGGCGTAGTCCATTCGCGCGGCGGCGCGCCCGACATCGGCGATGTCGAAGATCCTCACCACCTCCTCGCGCGGGATCACCTCGGTGTCGCCGTGGCCCCAGCCGAGCCGCAGGAGGTAGTTGCAGACGGCTTCCGGCAGGAAGCCCTGCTCGCGGAATTCCAGCGCGCCGACCGCGCCGTGCCGCTTCGACAGCTTCGCCCCGTCCTGCCCGTGGATCAGCGGCACATGGGCGAAATGCGGCCGCCGCCAGCCCATCGCGTCATAGACCATGCACTGGCGGAAGGTGTTGGTCAGGTGGTCGTCGCCGCGGATCACATGGGTGATCTGCATGTCGTGGTCGTCCACCACCACCGCGTGCAGGTAGGTGGGCGTGCCGTCCGAGCGCAGGATGATCATGTCGTCGAGCTCGCTCGCCGCGACGCGCACCTCGCCCTGCACCAGGTCCTTCACCACCGTCTCGCCCCCGCGCGGGGCGATGATGCGGATCGCCGGCGCGACCGAGGGCGCGTCCTTCGCGTCGAGCCCGATCCAGCGGCTGCCATCGTATTTGAAGGGCCGCTTCTCGGCTTCCGCAGCCGCGCGCTGTGCCGCCAGCTCCTCCGGCGTGTCGTAGGCGAGATAGGCCTTGCCCTTCGCCAGCAGCTCGCGCGCGACCTCGGCGTGGCGCGCTTCCCGCGCGGACTGGAAGACCGGCGTCTCGTCGGGGGAAAGGCCGAGCCATTCCAGGCTCTCGATGATCTGGCGCACCGCCTCCGGCGTGGACCGCTGCCGGTCGGTGTCCTCGATGCGCAGCAGGTACTGCCCGCCATGGCGGCGGGCGAACAGGTAGTTCAGCAGCGCCGTGCGGGCGCCACCGATGTGGAGGTAGCCGGTGGGGGAGGGGGCGAAGCGCGTGCGGACCGACATGGGATGTCCCGGGGAGATGGGGGGACTTCCCTATCGCGGATCGCGCCGCGCCGGAACCGCGCGCCGCGCCGCGACCGATCTGGTTGTGTTCCGGCCTGTCCGGTTCCACTCTCGGTTTGCATGAGCCTCGTCCTCCATCCTGCCGGTCGGCCCGGTCTCCTGGTGCGCGCGGGCGCGGGGGCGGCGGGGCTGCTGGCGCACCAGCATGGCCGCTTCGCGCCGTGGATGGCGGTGGCGCTCGGCGCCGGGATCGTCGCCTATTTCGAACGTGCGACGGAGCCGGGACCGGGCGTGCTCTGGGCGGTGCCGGCCCTCGGGCTGGCGGCGCTGCTGCTGGCGCGGCGATCGGTGCTTGCGGCTTGGCTGTGCGGCCTGGCGGCGGCCGCCGCGCTGGGCTTCGGCGCCGCCGCCTGGCACGCGGCGCGAATGCCGCCGCCGCTGGTGCTGCCCTTCGGCGCCGTCTCGCTGACCGGCACGGTGGCGGAGGTGGAGGCGCTGCCGGAGGGGCTGCGCCTCACCCTCGACGCGCCGCGGCTGGGTGGGGGGGAGGCCTTGCCGCGCCGCCTGCGCGTGCGGCTGCGCGCCGACGACCCGGCCCGGCCGGAGCCTGGGCAGGCCGTGGCGCTGCGCGCCCTGCTGCGGGAGCCGGGCGCGCCGGCGGCGCCCGGGGGGTGGGACTTCCAGCGCGCCGCCTATTTCTCCGGCCTCGGAGGGTCCGGCTTCGCGCTGGGCCCTGCGCGCGTGCTGCCGGGGGAAGGCGCGCCGCCGGCACTGGCCGCGCTGCGGGCGCGGCTGGAACAGCGCATCCGTGCCGGCATCCCCGGAGCGCCGGGCGCCATCGCCGCCGCACTCGTCACCGGGTCGCAGGGTGCGATCCCGGCGGCGGAACTGGCGGCGATGCGGGATTCGGGGCTGGCCCACCTGCTGTCCGTGTCGGGACTGCACATGGCGATCGTCATGGGCGCGGTCTTCGCGGTGCTGCGCCTTGCGCTGGCGGCGGTGCCATGGGTTGCGCTGCGGGTACCGGGGAAGGCGGTGGCGGCGATCGGCGGGCTGGCGGCGGGCGGGTTCTACATGCTGCTGACCGGGTCGCAGGTGCCGATGCAGCGCTGCTTCGGCATGGCGGTGCTGGTGACCCTGGCGATCCTTTCCGGGCGCCGGCCGCTGTCGCTGCGCGCGCTCGCGCTCGCCGCCGCCGCGGTGATGCTGGCGGCACCGGCCGAGCTGCTCGGGCCGTCCTTCCAGATGTCCTTCGCCGCGGTGCTGGCGCTGGTCGCGGGGCATGAGGCGCTGGCACCGGCGCTGGCGCGGCTCCGCACCCTACCCGGGCCGTGGCGCCGGCCGGCGCTGCTGGTGGCTGGGCTGGTCGTGACCTCGGCGCTGGCGGGAGCGGCGACGGCGCCTTTCGGGCTGCACCATTTCGGCCGGTTGCAGCTCTACGGGATCGCGGCCAATGCGGTGGCGGTGCCGCTGACCTCGCTCTGGGTGATGCCGGCCGGGATGGTCGCGCTGGTGGCCATGCCCGTGGGGCTGGAGGCCTGGCCGCTCTGGCTGATGGGACAGGGGGTGGAGGGCATCCTGTGGGTGGCGCGCCTGGTCGCGGCTTGGCCGGGCGCCGCGCCGGCGCTGGCGCCGCTGCCGGGATGGAGCCTGGCGCTGGCCGCCTTCGGGTTCTGCTGGCTGTGCCTGTGGCAGGGGACCCTGCGCTGGCCGGGTGTGCCCATGGTCGTGGCGGGGCTGGCCGCGGGGCTCGCCTCGCCGCCGCCGGACCTGCTGGTCTCGCCGGACTCGCGCCTGGTGGCGCTGCGCACGCCAGAGGGCGTCTTCCTCCATCGCCTGCCCGGCGCTACCGCCTTCACGCGGGATGCGCTGCTGCGCCGGATGGGCGTGGCCGCCGCGCAGCCGCTGCCGGAGGAGGGCGAGGTCGCGGGCGGCGCCATTGCCTGTTCGGCCGCCGCCTGCCGGTTCCGCCCGCGTCCGGGCGCGGCGGAAGCGGTGCTGCTGCGCACGCCGCCCCCGCCCCGTGGCGCCCGACGTGGCCCCGGCCCTGACGCCGCGGCGCTGGCCGAGGCCTGCGGCCGCGCGGCGCTGATCGTGGCGACCGAGCCCATCCGTCCACGCTGCGCTGCCAGCGCCGCCATCGACCGCTTCACCACTTGGCGGGATGGGCCCCAGGCAGCCTGGCTCGGGCCCGCAGGGGCCGTGCTGGTCGCGGGACGGGCGATGCGCGGGGACCGGCCCTGGGTGCCGGCGCCGCCGCTGCCCGGCCGGGCGGAGCCGCTGCCCCTCGCCCCGCGGGACGGTGAAGCGCCAGATCAATAGCCCGGGATAACGGAACGAGGTCGGTAACCCTTCCTTATCCGTTCATGTCGTCTGCTGTGGGCGGACACATGCTGCGGAGAACCCCGATGAGCTTCGCCCTTCTCGACCCCGTGCTGCACCTGGCCTGGCTTGGCACGGGCCTGGCGCTCGGTGTCGGCGGGATGGTGCTGCGCCAGCGTGTGCTGGCCTGGCGCGAGGCGCGGCAATACGAGTGGGACCCGTACTGAGCGGGGTACCCGCCCCCCTCCGCGAAGACGGGGGCGGTCGCGTCCCCTCGCGTCAGTATTTCCTGAGCAGGCCGATGAGGCGGCCCTGCACCCGCACGCGGTCAGGGCCGAAGATCCGGGTTTCATAGGTCCGGTTGGCGGGTTCGAGCGCGACGGAATTGCCGCGGCGCCGCAGGCGCTTGAGGGTCACCTCCTGGTCGTCCACCAGCGCCACCACGATGGCGCCGTTCTCCGCCGTGTCGCCGCGCCGGATGATGACCGTGTCGCCATCGAGGATGCCGGCCTCCATCATCGAATCGCCCGCGACCTCGAGGGCGTAGTGCTCCCCACCGCCGAGCAGCGCGGCCGGCACCTCCACGCTGCTGCCGGAATCGCGCAGCGCCTCGATCGGCAGGCCCGCAGCGATGCGGCCATAGAGCGGAAGGTGGACCGCCGCCGCCTCATTGGCGGGCTTGGGCACGCCGGACAGGTTGGGCGCGAAATTGCCGCGGATGACATTCGGCGAGAAGGCGGGGGGCGCGACAGCCTGCGAGGCCGCGGCCATCGCGGGGATGGGCGCGTTCGCCGCAGCGCGGGGGGCGACGTTCTCCGGCAGGCGCAGCACTTCCAGGGCGCGGGCGCGGTGGGCGCGGCGCTTCAGGAAGCCGCGTTCCTCGAGCGCGGTGATCAGGCGATGGATGCCCGACTTGGACTTCAGGTTCAGCGCCTCCTTCATCTCCTCGAAGGAGGGGGAGAAGCCGGTCGCCCGCAGGTGCCGGTCGATGAACATCAGCAACTCGTGCTGCTTGCGGGTCAGCATGGCCTCTCCTCCCCGGCTTGCGCGGGCGCCGCATGGCGGGCGGCGAACAAACGGGCAACCGGTCGGGATGTTCTAGGTAGGTTCTCCGCGTCGCGTCAAATCTTTTCCACAACGGCCGGGCGCTGGCGGCGGCGATGCGCGCCACGGGACGGCGCCGCAAGGGGCTCCGGCCAGCGGGTTCCGGCCGAAAAGCGCAACGTTTCCAGTCCCCTGCCGGTTGTGCGCCGATCATGGTGGCCGGGGAGGCGCCGGCCGCCCTGATGGGACGCCCATCCTCCCCGCGCGTCAGATGCCGAGCCGCCCGAGCGGAATCGCCTCCACCTCCGCCCCTTCCGGCAGGGGCGGCGCGTGCGGCGGGCGAAGCACCAGGGCATCGGCGCGGGCCAGCGTCTTCAGCATGGAGCTGTCCTGCAGGGGGAAGGGGGTCGCCACCGCACGGCCGTCGCGGTCCGTGCCGAGGCTGCTGCGGAGATGGTCGAATCGGCCGTCATTGGCCGGCAGGGGCGCGCCGGCCCGGACCAGCACCGTCTCCGGCGGCGCGGCGGGAAGGCCCGACAGCACGGCGATGGCCGGCAGCAGGAACTGCACCGCGCAGACCAGCGCCGAGACGGGGTTGCCCGGCAGGCCCAGCACCGGCGTCCGGCCCAGCCGCCCCCAGATCAGCGGCTTGCCCGGCCGCATCGCGATCTTCCAGAAGTCGAGCGCGAAGCCCTCCGGCCCCAGCGCCTTCTGGACCAGGTCGTGCTCGCCGACGCTCGCCCCCCCGGTGGTGACCAGCATGTCGCAGCCCTGTGCCGCGGCCGCGGCGGCGGCGATGGCGTCGCGGTCATCGGGCGCGATCGGCAGCACCAGGGGCTCTGCGCCGGCCGAGCGGACCAGCGCCGCGAGGGCGTGCGCGTTGGAACTGACGATGCCGCCCGGCGGGATCGCGTCGCCGGGCAGGGCGATCTCGTCGCCGGTGGCGAGAAGGCCGATTCGCGGCCGGCGGCGCACCGCAAGCCAGGGGTGGTTCGCCGCCGCGGCAAGGCCGATGTCACGCGCCGTCAGGCGCCGGCCGGCGGGCAGCAGCGTCTCGCCCTCGGCGAAGTCGAGGCCGCGGCGGCGGATCCAGCGCCCGGCGGCGACGGTCTCCCGCACCGTCACGCGGCCACCGGCCTCCTCGGCATCCTCCTGCAGAAGGATGGCGTCGGCGCCGGGTGGGACGAAGCCGCCCGTGAAGATCCGCACCGCCTCGCCCGGCCCGACCGCGCCCGCGAAGGGATGCCCCGCCGGCGCCGTGCCGATCACCGCGAGGGTGGCGCCGGCCGCCCCGTCTGCCGCGCGGACCGCATAGCCATCCATGGCCGAGACATCGGCCGGCGGCTGCGTCAGCCGCGCCGCGACGGGGTGGGCGAGGACGCGGTTCCACCCCTCGGCCAGGGACACCGTCTCGGCCGCGGTGGGCGAGAGGGCGGCGAGGATGCGGCCGCGGGCTTCCTCCAGCGACAGCATCACTCGGCCTCGTAGATGCCGGATTTCCCACCGGATTTATGCGCGAGCCGCACCGCCTCGATCCGCATGCCGCGATCGGCGGCCTTGCACATGTCGTAGATGGTCAAGGCGGCGACGGTCACGGCGGTCAACGCCTCCATCTCCACCCCGGTCTGGCCGGTGAGCTTCACCGTCGCCTCGATCTCCACCGCGTCGGGCGGCGCGGGGGTGAGGTCCACCGTCACCTTGCTGATCAGCAGCGGGTGGCAGAGCGGGATGAGGTCGGAGGTGCGCTTCGCCGCCATGATGCCGGCCACCCGCGCGATGCCGAGCACGTCGCCCTTGCCGACCGCGCCGGCCTGGATCAGCCGCAGCGTCTCCGGCGCCATGACGATGCGGCCGCGCGCGACGGCGATGCGGGAGGTCCCGGCCTTGCCGGAGACATCGACCATGGCGGCGCGGCCATGCTCGTCGAAATGGGTGAGGGGCGAGGTCATGGCGGCATCCTAGCCCGCCCTGGCGCCGGGGGGAGAGGGTGGGCCGCCCCCGGCCGGCGCGGGGCGCGCGCGGTCAGTCGGGGATCGCGCGGATCAGCTCGGCCGCGGCGGTGGCGACGTCGGGCTGGCGCAGCAGGCTTTCGCCCACCAGCAGGCAGCGCGTGCCGGCGCGGCACATGCGCCGCACGTCGTCCGGCGTCCGGATGCCGCTTTCCCCCACCGGGATGCGGTCGGCCGGGATCAGCGGAACCAATTCCTCCGACGTCGCAAGATCGGTGTGCAAGGTCTTGAGGTTGCGGTTGTTCACGCCGATCAGCCGCGTCTCCAACCCCAGCGCGCGATCCAGCTCGCGGCGGTCATGCACCTCCGCCAGCACCGACATGTCGAGCGAGCGGGCGATGTCCTCCAGCTCCTGCGCCTGGTCGTCGGACAGGGCGGCCAGGATCAGCAGGATGCAGTCGGCGCCCATCGCCCGGGCTTCGAAGACCTGCCACGGATGGACCATGAAGTCCTTCCGCAGCACCGGCAGGTCGCAGGCGGTACGCGCCAGGATCAGGTCCTCCGCCGAGCCCTGGAAATAGGGCCCGTCGGTCAGCACCGATAGACAGGCCGCCCCGCCCGCTTGGTAGGCGCGGGCCAGCGCCGCGGGGTCGAAGGGGTCGCGGATCAGCCCGCCGGAGGGGGAGGCGCGCTTGATCTCCGCGATCAGCCCGACGCGGCCTTCCGCGACGGCATCGCAGAGCGCGCCGGTGAAGTCCCGCGGGGGCGAGGCGTCGCGCGCGCGGCGCTCCATCTCGCCGATGGTGGCGGTCGCGCTGCGCTCCCGCACTTCCTCGTATTTATCGGCGAGGATGCGGGCGAGCGTGTCGGGGGTGACGGTGGCGGGGGCGTTCATGCGGGGCGCTCGGGGGAAGGCGGTTCAGCTTGGGGAGGCGAGGCGGTGGCACGCAGGCGGTCCAGCACGCGAAGGGCCGCGCCGTCGTCGATGGCGCGGGCGGCCATGGCGGCGCCCGCGCGCATGTCGTCGGTCCGGCCCGCCACCACAAGGGCGGCGGCGGCGTTCAGCAGGACGCAATCGCGGTAGGCGCCGCGGGTTCCCTCCAGCAGGGCCAGCAGGGCGGCGGCATTCTCGGCAGGGTCGCCGCCCTTCAGCGCCTCGGCCGGCGCGCGGGGCAGGCCGGCATCCTCGGGCACCACCTCGAAGTCCCGCAGCGCACCGTCCTTCAGCTCCACCACGCGGGTCGGGCCGGCAAGGGTGAACTCGTCTAGGCCCATGCCATGCACCAGCCAGGCGCGTTCGGTGCCGAGCCGCCCTAGCGTCTCGGCCATCGGGCGCAGCCATTCGGGGGCGAAGGCGCCGGTCATCTGGCGCCGGACCCGGGCGGGGTTCGCCAGCGGGCCGAGCAGGTTGAAGATGGTGCGGGTGCCGAGCTCCATCCGCGGGCCGGCCGCGTGGCGCAGCGCGGCGTGGTGGCGGGGCGCCATCAGGAAGCACATCCCCGCCTCCGCCAGCACCCGCGGCAGCGCTTCGATCGGCGTGTCCATCACCGGGATGCCGAGCGCGGAGAGCGCATCCGCCGCGCCGGAGCGGGAGGAGAGCGCGCGGTTGCCGTGCTTCGCCACCTTCACCCCGCAGCCCGCCACGACGAAGGCGGTCGCGGTCGAGATGTTGAGCGTGCCCGCCGCGTCGCCGCCGGTGCCGACGATGTCGATGGCGTCGGGCGGCGCCTCCACCGCGACCATGCGCGCGCGCATGGCGCGGACGGCGCCGGTCATCTCCGCCACCGTCTCGCCGCGCACGCGCATGGCCATCAGCAGCCCGGCGATCTGGGCGGGCGTCGCCTCGCCGGCCATGATCATCCCGAAGGCGGTCTCCGCCTCGCTCTCGGCCAGGCGCTCGCCGGCGGCGAGGCGCGCAAGGATGGACTTCATGTCAGGCCGCGACGCCCCGCTGCTGCGCACGCGCGGGGTCGAGGTTGCGCCCCGGCGTCACCCCGGCCAGGGCCAGGAAGTTGCGCAGCAGGTCGTGCCCGTGCTCGGAGGCGATGCTTTCCGGGTGGAACTGCACACCCCAGACCGGCAGGTCGCGATGCGCGAGGCCCATCACCAGGCCATCGCCGGTGCGGGCGGTGGGCACGAGGCTGTCGGGCAGCCCCTCCACCACCAGGGAATGGTAGCGCGTTGCGCGGAAGGGGTTGGGCAGGCCGGCAAAGACATCGGTGCCGCCGTGGCTGATCTCCCACACCTTGCCATGCACCGGGTCCGGCGCGCGGACCACCTTCGCGCCGAAGGCCTGGCCGATCGCCTGGTGGCCGAGGCAGACGCCGAGCAGCGGGATGCGCCGCGCGGCGGCCGCGCCGATCAGCGGCAGGCAGATCCCGGCCTCGTTCGGCGTGCAGGGACCGGGGGAGAGGACGATCGCTTCCGGCTGCAGGGCCAGGGCGTCCTCCACCGACAGGCTGTCATTCCGGCGAACCTCCATCACTGCTCCAAGGTCGCCCAGGAAGTGATAGAGATTCCAGGTGAAGCTGTCGTAGTTGTCGATCAGCAGGATCATGCGGCGGGACTCTCCCCCCGGAACGCGCCGGAATCAAGCCGGGCGGGACCCCGCCGGTGCCGGTCGGGGTTCCGCGGCTGCGGGCCGGCGCCTAGCCTGGGCGCAAAGCGATCGGGAGGAGAGCCCATGCGACGCCTGTTCCTCGCCCTGGCCGCGCTGGCCCTGGCCGTGCCGGCCGCGGTGGCCGCGGACCTGCCGGACCGGCCGGTGCGGATCATCGTTCCCTTCGTGCCGGGCGGCACCAGCGACATCGTGGCGCGGGTGCTGGCGGAAGCGGCCTCGCCGCACCTGCCGCGGGGCGCGGTCGTGGAGAACCGCAGCGGCGCGGGCGGGAACATCGGCGCGGCGGAGGTGGCGCGCGCGGCGGCGGACGGGACGACGCTGCTGCAATGCGCCTTCGGTCCCTGCGGCGCCAACCCCGCGCTCTATGCCAGCCCCGGCTACGACCTGCTGCGCGACTTCGCGCCGGTGATCCTGACCGGGGCGGTGCGCAACGTCATGGCGGTGCGGCGCGACCTGCCGGCGCGGACGGTCGAGGAGTTCGTCGCCCTGGCCCGCGCGCGGCCGGGCAGCGTCACCTTCGGGTCGTCGGGCGTCGGCGCGTCCAACCATCTCGGCCCGGAACTGCTGCGGGCGGTGACGGGAATCGAGATGACGCATGTGCCCTATCGGGGCTCGGGCCCCGCGATCACGGACCTGATCGCGGGGCGGATCGACGTGTTCTTCGACAACCTGCCCTCCATCCTGCCGCATCTGCGCGCGGGGTCGGTGCGGGCGCTGGCGGCGGTCAGCGCCGCGCGCCTGCCGGAACTGCCCGATGTGGCGACCTTCGCCGAGCAGGGCGTGCAGGGCATGGCCATCGACAGCTGGTTCGGCTTCCTCGCGCCGGCGCGCACGCCGCAGCCTGCCATCGCCGCACTGAACGCCGCCTTCGCCCGCGCGCTGGCCGAACCCGCGGTGCGGGCGCGGCTGGCGGAGCTGGCGGTCGCGCCGCTCGGCGGGACGCCGGAGGAGATGGGGGCGCATGTCCGCGCCGAGGTCGCGCGCTGGGCCGATGTGGTCCGCCGCCAGGGGATCAGGGCCGAATGAGGGAATCGCGCATCACCTGCATCCGCACGCTGCGCGTGCCGGAGCGGGGCAACCTGCTGTGGGTGGAGATCGAGACGGCGGAGGGGCTGACCGGCCTCGGGGAGAGCTTCCGCGGCGCGGCGGCGGTGGAGGGGCAGGTCCATGAGCTCATCGCGCCCTACCTGCTGGGGAAGGACGCGCGGGAGATCGAGAGGCACCACCGCTTCCTGACCACCCCCTATGTCGGCTTCGGGTCGTCGGGGGCGGAGATGCGGGCGGCCTCCGCGGTCGACATCGCGCTGTGGGACCTGATGGGCCAGCGGCTGGGCGTGCCGGTGCATGAGGCGCTCGGCGGGCTCTCCCGCGATCGCATCCGCGCCTACAACACCTGCGCGGGCTACGACTACAACAGCGCGCGGGACAGGCGCGACGTGCGGGCGGGGGAAGCCGCCGCAGGGCCATACGACGACCAGGTGGCCTTCATGCAGCGCCCGGACGAGTTGGCGCATTCGCTGCTCGAGGAAGGGTTCACCGCCATGAAGATCTGGCCCTTCGACGTGCATGCGCCGGCCTCCGGCGGGCAGGTCATCAACCTCGATGACCTGAAGCGGGGGATGGAGCCGTTCGAGCGCATCCGCGCCGCGGTCGGCGACCGGATGGAGGTGATGGCGGAGCTGCATTCGCTGTGGTCGCTGCCCGCCGCCGTGCGCATCTGCCGGGCGCTGGCCGATATCCGCCCCTTCTGGGTGGAGGACCCGATCGGCAAGATGGACGACGCGGCGAGCCTGGCTGAGCTGCGCCGCCTCGCGCCCGGCGTGCCTCTCTGCGCAAGCGAAACCTTGGGCGGCAAGGTGGCGTTCCGGGACCTCCTGGTGGCGGGCGCCACCGATGTCGTCATGGTGGACCTGACCTGGTGCGGTGGACTGACCGAGGCGCGGAAGATCGCGGCGCTGGCGGAAGCCTGGGCGCGCCCGGTCGCGCCGCACGACTGCACGGGCCCGGTGACCCTGGTGGCGAGCCTGCATTTCGCGCTGCACGCGGCGACGGCGATCTTCCAGGAGGTGGTGCGGGCGACGCTGGCGACCTGGTACCGGGACCTGGTGACGGCGCTGCCGGTGGTGGAGCGCGGCTACTGCCTGCCGATGTCAGGCCCGGGCCTGGGGACGGCGCTGTCGGCGGGGATGCGCCAGCGCGCGGCGGTGCGGGAGAGCCGGGCCTAGAGGCGCCCCGTTCCGCCGCGGCGTCGCAGCGGATCGACCTGGACCGGCTGCTGGGCGGGACGGCGCCGGACCGGCTGACCCTGGCCGCGGTGGCCTATCTGCTGCTGCCGGCGCTGCTGTTCAACGGCGGGTTCCTTGCGCCCGCCTTCGCCATCGGCGCCACGGCGGCCGGCCTGCTGGCCTTCCTGCTCTCGCCCGGATGGCGGGGGGGATGGGGGCTGCCGCGGCGCACCACGCTGGCCTGCCTCGCCGGGGGGGTGGCCTGGGCCTTCGGGGCCACGGGCACGCACCACCTGCTGCATGCGGCGGTGGACTGGCAGATCCGCGACGTCGTGCTGTTCGACCTGGCGCGGGGCGGCTGGCCGGTGGCCTATTCGATCGGCGACCTCACCTGGCTGCTGCGCGCGCCGCTCGGCTACTACCTGCCCGCCGCGATGCTCGGGCCCGCGCTGGCCGAGGCGGGGCTGTTCGCCTGGACGGCGGCAGGGCTGGCGGTGGTCCTGCTGCTGCTGGCGGCGCTCGCGCGCGACATCGCGCCGGGGCGGCGGCACGCGGTGGCCGTAGTGGTGCTGGTCTTCGCCGCCTTCGGCGGGATGGACCTGCTGCCGAACATCTGGCTCGACACCACGCAGGGCGGCGGCCTGCTGACCTATTGGGGGCGGGGCGGGGAGTGGTGGGCGCGGCACTTCCAGTATTCCGGCCATGTCACGCTGCTGCTCTGGGCGCCGAACCATGCGCTGCCGGCATGGATCCCGGCGCTGCTGCTGCTGCGCCATGCACGGCAGCCGGCCTTCGCGGGCGCGGCGGCGCTGCCGCTGGCGACGGCGGCGGGCTGGGGGCCGCTCTCCGCGATCGGGGCGGCGGCCCTGGTCGGGGTCGCGGTGCTGGCGGCGGGGCGGGCCGGGCTGTGGGCGGCGCTGCGCGGGCCGGCGAACTGGCTCGCGCTCGGCCTTGCCGCGCCGGCGGCGCTGTTCCTCACGGCCGGGTCGTCGGCCATCCCGCATGGCACGCTGGTGGCCGTCCATGGCTGGGGGGCGGCGCCGGTGACGCTGCTGTTCCTGGCGGTCGAGGTGCTGGCGGTCGCGCTGCCGGTGCTCTGGCTGCTCCGGTCGCGGCTGGTCGCGGCCTCGGTCCTGCTGCTCTGCCTGCTGCCGCTCTACATCTTCGGCCCGGGCAACGAGATGACGATGCGCGGCGGGATCGCCGCCTTCGCCGTGCTGGCCGTGGCGGCGGGCGCGGCGCTGCTGCGGGCGCCGCCGGGCGGCCTGCGGCGGGTGCTGGTGGCGGCACTGGCAGTGGGCGCGCTGGGGCAGGGTATGGAGGCCTCTATCCTCATCCATCCCCCCTGGCCGGCGAGCCGCGACTGCACCCTGCCGGAGGCCGCCGTGCAGTCGGTCTTCACCGACACGGACTGGTCGCACTACGTCGTGCCCTGGCCCGATGCCCGACTGCGCGCCCTGCTCGCCGAGCCCGAGGAGAGGGCGGTGGACCCCGCGAGCGTCGCGCGCTGCTGGCCCGATCCTGCCGAGGAGGCGCCGGAGAGAGGCGCGGCGCCGTAGGGCCGCCCGACGAGGGTGCCGCTGGCGCACAACACCGCGATACAATTCCGGCCCCGCCTTGCGTTAGGCTTCCGTCGCGGCACGGACGGAGCAACGCCATGGGCTGGTGGGAGACGCGGTCGAACCAGTGGGAATGCTGCGTGGTCGCGCAGGTCGGCGCGGCGGCGGTGCTGGGCGGGGGCGTGTTCTTCCTGCAGTTCCGCCGCCCGCAGCTGACGACGAAGCCGGTGTTCCTGGCCCTGGCCGGGGGCGCCGGGATCGGCGGCAGCATCGGCAGCGCGGTCAGCATCCCCTGGTCCGACGTGGTGCGGCAACTCATCAACCCGCAGTTCCGCCCGCCGACCGATACCTATGGCTGGTCGAACCTCGATGGCGGCTTCTCGCCGCAGGACATCCAGCGCAGCTCCTTCTCCATCATCTCGGCCGGGGCCTCGGCGGTGGTGGTGGGGGCGCAGGTGGCGGTGCTGGAGATCAACGACATCGGATTCAGCGGGGTGCGGACGCTGTGCCGCACCCGGCTTTCGATCCCGTCCAACCTGCCGGCGGTGGGGCGTGCGCTGCTCGACACGCCGCAGATGCAGGGCGGGCTCGGCGCCGGCGCCTTCGCCTTCACCGGCGCGATCTTCTACATCGGAGTCAGCTGAGCGCTATCGCCGCTGTGCCGCGAAGCGCACCGCTTCCTCGGCCGCGCGGAACAGGGCGCGGGCCTTCTGCTGCGTCTCGGCGTATTCCGCATCCGGGTCGCTGTCGGCCACCACGCCGGCGCCGGCCTGCACATGCATGGTGCCGTCCTTCACCAGCGCGGTGCGCAGCGCGATGCAGATGTCCATGTCGCCATCCGCGCCGAAATAGCCGACGCCCCCCGCATAGGCGCCGCGGCGCGAGGGCTCCAGCTCCTCGATGATCTGCATCGCCCGCACCTTCGGCGCGCCGGACAGCGTGCCGGCCGGGAAGCCCGCCATCAGCGCGTCCAGCGCATCGAGCCCCGGCCGCAGGCGCCCCACCACCTCGGACATGATGTGCATCACCTGGCTGTAGCGTTCGACCTGGAACTTCTGGGTGACGCGGACCGACCCGATCTCCGCCACCCGCCCCACGTCGTTGCGGCCGAGGTCGATGAGCATCAGGTGCTCGGCCAGTTCCTTCGGGTCGGCCAGCAATTCGCGTTCCAGCCGCGCATCCTCCTCCGGCGTCGCGCCGCGCGGGCGCGTGCCGGCGAGGGGGCGCAGCTTCACCTCGCCATGCTTCACGCTGACCAGGATCTCGGGCGAGGCGCCGACCAGCGCGAAGCCGCCGAAGTCGCAGAAGAACAGGTAGGGCGCGGGGTTGAGGCGCCGCAGCGCGCGGTACAGCGCGAAGGGCGGCAGGCCGAAGGGCACCGAGAAGCGCTGCGACGGCACCACCTGGAACACGTCGCCGGCCGCGATGTACTCCTTCGCGCGGAGCACCGCCGCCACGAAGGCGTCCCGCGTGAAGTTGGAGGCGGGGGCGGGCGGCGCCGGCAGCGCGGCGGGCGGCGCCGGGCGCGGCAGCGGGCGGTCGAGCGCCGCCTCCGCCTCGTCGAGCCGCGCCTGCGCTAGGTCCCACGCCGCCTGGGGGTCGAGGCCCGCTTCCGGCCAGACCGCCGTCACCAGCGTCAGCGTGTCGCGCACATGGTCGAAGACGGCCACCAGCGTCGGGCGGATCATCACCGCCTCGGGGATGCCGAGGACCTCCGGGTTCTTCTCCGGCAGGCGTTCCATCTGGCGGACGGTGTCGTAACCGAGGAAGCCGAACAGCCCCGCTGCGATGGAAGGCAGGCCGGGCGGCATCGGCATGCGGCAGGCCTGCACCAGGGCGCGCAGGCTCTCCATGGGCGGGCGGGGATCGGGCTCGAAGGCGTGGGGGGCGGACAGCGCGTGGCGGTTCAGCTCCGCCGCCCCCGCCCGGCAGCGCCAGACCAGGTCCGGCTCCATCCCGATGGCGCTGAAGCGGCCGCGCGCCGCGCCGCCTTCGACCGATTCCAGCAGGAAGGCGTTGGGGCGGCCCTGCACCAGCCGAAGGAAGGCGCCGACCGGGGTGTCGAGATCGGCGACCCTCTCGCGGAACAGCACCTGCCCGCGGCCGGCGAGCAGGGCTTCGCGGAAGGCGGCGAAGCCCGGGCTCACGGCGCGACCTGCTGCATCATCGCCGGGCTGATCCGCGGCTCCGCCCGGCGACGGAGTGCGGCGAGGAACTGCGCCTCGATGTCGTCGGCGGCCTGCGCCTGGACCGACCGGCGGGCATTCTCCACCGCCGCCGCATCCGCCGCCGGGTCGGCCGCAACGATCTCGAGCAGCTGCGCCACCGCGAAGCCGCGCGCGGTCGGCACCATCGTCGGCTCGTTCACGCGCAGCCCGAACACCACGGGCAGCAGTTCCCGCGGAAGGGCGGGGCCCGGCGCCGCCTCGGCCTCCGGCTGGCGGCCGAAGGGCCCGACGCGGTCGGAGGGAAGGCCGGCGGCCGCGGCGGCCGCTTCCAGCGTCTGCCCGCCGCGCACGGCGGCAAGCAGGGCGGCGGCGCGTTCCTCCTGGAAGCGGCGGCGCGCATCGGTGGCGTAGGCGAGCCGCACATCCGCCTCCACGCTCTCGAAGGGCTTCAGCGCGGGCGGGACCACGGCGCGCAGGTCCACCGCGACGAAGGCATCCGCCTGGCGCAGTTCCTGCAGGCGGGGGGCGCGGCCGGGCTCGGCGGCGAAGATGGCGCGCAGCAATTCCGGCCGCGCCGCCTGCGCGACCGGGAAGGGCACCGGCGCGCCCGTCTCGTCATTGCCCTGCGCGTCGAGCTTCACGGTCCCGACCGCCATGCCGTAGCGCCGCGCGGCCTCGGCAAGGTCGGCGCCGCCGGCGATCGCGTCCTCGACCCGGTTCGCGCGTTCGAAGGCGAGGTCGGCCGCCTTCTCGAGCGCGAGGTCCTGGCGCAGCCGGTCGGCCACGTCCTCGAGCCGGGCCTGGGTGCCGGCGGTGATGGCGGCGACGCGGACGACATGCCAGCCGAAGGGGGACTGCACGGGGTCCGTCACGCCGCCGACCGGCAGGGCGAAGGCGGCCCCGGCCAGCGGCTCGATCGGCAGGTCGGCGCGGGTGAGGTTGCCGAGCGCGAGCGCGGCGCCGCCCGCTGCCGTCGCGGCGCCCTGGAGGGCGGCGAAATCCGCGTTGCCGCGCCAGGCGGCGGCAAGGCTGCGGGCGGCCTCCTCGGTCGGCAGCAGGGCCTGCTGGAGGTCGCGGCGCTCCGGCGTCTCGAAGCTGGCGCGGCGGGATTCGAAGGCGGCGCGCAGTTCCGCCTCCTCCACCTCCACCTGGTCGGCCAGCGTCTCGGCCGAGAGGATGGCGACCACCGCCTCGCGCAGCTCGGGGGTGGAGAAGCGTTCGGGGTTGTTGGCGTGGAAGCGGGCGAGGACGGCGTCGGACGGGGGATCGGGCTCGGGCGCTTCCAGCAGCGGCAGCTCGACCAGGCGGGCCACGCGCCGCTCGCGCTCGAAGCGGAAGATCGCGTTGGCGAGGCTGGCGGGGGAGGGCGCGCCGGCGCGCACGGCGCCGACGAGCTGGATGCGTTCCAGGTCGTCGCGCACGATCTGGAGGAACTGCGCCTCCGTCATGTCGTTCTGGCGGAGGAATGTGTCCAGGATGGCGCGGCTGAACTGCCCGCCGAGCTGGAAGGAGGGGATGGCCAGCACGTAGTCGCGCACCGCGCTGTCCGGCGTCGCCACCCCCATCCGCTGCGCCTCGTGCCGCTGCGCGCGTTCGCCGATGAGGCCTTCGACCGCCTGGCGGGCGATGGCGTTGCGGATCGCCTCGTCCGGTTCGAAGGCGGGGCCGAGCTGGCGCTGGAGGCGCTGCAGCTCACGCCTCGCGGCGACCTGCGCCTCGGGCAGCTCGATATTGCCGCCTTCCATCCGCACGACCGCGGTTTCCCGCCATATGTTGCGGACGACATCCTCGATCCCCCAGATCCCGAAGGAGAGGATCAGGAGGACGAAGAGGGCCTTGGCGACCCAGGTCTGGGCCAGCCTGCGGAACCAGGTGATCATGGCCCGCGGCGTAGCGGAGAACGCGGCCCGTTGCCAGCCCGGGCCGGCATTGGTAGCCCGGGGCACAGGTTCAGGGAGAAGACCGAGATGACGCCCGGGGTGCGCCCGCTGATCGCCGGAAACTGGAAGATGCACGGCACGCTGGCCGAAGCCGCGGCGCTGGCCGGTGCGGTGCGGGACGGCGCCGGGGGGCTGCCGGCGGACCTGCTGGTCTGCCCGCCCTTCCTGCATGTGGCGGCGGTGGCGGCGGCGCTGCGCGGATCGGCCGTCGCGGTCGGCGCGCAGGATTGCCACGCCGCGGCGAAGGGCGCGCATACCGGCGACGTCTCCGCCGCCATGCTGCGCGACGCCGGGGCGACGCATGTCATCCTCGGCCATTCCGAGCGCCGGACCGACCACGGGGAGACCGATGCTGCTGTGCGTGCCAAGGCCGCGGCGGCCGCCGGGGCGGGGCTGGTGCCCGTGGTCTGCGTCGGCGAGACGGAGGCCGAGCGCCTGGGCGGGCAGGCGGAGGCGGTGGTGTCCCGCCAGCTTGCGGAGTCGCTGCCCGACGGCTTCGCGGGGGTGGTGGCCTATGAGCCCGTCTGGGCGATCGGCACCGGCCGCACCCCGACCGAGGCGGACATCGCCGCCATCCACGGCACCATCCGCGCGGCGCTGGCCGCCCGGTTCGGCGCGGCGGGCGGGACGACGCGGATCCTCTATGGCGGGTCGATGAAGCCGGGCAATGCCGCGGCCATCCTGGCGCTGCCGGACGTGGATGGAGGGCTGGTCGGCGGGGCGAGCCTGGTCGCGGCGGATTTCCTGGCGATCGCGCGGGCGGCGGGGTAGGGGCCTTCTTCCGTGCGGGCGGCGTTCCCCAGGGGGTGCGCGTTCCCCGACGCTGGCCGCTGGCCATCCGGCGCCGGACCCGCTATCTACCCGCCCCCATGACCACCGTCCTCCTCGTCCTGTTCCTTTTCGTCACCCTCGCGATGATCGGGGTCATCCTCGTCCAGCGCAGCGAGGGGGGCGGGCTCGGCATCGGCTCCTCGCAGGGGATGGGGTCCTTCATGTCCGGGCGGGGGACGGCGAACCTGCTGACCCGGACCACCGCCATCCTCGGCACCGCCTTCATGGTGCTGGCGCTGGTGCTGGCGATGCTCGGCAAGGGCCAGGCGCCGCGCGGGTCGCTGCTGGACACGCCGGCCGGCGCGCCCGGCGCCGCGGCGCCGGCGCCCGCGCTGCCCGCCCTGCCGGCGGCGCCCGCGGTGCCCACCAACTGATCTTCAAGCCCGCGCGCACCGCGCGGGCCGCATGGCAGTTTCCATCCCGGCAAGAGCTGTTACGGGTTTGCGCCTGCGCGCGCCCGGTCTATGAGGGGCGCCCATGACGCGGTTCGTCTTCATCACCGGCGGCGTGGTCTCCTCGCTCGGCAAGGGTATCGCCGCCGCCTCCCTCGGGGCGCTGCTGCAGGCGCGCGGCTACAAGGTCCGCCTCCGCAAGCTCGACCCCTATCTCAACGTCGATCCGGGCACGATGTCCCCGTATCAGCACGGCGAGGTCTTCGTGACCGATGACGGGGCGGAAACCGACCTCGACCTCGGCCACTACGAACGCTTCACGGGCGTCCACGCCTCGAAGGCGGACAACTGGACGACGGGGCGGATCTATTCCGACGTGATCGCCGCCGAACGGCGCGGCGACTACCTCGGCGGGACCGTGCAGGTCATTCCGCACATCACCGACAAGATCAAGGAAGTCGTCCAGGCCGAGACCGAGGGCTACGACTTCGTCCTCGTCGAGGTGGGCGGCACGGTGGGCGACATCGAGTCGCTGCCCTTCCTGGAAGCCATCCGCCAGCTGGCGAACGAGCTTGGCCCGACGCGCAGCCTGTTCATCCACCTGACCCTGGTGCCCTACATCCCCTCCGCCGGGGAGCTGAAGACGAAGCCGACTCAGCATTCGGTGAAGGAACTGCTCGGCCAGGGCATCCAGCCGCAGATCCTGCTGTGCCGCTGCGACCGCCCGATCCCGGAGAACGAGCGCCGCAAGATCGCGCTGTTCTGCAACGTGCGGCCCGAAAGCGTCATCCCGGCCTATGACGCCGACAGCATCTACGCCGTGCCGATCAGCTACCACCAGGAAGGGCTGGACCGGGAAGTGCTGCGGCACTTCAACCTGTCCTTCTACGGCGAGCCGGAGATGCGCCGCTGGGAGCGGATCGTGCAGTCCGTCCGCGCGCCGGAAGGCGAGGTCACCATCGCGGTGGTGGGCAAATACACGAACCTCCTCGACAGCTACAAGTCGCTGGCCGAGGCTCTGACCCATGGCGGCATCGCGCACAACGTGAAGGTCCGGCTGGACTGGGTGGACAGCCAGATCTTCGAGGCGGGCGACGAGGAGGCGGTGAAGCGCCTCGAAGGCGTCCACGGCATCCTCGTTCCCGGCGGCTTCGGCGAACGCGGCACCGAGGGCAAGATCGAGGCCGTGCGCTTCGCGCGCGAACGCAAGGTGCCCTTCTTCGGCATCTGCTTCGGCATGCAGATGGCAGTGATCGAGGCGGCGCGGAACCAGGCGGGGCTCAAGGGCGCGTCCTCCACCGAATTCGGCCCCTGCGCGGAGCCGGTGGTGGGGCTGCTGACCGAATGGCAGCGCGGCAACGAGATGGAGAAGCGCGCCGCGGGCGGCGACCTCGGCGGTACCATGCGGCTCGGCGCCTATCCGGCGAAACTCACCGAGGGATCGCTGGTGCGGGACGTGTACGAGGGCGCGGCCGAGATCAAGGAACGCCACCGCCACCGCTACGAGGTGAATGTCGGCTACCGCGACAAGCTCGAAGCCGCGGGGCTCCGCTTCGCCGGCATGTCGCCCGACGGCACCCTGCCCGAGATCGTGGAGCGGCCGGAGCATCCCTGGTTCATCGGCGTGCAGTTCCACCCCGAGCTGAAGTCTAAGCCGTTCGAGCCGCATCCGCTGTTCCGCGGCTTCATCGGCGCGGCGGTGCGCCAGGCGCGGCTGGTCTAGGCGGCGCGATGGACCAGAAGGCGCGGCTCGTCCGGCTGGGCATCGGGATGGCGGCGACACTGGCCGCCACCCTGCTTGCGGCCGTGCTGTTCGGCTCGCTCGCCGTGCCGCTGGTGCTGGCGGTGGGGCTCGGGGCGACGCTGCTGGCGGGTGGCGGGCTCGGCCGCAAGGGCTGACCTTCACCCTTTGCCAACCCCGGGCATGGCAGGGTGGGCCATGCGGATCCTCGTCGGGGCCGGCGGGCTCGAGACCTACGCCTATGAGACCGGCGACCTCGTGCGGCTGACCCGCAACGAGGACGGCCCGATCGTGACCGCCTTCGCGGGCGACTGGGGGCGGGTGACGCGGGTGCATCCCTGCGGCGCCGTCGACATCAAGCTTGCCGGCTACGGCCGGGCGCGGGACGCGACGATGACGCGCGCGGTCGCGGTGCCGCGCGGCCGGGTGGAGCCCTGCGACCACCAGGGCATGCCGCTCCGCCGGGGCTTCGCCGCGGTGTGGGACACCCGCCGCCCACGCTGAGCGGGCATCGACGTGCAGCCGCGGCACGGTCCGGCAACATGCCGACAACGGTTCCGGCATGAACTGCCGGAATGCGCAGCCCTTCCGATCCCGGCGTCTCCGCCGCCCGCGGCCTTGCCCCGGGTGACCTAGTCCGCCTCCGCCGCGACGAACCGGGGCCGCTGGTGACCGCCTTCGCGGGCGACTGGGGGAAGGTGCTGCAGGTGAACTGGGACGGCACGCTCGACCTCCTGCTTGCCGGATACTGCCGGCCCCGCACCGATCCCACGGACCGCGCCCTGTCGGTGCCGCGTGCCTGCCTCGAACCCTGCGACAGCTTCGGCCGCAGCCTTGGCGCCGGCGGGCGGCACTGGGCGGCCCAGGGCGGGCGCCCGCGCTGATGCCGCGGCCCGGCAACATCGGCGCAACAGCCGCCGCGATCTGATGGACGCCATGCGGAACCCCGACGCCTTCGCCCCCCCGACCCGCAAGCTGATGCCAGGCGACCTGGTCCGCCTGACCCGCGACGAACCGGGGCCGGTCTGCACCGCCGTCGCCGGCGAATGGGGCGAGGTGACGCGCATCCATGCGAACGGCACGCTCGACCTCCAGCTTGCCGGCTTCTCGCGGCCGCGCGGCCATCCCGCGCCGCGAGTCCTCGGCCTGCCGGTGCGCCTGACCGAGCCCTGCGACCGCCGCGGCCTGGCCAAGCCGCTGCCCACCACGCGCCACTGGGCGGGGCTGGACCGCAACGGGCGGAACTGACCGCGCGACCGGCGCCACCGCCCCGCGTTACGCCCGGGCAAGGGCGGCGATGGAGGATGCGGTGGCGGGACATGATGGTGGCGCAGGCGCGCCGGGGCCGGGCTGGCTTGACCGGCTGCGCCCCTGGCGCAAGCCGCCGCCGGGCGACAACGCTGGCCGGCAGGGCGGCGGCGACCCTGCGCCGCAGGACGAGGATGACGGAGACGGCGAAGGTGATGGCGGCGGGGATGGCGGCGGTGATGGCGGCGGTGACGGTGGTGGCGGCGACGGCGGTGGCGACGGCGACTAGCCACCGCGCCCGCGGCGCAGCCGTGACCCGCCCCACCCTTGCCGGCCCGGCCCCGCAAGGTTAATCGCGGCGCGACCCCCTTCGCCCCGGAGAGACGCATGGCCGCCATCGCCGACATCATCGCCCGCGAGGTCCTCGATTCGCGCGGCAACCCGACGGTGGAGGCGGAGGTGGTGCTGGATTCCGGCGCCATCGGCCGCGCCATCGTCCCCTCCGGCGCATCGACCGGCGCGCATGAGGCGGTGGAGCTGCGGGACGGCGACAAGGCCCGCTACGGCGGCAAGGGCGTGCGGAAGGCCTGCGCCAACGTGGAAGGCGAGATCTTCGACGCCCTCGGCGGCATGGAGGCGACCGAGCAGGTCCGCATCGACGAGACGATGATCGAGCTGGACGGCACGCCGAACAAGTCGCGCCTCGGCGCCAACGCCATCCTCGCCGTCTCGCTCGCGACCGCCAAGGCGGCGGCGGCGGATCTGGGGATGCCGCTCTATCGCTATGTCGGCGGCGTCTTCGCGCGCACCCTGCCGGTGCCGATGATGAACATCATCAACGGCGGCAAGCACGCCGACAACCCGATCGACATCCAGGAATTCATGATCATGCCGGTCGCCGCTGGCACGGTGGCGGATGCGGTCCGCATCGGGTCCGAGGTCTTCGCGCAGCTGAAGCGCGCCCTGCACGACGCGGGCCACAACACCAATGTCGGCGACGAGGGCGGCTTCGCCCCCAATATCGGCAGCGCGGAGGAGGCGCTGGGCTTCATCACGAAGGCCTGCGAGGCGGCGGGGCACCGCGTGGGGGAGGACATCGTCTTCGCCCTCGACTGCGCCGCGACTGAGTTCTTCAAGGACGGCCGCTACGTCATGGAGGGCGAGGGCAAGACGGTCGATTCGGCGGGGATGGCCGACTACCTCGCCGCGCTCTGCGACCGCTTCCCGATCGTCTCCATCGAGGACGGCATGTCCGAGGATGACTGGGAGGGGTGGAAGCTGCTGACGGAGCGGCTCGGCGCGCGGGTGAACCTGGTGGGCGACGACCTGTTCGTGACCAACACCGAACGCCTGCGGCGGGGGATCGAGACCGGCACGGGCAACGCCATCCTGGTGAAGGTGAACCAGATCGGCAGCCTGACGGAGACGCTGGAGGCGGTGGAGACGGCGCACCGCGCCGGCTACCGCGCGGTGATGAGCCACCGCAGCGGCGAGACCGAGGACGCGACCATCGCCGACCTCGCGGTGGCCACCAACTGCGGGCAGATCAAGACCGGCTCGCTGTCGCGTTCCGACCGGACGGCGAAGTACAACCAGCTGATCCGCATCGAGCAGGAACTCGGCAGCGCCGCGCGCTATGGCGGGCGCATGGCGGTGCGGCGGTAGGACGCCGCGGGCCCTTTCCCGCATGCGGGAAAGGGCCGTCAGCCCCCGACGGCGTCGCGCACCTCGCTGCGGAATTCGCGCCTGTGCAATTCCCGCAGCACAAGCAGGCTCGCCGCGACGAGGCCGAGCGGGTGGACCGTCCAGGCCAGCGCCGCCAGGCCGAAATAGTAGCTCCTCAGCCCCGTGTTGAAGTGCCGCGCGGCGCGGTTCAGCACGCGCGCCGCGGCGCCTGCCTGCGCCTCTCCCACCGGGCCGCTGCCGGGGGGTGCCATGCCGCCCACCAGGATGGAGCCGTAGTTGAACTGGCGCAGCGCCCAGGTCAGCTCGAAGAAGGCATTCACGAAGATCACCAGCAGCAGCGCGATCTTCGTCTCCCACGCCGCATCGTCCGGCACCTCGGCATAGGGGAGGGAGGAGACGACGCGGCGGCCGAGCTCGGGCGAGCCCATCATCGCCACCAGGCCGCCCAGGATGAAGATGCTGGTGGTCGCGAGGAAGCTGGTCGAGTTCATCAGGTTGCCGATCGCCGCCATGTCGGCGATGCGGTTGTCCCGTCCCAGCGTCGCCAGCATCCATCGCCGCCGGTGCGCGTCCATCGCCGCGATGACGCTGCGGTCGCGGATGGCTGGCACACGGTCCACCAGCGTCGCGTAGCCGAGCCAGCAGGCCGCGAAGACAGCGAGCGCCAGCCAGTCGGCAAGGTTGAACGATGGCATCGGCCGGAACCCCCCGCCGGTGGCGCAAGCGAAAGCGGCGGCCGGGTCGCCCCGGCCGCCGCGGTCAGGCGAAGCGGTGAAGGCGGCCGCGTCAGGCCATCTTCTTCTTCAGGTTCTCGTCGAGCTTCGCGAGGAAGGCCTGCGTGTTCAGCCAGGGCTGGTCCTTGCTGATGAGGATGGCAAGGTCCTTCGTCATGTCGCCAGCCTCCACCGTCTCGATGCAGACCTGCTCGAGCGCGTTGGCGAAGTCCACCACGTCCTGCGTGCCGTCGAAGCGGCCGCGATAGGCGAGGCCGCGCGTCCAGGCGAAGATCGAGGCGATCGGGTTCGTGCTGGTCTCGCGCCCCTTCTGGTGCTCGCGGTAGTGGCGCGTGACGGTGCCGTGCGCCGCCTCGGACTCGACCGTGCTGCCGTCGGGGGAGAGCAGGACCGAGGTCATCAGGCCGAGCGAGCCGAAGCCCTGCGCCACGATGTCGGACTGCACGTCGCCGTCGTAGTTCTTGCAGGCCCAGATATAGCCGCCTTCCCACTTCAGCGCGGAGGCCACCATGTCGTCGATCAGGCGGTCCTCGTAGGTCAGGCCGCGCTTCTCGTATTCCGCCTTGAACTCGGCGTCGTAGATGGCGCGGAAGATGTCCTTGAAGTTGCCGTCATAGGCCTTGAGGATGGTGTTCTTGTGGCTGAAGTAGACCGAGTAGTTGCGCTGCAGGCCATAGTTGAAGCTGGCGCGCGCGAAGCCCTCGATCGAGCTGTTGAGGTTGTGCATCATCATCGCGACGCCGCCGGCCTTGAAGGCGAAGTCGCCGATCTCCTGCGGCTGGCCGCCTTCCGGCGTGAAGGTCATCGTCACCTTGCCGGCGCCGGGCACCTTCATCTCGACCGCGCGGTAGATGTCGCCATAGGCGTGGCGGCCGACGACGATCGGCTTGGTCCAGTGCGGCACCAGGCGGGGCACGTTCCGCATGATGATCGGCTCGCGGAAGATCGTGCCGTCGAGGATGTTGCGGATGGTGCCGTTCGGCGACCGCCACATCTTCTTCAGGCCGAATTCCTTCACCCGCGCCTCGTCCGGGGTGATGGTCGCGCACTTCACGCCGACGCCGTACTGCTTGGTGGCGTTCGCGGCGTCCACCGTCACCTGGTCGTCAGTCTGGTCGCGGTACTCGATGCCGAGGTCATAGTATTTCAGGTCGATGTCGAGATACGGCAGGATCAGCCGGTCCTTGATGAACCCCCAGATGATGCGCGTCATCTCGTCCCCGTCCATCTCGACGACGGGTGTCTTCACCTTGATCTTGGCCATAGCCGATCCCCTTGCCGTCCGCCGGACGGCACGGAAGGGGCCGGCCCTGGCGGGTGGCGGAACATGCCAATGGCGTCCCGCCGCGTCCACCCCACCCCGCGCCCGGCCCTCGCCCGCCGCCTTGCGGTGGCCGTACCCGCATGGGTAGATGCAACCCCGCCGTGACTGTCGTTTCCCCGGAGCCGATGCGCGTCCCCAACGGCCTGCCCGCCCTGCTGCTGACCCCGGCGCTGGCCGCCTGCGTCCCGGCCGATGCCGGGGCGGCCGGATGGTGGGCCGCGCTGCCCGCCGCGGCGCTTGCCGCCGCGCTCGCGCCGATGGCGTGGCGGGGCTGGAGGCTCGGCCGCGCCTGGCCGGACCATGCCGCGCGCCAGGCCCGCCTGCTTGCCGCGCAGGCCGAGCTGAAGGGGGTGGCGGAGCGGGCGGAGGCGAAGGCCCGCCTGCTGGACGGCGTGCTGGCCGCGATGGCGGACGGCGTGATGGTGATGGACGGCGACCTGCGGCTGGTGGGCTGGAATCCGCGCTTTCCCGACTTCGCCGGCGTGCCCCGCCAGCTTCTGCGCATCGGGATGCCGATGGCCGAGTTGCTGCGCTTGCAGGCGGAAGCCGGGGAGTTCGGCCTGGTGGACCCGGAGGCCGAGGTCGCGCGCCGGCTCGACGCGCTGCGGAAGGGCGCCGTCCTGCAGCGCATCGAGCGCGAGCGGCCCGACGGGTCCCGCATCGAGCTGCGCCGCGCGCCGCTGCCGGGGGGCGGCTTCGTCACGCTCTACACGCCGGTGCTGGACAGGGCCGCGCCCCCGGACAAGGAGCTCGGCGAGCAGTTCCGCGCCGAATGGTCCGCCCGCATCCCGCGCCTGACCGCCGCGGCGGCGGATGGCGACGCGCCGTCGGCCCGCGCCGCCGCCCATGCGCTGCGCGGCATCGCCGCGAATGCCGGCTGGCCGGGTGCCGCCGCCACCCTCGGCGCGATCGAAGCGGCGGCCGAGGCCGGCGACCTGCGGGAGGTGCGGGCGCTCGCCTCGCTGCTCGCGCTCGACCCGCCATGGTAGGCGCGCTGCGGGAGGAGCCGGTCGAATGCCCGCATTGCGGGGAGGTGACGATGCCGAACCCCCTGCCCGACGGCAGCCGCGTCTGTTCCTGCGCGGCGGAACGAGTCCTGCCGCCCCCCGGGCCGCGGCTTGCGCCGCCGCCGCCGCGCCCCAAGTGAGGCGCCCCAGCCACGAGGACCCCGCCATGCTGATGCGCTGCGCCGCCCGTACGATGATGGCCCCGCCCATGATGATGGCGGGGATGGCGCTGGCGGCCGGCGCCGTCGCCACGCTGGCCATCGGCGCCACCGCGGTCGGCGGCGCGCTGCTGGCGAAGCGGCTCTACGAGGAGCGGAAGGGCTGGCGCGCCGACGCCGCGGACCCGCTGCCCGCGGACCCGATGCCGGCGGATGAGCCGGGGGCGGGCGCCGCCACCCTGTAGCGGCGGGCGCCCGGGGGCGCGGGCCCCCTGCCGCGCCGGCGCCCGGCCTCAGCCGCGGGCAAGGCCCGCGGCGCGCATCGCCTCGCCCATGCCGGTGTTGGCCCGGTCCATGAATGCCGCGAAGTCCTGCGGCCCGCCCCAGACCGTGCCGAAGCCGCGGGCGCGCATGAAGTCCTGGAATTCGGCCGACTTGTATGCCTTGTCGAGCGCGGCGACGAGCGTGTCCCGCACGCCCGCCGGCAGGTTCGGCGGCCCCGCGATGCCGCGCCAGGCGCCGGAGGTGTAGTTGATGCCGAGCGTCTCGTTCAGCGTCGGCACGCTGCCGAAGACCGGGTTGCGCTGCGCCGCCATGATGGCGAGCGGCCGCGCGCGGTTCGCGTCGATCATCGCCCGCGCCTCGGGGATCGAGCAGGTGACGAGCTCGATGCCGCCCGCCGCCAGGTCCTGCATGGCCGGCGCCGCGCCGTTGGACGGCACCCAGCGCACATGGTCGCCGCGCAGGCCCATCGCCTGCAGCCAGCCGACCAGCGCCAGGTGCCAGATGCCGCCCTGGCCCGTGCCGGACGCCTTGAACTGGCCGGGCCGGCTCGCCTTGATCGCATCCGCCAGCGCCTTGATGTCCGCCCAGGGCGCGGACTGGTTGACGGTGACGCCGGGCGGATCCTCGTTCATCAGCGCAAGCGGGGTGTAGCTGGTGGGCTTCAGCTCCGTCAGCCCCTGCCAGTGCATCATCGCGATCTCGACCGTGATCATCCCGATCGTGTAGCCGTCGGGTGCCGCGGTCGCGATGGCGGAATGGCCGACCACGCCGGACCCGCCGGTGCGGTTCACCACGTTGACCGGCTGGCCGAGGTCGCGCTCCAGCAGCGACCCCACGATGCGCGCGGTCGCATCCGTGCCGCCGCCCGCCCCCCAGGGAACGATCATCTGGATCGGCCGGGCCGGCCAGCGCGGCTGGGCGAGGGCAGGGGCGGCGAGCGCCGCGCCGCTGGCGGCAAGCAGGGTGCGGCGGGTCAGGCGGACCATGGCGTCTCTCCTCCGTTGCGCGTCCGCCCGGCGGCGGCGCGCTTGCGGACAGGCTAGGCGGGGTTGCGCGCCGGCATCAAGCGCCGAGCGGCCTCACGATCGGCACGGTGGCGTCCGGCGCGCGGGCCCGCCGCGGCGCCCACCCCCTTTCCCGCGCGCCCGATCGGGGCCAGCATCGTGGCAGGCGCGGGAGGGGGCGGGGCGTGGCGGTCGAGCCGAAGCGGAACCTGGTGGTGATCCTGTCCGACGAGCACAGCCCGAAGGCGCTGGGCTGCGCGGGGCACCCCTTCGTCCACACGCCGAACCTCGATGCGCTGGCGGCGCGCGGCACGCGCTTCACCGCGGCCTCCACCCCGTCGCCCATCTGCGTCCCCGCCCGCGCCGCGCTGGCGACGGGGCGCGAACTGCATGCGATGGGCCGCTACCACGACAACGCCGATCCCTATGACGGCGCGGTGCGGTCCTGGCACCATGCCCTGCGCGAGGCGGGGCACGAGGTGACCTCCATCGGCAAGCTGCATTTCCGCGGCCTGCCCGGCGACGACCACGGCTTCACCGAGGAGATCGTCCCGATGCATGTCGTGGACGGCAAGGGCGACCTGCTCGCCCTCATCCGCGACGAGACGGCGCCGCCCCGGAAGGGCGCGCAGAAGATGCGCGCCGCCGCGGGCCCGGGGGAGAGCGACTACACCCGCTATGACCGCGACATCGCCGCGCGGGCGGAGGAGTGGCTGCGCGCGCGCGCGGGCCGGACGCCGGACAGGCCCTGGTGCCTGTTCGTCTCGCTCGTCACGCCGCATTTCCCGCTGACCGCGCCGCCCGAGCATTTCCGCCGCTACCCGCCCGGGGTGGTGGGGATGCCGAAGCTCTATGCGAGGGACCAGCGGCCGCGGCACCCCTTCACGGACGACTACGCGGCGACCATCCCCTATGACAGCCATGTCCGCGACGAGGCGGATGTGCAGCGCATGATGGCCGGCTACTACGGCCTGGTGTCCTTCATGGACGAGCAGGTGGGCAGGATCCTCGGCTGCCTCGACGAATGCGGCCTGGGGGGGAGCACGCGCGTGCTCTACGCGTCGGACCACGGCGACAGCGTGGGCGCGCGCGGGCTCTGGGGGAAGTCCGTGATGTACGAGGAGAGCGTCGGCATCCCGATGATCCTGGCCGGCGAGGGCGTGGCCGCGGGCGCCACCTGCGCCACGCCGGTGGGCCTGACCGACGTCTTCGCCACCGTGGTCGACGCGGTGGGCTGCGCGGAGGCGCCGCCGCCGTGCTCGGCCTCGCTGTTCGACATCGCGCGCGGCGCGGCGCCGGACCGCCTCGTGCTCAGCGAGTACCACGCCAGCGGCTCGCGCGAGGCGGCGTTCATGCTGCGCGAGGGGGCGTGCAAATACATCCGCTACGCGACCTACCCGCCGCAGCTCTTCGACCTCGCCGCCGATCCGGAGGAGCTGACGGACCTGGCGAAGGACCCGTCGAGCGCGATGCTGATCGCGCGGATGGAGGTGCTGCTGCGCGAGAGGCTCGGCACCGACCCCGCCGAGGTCGACGCCCGCGTGAAGGCGCGGCAGGCTGCCATCCTGGCGGCGAATGGCGGGAGGGAGGCGGTGCTGGCGCGCGGCGACCTGCCCTTCTCGCCACCGCCGGGGGTGGAGGCGGCGTGGTCGTGACGGCGCCGACGATGCGGTTGGGAAGGAAGGATCCTGGAATGGACGGCAAAGCCAAGCCTGCCCCGCGCATGGGGATGCTTCTCGCGCTCGGGGCTGCGCTGCTGCTCCCACCCGCGGCATGGGCGCAGAAGCAGCCGGTGCCTGCGGCGCCGCCGGCCGCCGCGCCGGCGCAGCCCGCGCCCGCGCAGGCCCGTGAGCCGGCGCCGAACCCGCTCCTCGCCGGGATCCGCACGCTCCGGCTCGAACTCGACCTCCTTTCCGCGCCGGAGGATGCGCCGGCCGCCTGCGGCGTCGCGGCGGATGGGCTGGAGGCGGCCGTGGCGGCGGGGCTGCGCGGGTCCGGCATCCGCTTCGTGGGACGGGTGCCGCCGGCCGGCCTTTCCGCCGCCGAGCTGGCCGACATGCCGGAACTCAACACCGCCATCGTCCTGCTGCACGGGCGGGAATCCTGCACCTTCGCCTTCCAGCTGATCCTGGCCCTCGCGTCGGAGCCGACGCGGCTGCGCGCGAACGGCGCGCAGACCGAACGGGGAATGGTCGTGGTCTGGCTGCACAACGGCGCCACGCTGAAGGCACCTGACGAAACCGGCACCCGCGCGCGGGAATTGCTGACGGAAGCCGTGCAGGACCTGGCGGCGGCGATCGCGCGCGCCGACCGCGCGGCAGCCGCGGCGCCGGCCGCGCCGGCGGCGGTGGCGCTGCCGGCCTGCCCGGACCGGTGGCGGGACCTCGGCAGCGCGGCGCCCCAGCGCCTGGCCTGCGCCTGCCCGGCCGAAGCCGTGGCACGGCCGGCGAGCGTGTGGGGCAGCGGCACCTACACCGATGACAGCGGGGTCTGCCGCGCGGCGCTGCATGCCGGCGCGGTCGGCCCTGCCGGCGGGCGCGTCACCGTGGTGCGGGAAGCGGGGCGCGCCTCCTATCCGGGAAGCGCGCGCAACGGCGTCACCAGCAGCAGCTACGGCAGCTGGGGCGGCAGCTTCCGCTTCGACACCAACGTGACGATCACGACGACGCCGCGCAGCGCGGGCGCCATCGTGAAGTAGCGCGCACTACAGATCCGCGTCGCGGATGGAGGCCGCGCCCTTGTGGTCCGTCCGGGGCGCGAGGGCGCGGTCGAGGGCGCGGTTGATCTTGTCGAGCGCGCCGTCGATCGCCATGGGCAGCGTCGGCGCCTGGTGGGTGACGGCGATCGGCTTATGGTGGGTGGGGCGCGCCTCGATCATGCAGCGCTTGTCCGCGGCGCCGCCCTTGTCCCCGTTCACGTCCGCGAGATGGACCTCGACCCGGGTGAGGTGTTCGGTGAAGCGGTCGAGCTCCCCCGCGACCTGCGCCTCCACGCGGGTGGTGTAGCCGTCGTCCCCGGCCGTGTCGTGGGTGTTCACCTGGATGCGCATCGGACCCTCCTGCAACAGCCCCCGGCAACGCGGCGGCCGCCCTTTGGTTGAGGGGCGCCGGTTGAGCGCCCGCGCGATCCGCGCGATAGGATGGCGGCATTCCACGGACGGAGCGGCACGATGCGGAACGAGGACGAGATCTGGCGCCTGGTGGAGGGCCGGAAGCAGGAATACATCGGGCTTTCGGACCGCGTCTGGGGCATGCCGGAGCTCTGCTACGACGAGCATCGGTCCTGCGCCGAGCACACCGCCATGCTGGAGGCGGAGGGCTTCCGCGTGACGCGCAACGTGGCCGACATCCCGACCGCGGTGATGGGCGAGGCCGGCGAGGGCGGGCCGGTCATCGCCATCCTCGGCGAATACGACGCGCTTCCCGGGCTGAGCCAGGAAGCGGGCGTGATGGAGCCGCGCCCGGTGGCGGGCGAGACGCGCGGCCATGGCTGCGGCCACAACCTGCTCGGCTCGGCCAGCCTCCTCGCGGCCGCGGCGGTGAAGGACTGGCTGAAGGCCAACGGGCTGCCCGGCCGCGTGCGCTACTACGGCTGCCCGGCCGAGGAGGGGGGGGCCGCCAAGGGCTTCATGTGCCGCGACGGCGCCTTCGACGACGTGGACATCGCCATCACCTGGCACCCGGCCGCCTTCGCCGGCGTGATGGAGCCGCTGAGCCTGGCGAACACCCGCATCGACTTCAGCTTCGCGGGGCGCGCGAGCCATGCCGCGGCCGCGCCGCATCTCGGCCGTTCCGCGCTGGATGCGGTGGAGCTGATGAATGTCGGCGTGAACTACATGCGCGAGCACATGCCCTCCGACGCGCGGGTCCACTACGCCTATCTCGATGCCGGGGGCATCGCGCCGAACGTGGTGCAGGCGACGGCGAAGGTCCGCTACCTGATCCGCGCGCGGAACCTGCAGGAGCTGAACGGCCTGGTCGCGCGGGTGCGGAAGATCGCCGACGGCGCGGCGCTGATGACCGAGACGGCCGTGACCACGAAGGTCGTCTCCGCCGTGTCGAACCTGCTGGGCAACACGCCGCTGGAACGCGCGATGCAGGCGAACCTGGACCGCCTGGGCCCGCCCGAATTCGACGAGGAGGACCGCCGCATCGCGGCCGGCTTCCAGGCGACGATGACGGAGGAGGACATCGCCTCCTCCTGGCGGCGGGTCGGGCTGGAGCAGCGTGCGGGCGTGTCGCTCTGCGACACCGTGGTGCCGCTCGACCGCAACGGCGCGCCGATGATCGGCAGCACCGATGTGGGCGACGTGTCGTGGAAGGTGCCGACCGTGCAGGCGCGGGGCTCGACCTACGCCATCGGCACGCCGGGCCATTCCTGGCAGCTGACCGCGCAGGGCAAGCTGCCGGCGGCGCACAAGGGCATGGTGCATGTCGCGAAGGTCATGGCCGGCACGGCGGTGGATGCGCTGCGCGACCCCGCGCTGATCGCCGCCGCGAAGGAGGACCACCGCGGCCGCACCGGCGGCAGGCCCTACCAGAGCCCGCTGCCGGCGGATGCGAAGCCGGCGCTGGACATGAGCAGGTAGCGCGCGGCGTCCTGCCGCGCCCGCGCTGCGGGGCGGGGGCCGTCGCCCCCACCCGTCAGCCCGGGGCGTGGCCTTCCACCAGCACCACCTCACTCTCCGCCGTCTCCAGCCGCAGCCGCAGCAGCGGCGCGTACTCGGGCGAGGCGTAGAAGCCCTTCAGCGCGGCCATGTCCGGGAATTCCAGGATCACCACCCGCGCCAGCGCCGGCGCGCCCTCCACCACCTCCAGCGCGCCACCGCGCACCAGGTAGCGCCCGCCATGCGCGGCGATCACCGCCGGCACCCGCGCGCGGTACTCCTCGAACCCCGCCGCGTCCCTCACGCGGATGTTCGCGACCAGATAGGCGGGCATCGCCGCATCCTCCCTACAAGGTGCCCAGCATCCGCGGCAGCCACAGCGCGATCTCCGGGAAGGCGACGACGAGCGCGAGGGAGCCGAACATCGCCAGGATCATCCACACCACCCAGGGGATCGTGCTCTCCATGCTGACCCCGGCGATCCGGCATGACACCATGAGGTTCACGGCCATCGGCGGGGTGAACTGCCCGATCGCGATCTTCATCGTCAGGATCACGCCGAACCAGGTCAGGTCCCAGTGGAAGGCGTTGGCGATGGGGATCAGCACCGGCAGCAGGATCAGGAAGGTGGAGACGCCGTCCAGGAACATGCCGATGAAGACCAGCACCACCATCAGCAGCGCGATGGTGCCGTATTCGCCGAGCCCGAGGCCCACGATCCAGCCCGCCACCGGCTGCACGATGCCGAGCGTGGAGGTGGACCAGGCGAAGACCGATGCCAGCGCGACGACGATGAGGATGACGGCCGAAAGCTCCCCCGCCTCCACCAGCATCTCGTAGACGTCGCGCAGCGTCAGGCTGCGATAGATGAAGAAGCCGATGAACAGGCCGTAGAACACCGCCATCACGGCGGCTTCCGTGGGCGTGAAGGCGCCGATCCGCATGCCGCCCAGGATCACCACCGGCGCCATCAGACCCCAGAAGGCCTCGCGGAAGGTGCGCCAGACCTCCAGCCGCTCCTCCTGCCGGGACTTGCCGCCGAAGTCGTTCAGCCAGGACAGCGCCAGCACCGCGCCGATGATGGCGAAGCCGGCGAGGATGCCGGGGAACATCCCGGCCATGAAGATCGCGGGCACCGACACGCCGGGCACCAGCACGGCATAGATGATGAAGGCGATCGAAGGCGGGATGAGGATGTCGGTCGCCGCCGCGGCGGCGACGGTGCTGGCGATGAAGGGGCGGGGATAGCCATCCCGCGCCATGCTCCGCGTCACCACCTGCCCGACCGCCGCCGAGGTCGCCGGCCCCGATCCGCTGATGCCGCCGATCACCATCGCCACCAGGACCGAGACGGAGGCCAGCGCCCCGCGCCCCGCGCCGACGATGGCGGTGGCGAAGCGCACCAGCCGCAGCGCGACCCCGGTGCGGTCGAAGACGCTGCCGACCAGCACGAACATCGGGATGGCGATCAGCGGATACTTGGCGATGCCGGCATAGACGTTGGTCGGCATCGCGAGGATCGACTGGTCCGCCAGCAGGATCGCCAGCGCCCCCGCGAGGCCGAGCGCCACGCCGATCGGCACGCCGCCGGCCAGCAGCACGAGGAAGGTGAGGAACAGGATGGACCCTACCATGGCGGCTCAGCCATCCCCGCCGCGCGCCAGCCGGATCAGGCGCCCGATCGCGCGCGCCACCACCACCGCCGACAGCAGCGGCAGCCAGCCCGTGTACCACCAGTTCGGATGGCCGAGCCCGTTCGACAGCACCTCGAACCGGTATTCGTCATAGGCGAGCCGCCAGCCGTACCAGACGAGGATGCCGAAGCAGAGCACGGTCAGCGCCATCGCCGCCATCTCCGCCAGGCGCCGGCCGCGGGGCGACAGCAGGTCGGTGAAATAGGCGATGCGGATGTGACGCCCCGATGCGGTGGCCACCGCGGTGCCGAGCAGCGCGACCAGCACCATCAGCACCACCGAGTATTCCTCGGTGAAGGCGAGGCTGATGTCGGTCAGGTAGCGGGTGACGACGTTGGCGGCGGTGATGAGCGCCATCGCCGCCATCGCGGCCGCCACCAGCACCTCCTCGACCTTCAGCGGGATGCGGGTCGCGGGGTTGTCGCGGCCCACGGTCGGGTCGGGCTCGGCGGCCATCGCCTGCGCTCAGGCCCGCGCGCCGCGGATCGCGGTCTCGGCGCGGCGGACCAGGTCGGCGCCGACGGTCTGCGCCCATTTGTCGAAGACCGGGCGGGTGGCGCGGGCGAAGGCCTGTTTCTCGGCGTCCGTCAGCGTCGTCACCGTCACGCCGCGGCGCTGCATCTCCTCGATCGAGGAGCGGTCGGCGTCGACGCCGATGCCCTTGCGGCTCGCCTCGATCTGCGCCTTCGCGGCATCGCGCGCGCATTCCATGACCAGCGTGCGGTCGGCCGGCGCGAAGCTGTCCATCACCGCCTTGCCGACCACGAAGATCCCGGCATCGGCCACGTAGTTCCAGATCGTCAGGTGGCGCTGCGCCAGCGTGTCCATGCGGAAGGCGAGGAAGAGGTTGATCGGGTTCTCCTGCCCGTCCACCGCGCCGGTGGACAGCGCGGGCTGGAGATCCGCGAAGGACATCTGCAGCGGGTTCGCGCCGAGCGCGGTGAAGATCTCGCTGAAGATGGCGCCGGCGGCGAAGCGGATCTTCATGCCGCGAAGGTCGCCCGGTTCGCGGATGGCGCGGCGGCTGTTCGAGATCTCGCGGAAGCCGTTCTCGCCCCAGGCGCAGGGCACGACGTCGCGGGTGGACAGGGCGCGGAACAGCTCCTCCCCCACCGGGCCGTTGATGATGGCGTCGAAGCCGCGGTGGTCGCCGAGGAGGAAGGGCAGGGAGAACAGGTTCATCTCCCGCACCTGCGGCGAGATGTTGATGGTGGAGAAGACCGCCATGTCGATCACGCCCTGGCGGATCGCCACCAGTTCGCGCGTCTGGTCGCCGCCGACGAGCTGGCTGCCCGGATAGACCTTCACGTTGATCCGGCCGTTCGACCGCTGCGTCACCAGGTCGGCCCATTGGAAGGCGCCCTCGGACAGCGGGATCGGCCTGTTGCCGACAACCGACAGCTTGTATTCCTGCTTGTAGGACTGCGCGCGCCCGGCATGCGGGGCGGCCAGCGCGCCGGCGCCGGCCAGCAGCGCGGCGCGGCGGGTGATGGCGTGGGTCATCGGGGCATCCCTCCCTGTCGGCGGGCCTCTCCGGGCCGCCCGTTGCGGGCGCGAGAATGCGGGCGCGGCCGTGCCTTCCGCAAGGGGGCGTCGGGCCGGGCCGGGCCGTCAGGGCGTGGCCAGCCCTTCCGCGAAGCGCCGGTGCAGCAGGTCCAGCAATTCCTCGTCCAGCGCCCCGCCGCCGGGGTGGCGGCGGAATTCGGCATAGGCGAGCTTCACGGCGCCCGGCACCTTCGGGTGCCGCAGCAGCGTGTCCGTGGCGACGGCGTGGTGGCGAAGCTCCGGCCCGAGGAAGGCGGCGATGGCCGCCGCATCGGGCCGCGCCGCGCCGTCCGGCAGCAGCCTCAGCGCCGGCGCCACCGCCCCCGCCCAGTCGCGCAGCAGCATGTCGTAATGCACCACGGCGCGCGGCAGCCCGCGCGACCCGCGCTCCGCCTCCAGCACATGGCCGAGCCAGAGCCGCATCGCCTGGTCGAGCCCGATGCCGTTCCGCGCCTCCAGCGAGGCCGCGACCTCGAGCGGGTTGCGGATGGCCAGCACCGCCTTCGGCGCGATCCCGCGCGCCGCGACCGCGCCGCGCCACAGCCGCGCGAGCCGGGCGATGCGCGGGTCCTTGAGCACCAGCGGCGCGGTGCCGGCGAACTGCTCCGCCAGTACGGCCGCGGCCTCCGCCTGCCAGGCGGACAGCCGGTCCTGCGGCGCCAGAGGCCGCGGCAGCGGGCGCGGGTCGTCCCAGGCGCTGCCGACCGCGGCGAGGATGCGGTCGTTCAGCTTCTGCGCGGGCGCCGGTTCCCAGAAGCCGCGCGGGTTCTCCGGCTTGCCCGCCATCGCGTCGCGCGGCAGCGCCAGTCCGTGCAGCCCGAGCACGCGGGCCAGCGCGGAGGTGCCGGAGCGGTGCATGCCGAGGATCATCAGCGCGGTGCGTTGCGGGGCCATCGCCGCCTTCTTCGGCCAGGGTGCGCCCGCGCGCAAGTCGTTCCGCGCTTGACGCGCGCCGCCGGGCCCGCGATGCACGAGGCCCGCCCGGAGGCCATCCGCATGCCCGACGCCATCGCCCGCCGCGTGCTGCCGCCGGACCGCCCGCGCCCGACCCGCGTGCTGGCGCTGGCCGGGGATGGCATCGGGCCGGAGGTGACGGCGGAGGCCTTGCGGGTGCTGCGCCGCGCCGTGGCCCGCCACGCCCTGCCGGTGGAGGTCGAGGAAGGCGCCTTCGGCCTTGCCGCCTGGAAGGCGCATGGGGCGCTGCTGCCGGCCGCGAGCCGCGCCGCCGAGGCGCGGGCCGATGCGGTGTTGGCCGGCCCGCTCGACAGCCTCGACCACACCGCGATCCCGATGGAGGAGCGGCGGACCGGGGGCATGGCCGCGCTGCGCGACAGGCTCGGCCTTTTCGTCAGCCTGCGGCCGCTCAGGACCGACCCGGTGCTGGCGGAGGTCACGCCCCACAAGGCGCGGGTGCTGGACGGGGTGGATCTGGTCTTCGTGCGCGACCTGTCGGGCGGCGCCTATCTCGGCCAGCCGCGGGGGATCGAGCACCTTGCCCATGGCCAGCGGCGGGGCGTCGACACGCACAGCTACACCGAGGACCAGGTGGTGCGGACCGCCCGCTTCGCCTTCGCCCTGGCGCGGGGCCGGCGCGGCCGGGTGACCAGCGTGGACAAGGCGAACCTGATGGAATCGGGCGCGCTCTGGCGCCAGGTGGTGACCGCGCTGCACGAGGACGAGTTCCGCGACGTCGCGCTGGAGCACATGCTGGCCGATGCCTGCGCGCCGCTGCTGGCGCGCGACCCCGCGCGCTTCGACGTGGTGCTGGCCGACAGCCTGTTCGGCGACGTGCTCTCGGCCGGCGCCGCGGCGCTGGCGGGCAGCCCGGGGATGCTGCCCTCCCTCTCGCTGTCGCGCCCGTTGCCGGATGGCCGGCGGCGGGCGCTGTACGAACCCGTTCACGGGGCCGCGCCAGGCATCGCGGGGAAGGGGGTCGCGAACCCGATCGGCGCCATCCTGTCGGCGGCGCTGCTGCTGCGCTGGAGCGTCGGCGCCGAGGCCGCGGCGGCGGAGGTGGAGGCGGCGGTCGCCGCCGCACTTGCGGGCGGCGCGCGCACCGCCGACATCGCCCTGCCGGGGCAGCCCGTGGTCGGCACCGCGGCGATGGGCGACGCGGTGCTGCGGGGCCTGGGCTAGGGCAAGGGGGCGGTCAGCCGGGCGGCAGCCCCGCCGCCTCGTCATGCCCGCCCTGGCCGGTCAGCGCGGCCCAGGCGCGGAAGCGGTCGCTCGCCGGCAGCGCGCCTTCCGCGATCAGCCGCCGCCAATGCCCGCAGGCCTCGACGAAGTGGGGCACGCTGCCGGGGAACATCGCCAGGCTGATCGCCTCCGCCATCTCCTCCTCCGGCACCGCATCGGCATAGGCGGCGCCGAGATGCCAGGCGAAGGGCCGCCAGCGGGCGCGGCAGACCTGCACCGCAAGCCCGGCCAGGTGGACCAGCCGCATCGGCGCGCCGGGCGCCACGCGGCGTAGGGCGTCGAGATAGGCGCGCCGCGGGTCGAAGGGCGCAAGCTGGCGTGCCCAGTCGCGGGCCGCGAAGTCAAAGGCTTCCGCCCCGATGGCGAGCGCGGCGGCGGCGAAGGCCGCGCCGATCGTGGCATCGGTGCCGCCGGCCGCACGGAACTTCGCGATGTGGTGCGTCGCCATCGCCTCGTCCGTCGCGGCCAGCACGGCGAGCCAGACGAATTCCCGGTCATGGTGCGACAGCACGCGGTCGTCGAGCGCCATGGCGGTGTAGGCGGCGTCGTAGCCGGCCAGCAGCTTCGGGAAGGCCAGCGCCATCAGCCCGTGATGCGGCAGCAGGTAGCCGCGCTTCGCGCGCACCTCCGCCAGGCGGGCTTCCAGCTCCGCCGCCGTCTCCGCGCTCATTCGGCGCGGATGTCGGCGCTGCGGGCGATCTCCGCCCAGCGCGGCACCTCGGCCGCGACCATCGCCGAATACTCCGCGGGCGTCATCCGGTTGGGCGCGGCGCCGAGACCCGCCAGCCGTTCCGTGAGTTCCGGCGTGTTGAGCCCGGCGACGAGGGCGGCGTTGATGCGCTGCGCCGCCTCGGGCGGGAAGCCGGCGGGGCCCGACAGGCCGAACCAGTTGGTCGCGACCAGGGTGGGGAAGCCGAGTTCGGCGACGCCCGGCACCTCCGGCCAGCGGCTCGCGCGTTCGGCCACCGTCACGGCCAGCAGGCGCAGGCGGTCGTTGTTGCCGATGTCGGGCACCGCGGCGATCAGCCCCTCCACCTGTCCGGCGATCACGTCGGTCACCGCCGGGGCGCTGCCGCGATAGGGAACATGGGTGATGTCGACGCCCGCCGCGCGCTTCAGCAGTTCCAGCTTCACATGGCTCGACGTGCCGACACCGTTGGAGGCGAAGCGGACGGCGCCGGGCGCGGTGCGGGCGCGCGCGACCAGCTCGGCCAGCGTGCGGAAGGGGCCGGCGGCCGAGACGGCGATCGCGCTCGGCACCGCGGCGATCAGGCCGACATGGGTGAAGTCACGCACGCTGTCATAGGCGATGTTGCGGTTCACCGCGGGGCCGATCGCCTGGCTCGCGATGTTGGACAGGACCAGGGTGCTGCCGTCGGCCGGGCCGCGGGCGACCGCTTCGGACCCGACGGCGCCGCCCGCGCCGGCCCGGTTCTCCACCACCACCGGCTGGCCGAGGCGGGTCTCGATCTCCCGCGCGGCAAGGCGGCCGAGCAGGTCGGCGGTGCCACCGGGGGGGAAGGGGACGACGAGCCGCAGCGGACGCGCCGACACGGGCTGCGCCAGGGCGGGCACGGCCGGACCGGCGGCGAGGCCGGCGAGCAGGAGGTGGCGGCGGCGCATGCGTGGTGTCCTTCCCGGTGGCGGGCCGGATCAGACCACAGCCGCAGCCCGGCCGGGAGGGGGCGGGCACGCGGGAACCAGCAGGGGTCGCGAGGGGGGAAGAATTGGCAGGTGGTGTGGAAATTGGGGATGGATCACCTCCTTTCAGCTTGCATGTTGGAAAGTTCATCGGAATACTGCGGCCGGATCAGCTGTGGCATCTCCATGACCTTCATCCGCCCCCGCAGCGCGCTCGACACCATGCTGGCCACGGTCGCGGCGGCTGCGCGTGGCGATGCCGCCGCGCGACCACGGGCCGTGGCGGACGCCATCGCCGCCTTTGCCGCCGATCCGCTTCTGCTCGATGGACGGGAGGTGCCGGGCAGTGCGGAGCGGTATGTCCGCCACCTTCTGCATGCCGATCCGGCGGGGGGATATGCGGTCGTCGCCCTGGTCTGGCAGCCCGGCCAGATGTCCCCGGTGCATGGCCACAAGGCCTGGTGCGCCTTCGCGGTCCACCAGGGCGTGCTGACCGAGACCTGCTATGAGCCCGGCGACCCGCCGGTGCCGGCCACGACGCGCCTGCTGGCGCCGGGCGCCGGCGGGCACGGCCCCGCCGATCCGCGGCTGATCCATCGGCTGGCCAACCTGTCCTGCCGCCCTGCCATCTCCATCCACTGCTACGGCGTATCCTTCGACCGCTTCGGGTCGGAGGTGAACGAGATCCACGCCGCCTGACGTGCCGGCGCCCAGGCGCCGGGGCGCCAAGGGTGCGGGCGGCGTGCCGCAGGCGCTTCGCGTGGCCGCCCGGTGCCTGTAGCATCGCCCGGTGACCGGATCGGCCCGCAACATCCTCCTCGGGCTGGCCCTTGGGCTCGTCGCGGCGCTGACATGGGGCGCCCATGCGGTGGTGGCGCGCAGCGGCACGGTCGCGGGGTTCACGCCGCTCGACCTCGCGGCGCTGCGCTACATCACGGCAGGGCTGGTGCTGGCGCCCTTCGCCTGGCGGTCCCGCGCGGCACTCCGCGGGCTCGGCCTGCCGCGTCTGCTGGCGCTGGCGGCGACGGGCGGGGCGGGGAACGCGCTGCTGTTCGGCTGGGGGCTGACCTACGCCCCGGCCAGCCATGGCGGGACGGTCGCCCCCATCACCGCCGCGGTCACCGGCGTTCTGCTCGCCATCCCGCTGCTGGGCGAATGGCCGACACGGGGACGGCTTGCCGCGGTGGCGGTGATCGTGGCCGGGGTGCTGCTGATCGGCTGGGATGGCATCGCGGGCAGCCACCCGGGCGCCTGGCGGGGCGACATCATCCTGGTCTGCGCCGGCACCACCTGGGGCTGCTTCACGGGGCTGCTGCGCCGGTGGCGGGTGCCGGCGCTGGCGGGCAACGCGGCGGTGTGCGGCCTGTCCGCGCTGGCGCTGCTGCCGGTGTGGCTGGCGCTCGGCCTCGGCAGCGTGCCGGGCCAGCCATGGCAATCGAGCCTGCTGCAGGCGGTGGCGCAGGGCGTCTTCGCCTCCGCGCTCGCGACCACGCTCTACGCCCGCGCGGCGGAGTTGATGGGGGCGACGCGCGCGGCCTGCCTGTCCACCATGGTGCCGGTGATGGCCGTGATCCTGTCCGTCGCCGTGCTGGGGGAGGCGCTGGGCGAGGCGAAGCTGGCGGGCGTGGTACTGGCGGTTGCGGGGATGCTCGCGGCCGTGCTGTTCACCGGGCGGCGCGTCGCGGCGCGCTGAGCAGGCCGCGGCACCCTTTCAGTGCCGCCGGTCGTGCCTCACTCCCCGGAGCGGTCGTCCCCGCGGGCCCAGCGCGGCATGCCGCAGCCCGAAAGGGCCGCCATGCGATCCCGCGCCAGCAGCTTCTCCCGGCTCAGGCGGCGGATCAGCCCCTCATCCGGGATGGCGCGGGCACGCTCGGTGGCGATCAGCCGTTCGAGATCCGCATGCCGTTCGGACAACCGCCCGAGCAGCGTGCCGCCCGATGCGATGCTCCCGTCCATCTGCCCTCAACCTCCGTTCGCCGTCGCTGCGCGGGGGCGCAACGGTGTCTGGACGGGGCCCGGCAGGGGGTCCGGGCCCCGTCCCCGGATGCTGGACCGCGCCCGTGGCGGATTCAAGGCCGCGGCGGCGCGCAAGGCCGCGATCACGGGGACAGGACGGGCAGGGGCGGCTTCTCCACCATCACCTGCACGCCCTTCACGCCGGGGATGCCTTCGGCCAGCACGCGAAGGCCGCGCTTCACCTCCTCGTTCCGGCACCAGCCATGGAACATCACCACCCCGTCGCGCACGTCGGGGAAGATGTAGAAGGCGTCGATCCAGGCCTGCCCGCGCATCGCCTGGCGCAGGTCGCGGCGGATGCGTTCGTCGTCGGCCGCCACCCCCGCCGGTTCGGCCGGCGGCGCCATGACCGCGCGGATCAGGTCGGCGCGGGAGACGACGCCCACCAGCACCTCGCCCCGCAGCACCGGCACGCGGCGGATGTGCCGGTCCTCCAGCGCCTTCGCGATCTTCTCGACCGGCGTGTCCTCCTCCGCCGTCACCAGGTGACGGGTCATCACATCCGCCGCGGTGCGGCCATGCAGGCGGGCATACTGTTCCGCCTGCTGCCCGGCGGTGGCGAGGAGGCCGGTCAGCCAGCCCGGCTTCTTCCGCTCCGTCGCGGCCAGGCGGTGGACCAGGTCCCCCTCCGTCACCATCCCGAGCAACCGCCCCTCCGCATCCACCACCGGCGCGCCCGAGATGCCGCGCTCGGCGAAGATCCGCGCGACGGCGGCGAGCGGCAGGTCCGGCGGAAGGGTGATGGGGGTGGTCGTCATCAGGTCGCGGGCGAGCATGTCCTTCCTCCGATCTTGCTTGCCGGAAAGATGGATGTTGCATGACCGCGATGCAAGAAGATGCGACAGGCCGCCCTTCAGCCCTGGCGTCGGCGCGCCGCCGCCCAGCTCGTCGTCACATGGGCGCAGGGCGCCTCCTCTCCCTCCGACCGCAGCAGCACCTCGCCATAGGACAGGGTGCGCCCCTTCCGGATGACCCGCGCCTCCGCCAGCACGGCGCGCGGGGCGGGGGGGCGGAGGAAGGTGATGGAAAGGTTGGCCGTCAGGCTCTCATCCACCCCGCCGGTCAGCGACAGCAGCGCGACCCACATCGCCACATCGGCCAGCCCCATCAGCGCGGGGCCGGAGACGGTGCCGCCCGGGCGCAGCAGGTCGTCGCGGTGCGGCAGGCGCAGCACCGCCTCGCCGGCCGCGAAGGACAGCACCTCCACCCCCCAGGCGCCGGCCAGCGGCACGCCCTGGCGCACCAGCTCCTGCATCTCCCCGACCGTCATCGGCCCGCGACCACCCGGCCGATGCAGGGGTTCCGCCCGATCCAGTAGCAGAGCTCCGCGGGGCGGGAGATGGCGTGGAGCGCGAGGTCGCAGCGCAGCCCGGGCGCGAGCGCGCCGCGGTCCCGCAGGCCGAGCGCGGCGGCGGCGTGGCGCGTGACGCCGGCCAGCGCCTCGGCCACCGTCAGGCGGAACAGGGTGCAGCCCATGTTGAGCATCAGCAGCAGCGACGGCGCGGGGCAGGAGCCGGGGTTGAGGTCGGTGGCGAGCGCGATGCGCAGCCCCGCCGCGCGCATCGCGGCGATGTCGGGCTGCCGTGTCTCCCGGATGAAGTAGAAGGCGCCGGGCAGCAGCACGCCCACCGTGCCGGCCCGCGCCATCGCCGCGATGCCTTCGGCATTCGCATATTCGATGTGGTCGGCGGACAGCGCGCCGTGGCGCGCCGCCAGCGCCGCGCCGCCATCGTCGCGCAGCTGGTCGGCATGCAGCTTCACCGGCAGGCCGGCGCGATGCGCGGCGTCGAAGACCAGGGCCGTCTCCTCGGGCGTGAAGCCGATCGCGGCATCGGTGAAGGCGTCGACCGCATCGGCCAGCCCATCCGCCGCGATGGCGGGCACGATCTCCTCCGCCACCAGCCGCGCGAAGTCGGCGCGGCGGCCGGCGAATTCGGGCGGCACCGCATGGGCCGCGAGAAGGCTGGTCGCCACCTCCACCCGCCGCAGCGCGGGCAGGCGGCGGGCGGCGCGCAGCATCCGCGGCTCCGTCGCGAGGTCGAGCCCGTAGCCCGACTTCACCTCGACCGTCGTGACGCCCTCGGCCAGCAGCAGGTCGAGGCGCGGCAGCGCGGCGGCGACCAGCGCATCCTCCCCCGCCGCGCGCGTCGCGCGCACGGTGGACAGGATGCCGCCGCCGGCCAGCGCGATCTCCTCGTAGCTCGCGCCCTGCAGGCGAAGCTCGAATTCGCGGGCGCGGTCGCCGGCGAAGACCAGATGGGTGTGGCAGTCGATGAGGCCGGGGGTGATCCAGGCGCCGTCGCAGCGCGTGGTCTCGGCGGCGTCGCCCGGCAGGTCGGCGCGCGGCCCGACCCAGGCGATGCGCCCATCCTTCGCCGCGATCGCGCCATCCTCGACCACGCCGAGAGGGTCGTCCCCGCGCGGGACCATGGTGCAGAGATGCGCGTCGGTCCAGACGCGGTCGAACATCGTCACGGCAGGTCCACCAGCGCGGCGAAGCGGCCCTGTTCCACCAGGCGCTTCGCGGCCTCGATGTCGGGCGCCATCGCGCGATCCTCGTCCCAGCGCGCCGCGACCCCGCGCAGCGCCGCATGGGCGGCTTCCAGCGGCGGGGAGGAGGCGAGCGGGCGATGGAAGTCGATGCCCTGCGCCGCCGCCAGCAACTCGATGCCGAGGATGGTGGCCAGGTGTTCCGCCATCGCGGCCAGCCGCAGCGCCGCGCCGGTGGCCATGCTGACATGGTCCTCCTGGTTGGCGGAGGTGGGCAGGCTGTCCACGCTGCGCGGCACCGCCAGCGCCCGGTTCTCCGCCACAAGCGCCGCGGCGGTGACCTGCGCGATCATGAAGCCGGAATTCACCCCGCTGTCGGCAACGAGGAAGGCGGGCAGGCCGGAATTCAGCGCCGGGTCGGTCAGCAGCGCGAGCCGCCTTTCGCTGATGGCGCCGAGTTCGGCCAACGCCAGCGCGATGGCGTCAGCGGCGAAGGCCACCGGCTCGGCGTGGAAGTTGCCGCCCGAGAGGACGTCGCCCTCCTCCGTCACCAGCGGGTTGTCGGTGACGGCATTGGCTTCCCGCAGCAGCACCGCCGCGGCATGGTCCAGCAGGTCGAGGCAGGCGCCCGCGACCTGCGGCTGGCAGCGCAGCGAGTAGGGGTCCTGCACGCGCGGGTCGTCCACGCGGTGGCTGTCGCGGATGGCGCTGCCGGCCAGCAGCGCGCGCAGCGCCGCCGCGCAGGCGATCTGCCCCGGCTGGCCGCGCAGCGCGTGGATGCGCGCGTCGAAGGGCGTGTCGGACCCGCGCGCGGCATCGACGCTCATCGCGCCCGCCACCAGCGCGGTCCGCAGCAGGTCCCGCGCCGCGAACAGGCCGGCCAGCGCCAGCGCGGTGCTGACCTGCGTGCCGTTCAGCAGCGCCAGCCCTTCCTTCGGGCCGAGCGTCAGCGGCGGGATGCCGGCCGCGACCAGCGCCTGCGTGCCGTCCAGCACGGCATCACCGCGGAACGCCTCGCCTTCCCCGATCAGCACCAGCGACATGTGGGCGAGCGGCGCGAGGTCGCCCGAGGCGCCGACCGAGCCCTTGGCGGGGATCGCCGGCAGCACGTCATGCGCCAGCAGGGCCAGCAGCGCATCGACCACCGCCGGCCGCACGCCGGAGGCGCCGCGCGCCAGCGACATGGCCTTGAGCGCGAGGATCAGGCGCACCACCGGCGCGGGCAGGAAGGGGCCGGTGCCGGCCGCGTGGCTGCGCAGCAGGTTCAGCTGGAGCTGCGCCAGCCGGTCCGCGCCGATGCGCGTGCTGGCGAGCTTGCCGAAGCCGGTGTTGACGCCGTAGAGCGCGGCGCCCGTGGCCAGCCGCGCCGACAGCGCATCGGCGGAAGCTTGCGTGGCCGCGCGCCAGGCGGGGTCGAGCGGCAGCGGCGCCCCGCCCATCACGGCGCGCAGCTGCGCCAGCGTCGCGGCCCCCGGCGTGATCATGCGCCGATCATGGGCAGGTCCAGCCCATGCTCCCGCGCGCAGTCGAGCGCGATGTCGTAGCCGGCATCGGCGTGGCGCATCACGCCCGTCGCGGGGTCGTTCCACAGCACCCGCGCCAGGCGGCGGGATGCCGCTTCCGTCCCGTCGCAGACGATCACCATGCCGGAATGCTGGCTGAACCCCATGCCGACGCCGCCGCCATGGTGCAGGCTGACCCAGGTGGCGCCCGATGCGGTGTTCAGCAGCGCGTTCAGCAGCGGCCAGTCGGACACCGCGTCCGACCCGTCGCGCATCGCCTCCGTCTCCCGGTTCGGGGACGCCACGGAGCCGGAATCGAGGTGGTCGCGGCCGATCACGACGGGCCCGATCTCCCCCCGCGCCACCATCTCGTTGAAGGCGAGGCCGAGGCGGTGGCGCTGGCCGAGCCCGACCCAGCAGATGCGCGCGGGCAGGCCCTGGAAGGCGATGCGCGCGCGCGCCATGTCGAGCCAGCGGTGCAGGTGCGGGTCGTCCGGGATCAGTTCGCGCACCTTGTCGTCGGTGCGGCGGATGTCGTCGGGGTTGCCGGACAGCGCGGCCCAGCGGAAGGGGCCGATGCCGCGGCAGAACAGCGGGCGGATATAGGCCGGCACGAAGCCCGGGAAGTCGAAGGCGTTCAGCAGCCCTTCCTCCTTCGCCATCTGCCGGATGTTGTTGCCGTAGTCCAGCACGGCGCTGCCCATCTTCTGGAAGTCCAGCATCGCCTGCACATGCGCCACCATGGAATGCCGCGCCGCGGCGGCGACGGCGGCGGGGTCGGCTTCCCGCTTCGCCTCCCACTCCGCCAGCGTCCAGCCGGCGGGCAGGTAGCCGTTCACCGGGTCATGCGCGCTGGTCTGGTCGGTCACGATGTCCGGCACCACCCCGCGGCGGACCAGCTCGGGGAAGACCTCCGCCGCGTTGCCGAGCAGGCCGACGCTGATCGCGCGGCCCTCGTCGCAGGCGGTGCGGATCATCGCCAGCGCGGTGTCGAGATCATCCGCGCGGTGGTCGAGGTAGCGCGTCTCCAGCCGTTTCTCGATCCGGCTCGGTTGGCATTCCACCGCGAGCACGCAGGCCCCCGCGAAGACGCCCGCCAGCGGCTGCGCGCCGCCCATGCCGCCGAGCCCGCCGGTCAGGATCCAGCGCCCGGCGAGGCTGCCGCCGAAATGCTGGCGCCCGGCCTCGGCGAAGGTCTCGTACGTGCCCTGCACGATGCCCTGCGTGCCGATGTAGATCCAGCTGCCGGCCGTCATCTGGCCGTACATCATCAGCCCCTTGCGATCGAGCTCGGAGAAATGCTCCCAGCTCGCCCAGCGCGGCACCAGGTTGGAATTGGCGATCAGCACGCGCGGCGCATCCGCATGGGTGCGGAACACGCCCACCGGCTTGCCGGACTGCACCAGCAGCGTGTGCTCCTCGTCCAGGCGCTTCAGGACGGAGACGATCGTCTCGTAGCTGCGCCAGTCGCGCGCCGCGCGGCCGATGCCGCCATAGACCACCAGTTCGCCCGGCCGCTCCGCCACCTCGTCGTCGAGGTTGTTCATCAGCATCCGCATCGCCGCCTCGGTGGTCCATTGCCGGCAGCTGAGGTCGAGCCCGCGCGGGCTGCGGATGGCGGGGGCGTTCCGGAAGCGGTCGGTCATGGCGGCAGGCTATCCCTTCGGCGGGGGGCGTTCCTAGTCCAGCGTGATGTTCGCGCCGCGCACGATCTCGCCGAAGCGGGCGCGTTCGCGGTCCACCATGGCGCCAAGCTCGCCGGGGCCCATCACCTCCACCGTGAGGCCGAGATTGCCGAGGCCGCGCGCCGCCTCCTCGCCCCGCTGCACCGCGGCAAGGTCCTCCGCGATGCGGGCGCGGGTCGCGGCGTCGGTGCGGCCGGGCGCATAGGCGGCGAACCAGGCCACCGCCTGCACGCCGGGCAGGCCGGCTTCCGCCGTGGACGGCACCTCCGGCAGGAAGGGCGACCGCGCGGGGGAGGTGACGGCCAGCGCCCGCAGCCGCCCGTCCCGGATGAAGGGCAGGGCGCCGGGCAGGTTCTCGAACATCACGTCGATGCGGCCGGCGACGAGGTCCACCAGCGCGGGCGCGCTGCCGCGATATGCGACGTGCTCGGCCGGCAGCCCCGTCTCCCGCGCGAAGAGCGCGCCGGTGACATGGATGTAGCTGCCGCTGCCGGGCGAGCCGTAGGTGAACGGCCGCGCCGCGGCGCGCGCGGCGGCGAGGAAGCCCGCCACGTCGCGCACCGGCGACGATGCCGGCACCACCATCACGTTGGGGATGGAGCCGAGCATGGCCACCGGCGCCAGGTCGCGCACCAGGTCGAAGGGCAGGTCGCGGTAGAGATGCGGGCTGACCGTCATCATCCCCGCCGCCGCGATCAGCAGCGTGTGGCCATCGGGTGCCGCCTGCGCCACCGCCTGCGCGCCGACATTGCCGCCCGCGCCGGTGCGGTTCTCCACCACCACCGGCTGGTGCCAGCGCGGCTCCAGCCCGCGCGCCATCAGGCGGGCGATGGAATCCATCGAGGCGCCGGCCGCGAAGGGCACCACGATCCGCACCGGCCGCTGCGGCGCGAAGCCCTGCGCAAGGGCGGGCGCCGCCGCCAGCAGCGGGGTGGCGAGCAGGGCGCGGCGGATCGGGTTCATGGCGGGGCTCCGGTGCTGCGGCGAAGCGTGGCGCAACATCCGGGTCCGGCCAAGCCCGGTTGCGCCCCGCCCGCGGATCGGCCATGCCTGCGGAGGAGGGAACCGGGCCGATGACGAGCTTCCATGCCGCGCATGCGCTGCTGCCGCAGGGCTGGGCGGGCGACGTGCTGATCGAGGTGGACGCGCTGGGCACCATCGCCGCCGTCACGCCCGGGACCCGCGCGGCGGCGGGCACGGCGCGCCGGCTTTCGGGCCATGTGATCCCCGGCGTGCCGAACCTGCATTCCCACGCCTTCCAGCGCGCCATGGCCGGCGGCGCCGAACGCCGCAGCCCGGCCGGGCGCGACAGCTTCTGGACCTGGCGCGAGACGATGTACCGCTTCGTGTCCCGCTTCACGCCGGAGGACGCGGAGGCGGTGGCCGCGCAGCTCTACGCGGAACTGCTGGAGCACGGCTTCACCGCGGTCGCGGAATTCCACTACCTGCACCACCAGCCCGACGGCACGCCCTATGCCGATGTCGCGGAGATGGCGAGGCGGCACCTCGCCGCCGCGCGGCGGGCGGGGATCGGGGTGACGATGCTGCCGACGCTCTACCGCCATGGCGGCATCTTCGGCCTGCCCCCGCATGAGGGGCAGCGGCGCTTCCTCAACGACCTCGACCGCTTCGCGCGCATCGTGGAGGGCGTGCGGGAGGAGTGCGACGGCGATCCGCAATGCGCCACCGGCCTTGCCCCCCATTCGCTGCGCGCCTGCACGCCGGCGATGATCCGCAAGCTCTCCGCCTTCGACGGACCCATCCACATCCACGCCGCCGAACAGCCGAGGGAGGTGGAGGAATGCGTCGCCGCCACCGGCGCGCGGCCGGTGCGCTGGCTGCTCGACAATGTGGAGGTCGATGCGCGCTGGGTGCTGATCCACGCGACGCACATGCAGCCCGGCGAGGTCGCGGCGCTCGCGGCCTCGGGCGCGGTGGCGGGGCTCTGTCCCTCCACCGAGGCCTCGCTCGGCGACGGCACCTTCGCGCTGCCGGGCTACCTGGCGGCGGGCGGGCGCTTCGGTATCGGCACGGACAGCCATGTCGGCACCGCGCCGAACCTGGAACTGCGCCAGCTGGAGACCAGCCAGCGACTTCGCGACCATGCGCGTGCGGTCGCCACCGCCGAGCAGAACCCGCATCCCGGCCGCACGCTGCTGGACGCCGCGCTGGCGGGCGGCGCACAGGCCAGCGGCCGGCCGATCGGCGCCATCGCGCCGGGGATGCGGGCAGACCTGGTGGAGCTGGACGACACCCACCCCAACCTCGTCGGACGCGGCGGCGATGCGCTGCTGGATGCCTGGGTGTTCGGCGGGCAGGGCAGCGCCGTCCGGACCGTGGCCTGCGGCGGCCGCGTGGTGGTGGAGGCCGGGCGGCATGTGCGGTCCATGGCCATCCGGGATGCGTTCGGGACCGCGATGAGGGGGCTGCTGGCGTGAGCGGACAGTTGCAGGGCCGGGTCGCCATCGTCACCGGCGGCAGCCGCGGCATCGGCCGCGCCATCGCGCTGCTCTACGCGCGGGAAGGCGCGGATGTCGCCTTCTGCCACCTGGGGGACGAGGACGGCGCGGAGGATGTGGCGCGCGCGATCGCGGCGACGGGGCGCCGCGCCTTCCACCGGTCGCTCGACGTCGCCGATGCCGATGCGCTGCGCGGCTTCGTCGCGGCGGCGGAAGCCGCGCTCGGCCCCTGCGACGTGCTGTGCAGCAATGCCGGCATCAACATCCGCGGCCCGTTCGAGGCGCTGGGCGACGACGCCTTCGACCGCGTGATGGCGGTGCATGTGAAGGCCGCCTGGGTGGCGGCGCAGGCGGTCTGGCCGGGGATGGCGGCGCGGGGCCGGGGGCGCATCATCGTCACCGCGTCCCAGCTTGCCTTCAAGGGCGGGGTGAACATCGTGCCCTACTGCACCGCGAAGGCGGCGCTGGTCGGCTTCGTCCGTGCCCTGGCGAGGGAAGGCGCGCCGCGCGGCATCCTGGTCAACGCCATCGCCCCGGGCCCGGTGGTGAGCGACCTGACCGCGCAACTCGGCGAGGGCTGGGCGGAGCGCACCGGCGCGGGCCTGCCGCTCGGACGGGTCGGCCAGCCGGAGGAGATCGCGGCGGCGGCGCTGCTGCTCGCATCCTCGCCGGGCGGGGATTTCTTCGTCGGCGCGACCATCTCGCCCAATGGCGGGGACGTGATGCATTGACCGCCACGGTCCGTCCCCTGACGCAGGCCGAGGCAGGCGGCGCCCTGGACTGGGCGGCGGCCGAGGGCTGGAACCCCGGCCATGCGGACCTGGACTGCTTCCTGGCGCAGGATCCGGCCCTGTTCCTCGGTGCCTTCGCGGGCGGGGAGATGCTGTCCGTCATCTCGGCCACCCGCTATGGGGACGGCTTCGGCTTCGTCGGCTTCTACATCGCCCGGCCGGAGGCGCGCGGGCTGGGGCATGGGATCGCGGTCTGGCGCGCGGCGATGGCGCGGCTGGACGGGCGGCTGGTCGGGCTGGACGGCGTGGTGGCGCAGCAGGCTAACTACCGGAAATCCGGCTTCGTCCTGGCCTGGAACAACATCCGCTTCGGCGGCGTGCCGGTGCCGCCCGGGGCGCCGGCCACGGGCATCGTGCCGGCCACGCCCGCATATCTGCCCGCGATCGAGGCGCTGGACCGGGAGGTCTTCCCCGCGCCCCGCGCCGCCTTCCTCCGCGCCTGGCTGACGGCACCCGGCCATGTCGCGCTGGTGCTGCTGCGGGGCGGCGCGGTCGCGGCCTTCGGCGTGATCAGGCCCTGCCGCATGGGGCACAAGATCGCGCCCCTGGTGGCCGCCGGGGCCGGGGATGCCGAGGCGCTGGTCGGTGCCCTGCTGGCCCGCGTGCCGCCCGGCCCCGTCTTCCTCGACGTGCCGGAGCCGCACCGCGCCGCGGTGGCGCTGGCGGAGCGCCTCGGCCTGACGCCGGGGTTCGAGACGGCGCGGATGTACACCGGCCCGGCGCCGGCCCTGGCGCGCGACCGGATCTTCGGGATCACGACCTTCGAGCTGGGGTAGGGGCCGCGGGCGGACATGCCGGCTGCCGCGGCCGCGCGCTTCCCCCGTCCCCCCATCCCGGCTAAGGCCTCCGCCCCACGCGGGACGGAGGTTGGATGACGGTTCGCATCGAGATCGGGGCCACCGCGACCGGCGAGGCGGCGACGCTCGACCTCGAGGAACTGCTGGCCACGCGCCTGCTCGTCCAGGGCAATTCGGGGTCGGGCAAGTCGCACCTGCTGCGCCGCCTGCTGGAACAGTCCGCCCCCTGGGTGCAGCAGGTGGTGATCGACCCGGAGGGGGACTTCGTCACCCTCGGCGACCGCTTCGGGCATCTCGTCATCGATGCCGCGGCGTCGGGCGTGCCGGGGCTGAAGCGGGCGGCGGAAGGCATCCGGCAGCACCGCGTCTCGGTCGTGCTGAACCTCGAGAACCTGGAGGTGGACAGCCAGCTTCGCCACGCGGCCGCCTTCCTCGACGGGCTGTTCAACGTGGAGCGCGACCTGTGGTCGCCCATCCTGGTAGTGGTGGACGAGGCACAGCTTTTCGCCCCCGCGATGGGCGGGGACGTGGCGGACGATGCGCGGCGCACCGCGCTGGCCGCCATGACGGACCTGATGTGCCGCGGGCGCAAGCGGGGGCTCGCCGGGGTGGTGGCGACGCAGCGGCTGGCCAAGCTCGCGAAGAACGTGGCGGCCGAGGCGTCGAACTTCCTGATGGGGCGCACCTTCCTCGACATCGACATGGCCCGCGCCGCCGACCTGCTGGGAATGGAGAGGCGGCAGGCGGAGCAGTTCCGCGACCTCGCCCGCGGGCATTTCCTGGCGCTCGGCCCCGCCATCACGCGCCGGCCGCTGGCGGTGCGGATCGGCGCGGTGGAGACCGGGTCGCGCGGGGCGGGGCCGAAGCTGGTGGCGCCGCCCACCGCGTCCGAGGAGGCGCGGGAGGCGATCCTGAAGGCCGCCTCCGCGCCGGACCCGCGGCCGGCGCCGCCGCGCCGCCCCTCAGCACCGCCGGTGGACATCGCGGCCCAGCTCGCCGCCGCCCGGCCTGCGCCGGTGCATGACCGCGCCGCCGAGGAACCGGCGACGGTCGAGGAACGCGCGGAGCTGGAGCGCAAGCTCGCGGCCCTGCTGCGCGACGTTATGGCGGAGCCGGAAGCCGCCTATCGCCAGCCCGCGCTGCTTTACGGAGATTTCCTGGTGCGCTGCCGCATCGCGCGGCTCGGCGCCCGCGCGCCGGACCTGCCCGCCTTCCGCCGGATGCTGGCGCTGGCCCGCGCCGGGGTGGAGGAAGCGGCGATGGAGGACCCGGAATGGCCGGCGGTGGCGGAGCAGGCCGCCGCCCTGCCGGAGGACACGCAGGGCGTCTACCTGCTGCTGGCCCGCGCCGCGCTGGGGGCGGAGCCCTGCCCGACGGATGACGACCTGGCCCGCGCCTATGGCAGCCGATCCGCGGGCCGCGCGCGGCGGCTGCTCACCTGGCTCGAGGAGCAGGGGGCGATCGTCTGTCGCACGGATGGGATGGGGCGGCGGATCGTGGCGCTGACCGGCTCGGGGCGGGAGACGGCGCCGGGGCAGGTCGCGGCCTGACGGCGCGACGGCGCCGGTGGGAATCGAACGATGCCGTGACCGGCGTTGCAACCCGCCGCCGGCAGGGGCATCTTGGGGTTGTGATGCGAAGCCGCGGAACAGGCCGACCTCGCCCGCGCCATGCGGGCACCCTCCTGGCGGGCCACTAGCCCCGGGCCGGAGCGCAGGCGTTTCCGCCGCGCGGGTCCGGGGATGCCCCGGCCCAACACTGCCCGCCCTTGCCCATCCACACCGCTTCCGCGCCCGGGGCCGTCCGCCCCGCCGCGCGCCCCGTTCCCTGTCCGATGAGGAGACTATCCGTAACCGCACGCGCCGAGGCCGTGGAGACGCGCCCGCCCCTTCTGCTGTCGGCCGAGGATCATGACAGGCTGGTCGCGCTCGCCGCCGTGATGCGGATCCGCAACCCGCTCGTCGCCCGGTTGCTGACCGAGGAGACGGACCGCGCCGAGGTCGTGCCGGCCGGGCAGGTACCGCCTGACGTCGTTGAGGTGGGCTCCCTCGTGGAGTTCCGCGACACCGCTTCGGGCGAGACGCGGGAGGTCCGGGTGGTGCTGCCGCACGAGACGGACATCGATGCGGGCCGCATCTCCATCCTGTCGCTGATCGGCGCCGGGCTGATCGGCGTGGCGCAGGGCCGGTCCATCGACTGGCCGACGCAGGACGGGCGGCTGCGGAGCCTCGTCCTGCTGCGGGTCGAGCCGCCGGCGCGGGCCGGGGGCTAACCCCGGCCGCCCACCCGGCGGCCGATCTCCTGCGCGATGCGCGCCTGGTCGGCGACGAAGGGGGCGAAGGCGTCGGGCGACATCGCGACGCCCTCCAGGCCCAGCGTGTCGAACTGCGCGCGCACGTCGGGCTCCCGCACGGCGGCCGCCACCGCGGCGTGGATGCGGTCCACCACCGGGCGGGGCGCGCCGGCGGGCAGCCACAGGCCGAACCAGTTCACCACGTCGAAGCCGGCAAGCCCGGCTTCCTGCATCGTCGGCACCTCCGGCATGCCCTTCCAGCGCCGGCTGCCGGTGATGGCGAGGGCGCGCAGCCGCCCGGCCTGCACATGTTCCAGCGCGATCTGGGTGCCGACGAAGAACATGTCGATCCGCCCGGACAGCAGGTCCGCCGCCGCCTCCGCCACGCCGCGATAGGGCACCGAGAGGATGTCGGTCCCGGTCATCGCCTTCATCAGCTCGGCCGGGATGTGGCTGGCGGTGCCGTTGCCGGCATTCGCATAGGTCAGGCGGCCCGGCTCGCGCCGCGCGAGGTCGATCAGCTCCGCCACCGATGCCGCGCGCAGGCCGGGGTGCACCACCAGCGCCTGGCCGAAATTCTGCGCGGCCAGCGTCACATGGGTGAAGTCGCGCACCGGGTCGTAGGTGACGTTCTCGTTGAAGGGCGGGATGTTGGTGTGCGACGCGGTGGTGAACAGCCAAGCGTGCCCGTCCGCCGGCTGCCGCGCGAGATAGGCGGTGCCGACCAGCCCGCCGCCGCCGGCGCGGTTCTCGGTGATCACCGGCTGGCCGAGCGCCGCGGTCAGCTTCGGCGCGATGGCGCGCAGGATGAGGTCCGGCGGCCCGCCGGGCGGCGAGGGGACGACGACGCGGATCGGCCGGTTCGGGAAGTCCTGCGCGGCCTGCGCCCGCGCCTCCGTCGCGCCCGCGGCGAGGGCGGCGGTGCCGAGGATCAGGTGGCGGCGCGTCGGGTGCGGCATGTCGGGGAACCTCCGCGCGGCAGCCTAGGCGGAACGCCGCGCGGCGTCAGCCCCGCGGCGCCCAGGGGTTGGGCGGCGCCGGGCGGCGGGCGCGGGCGGATTCCACCATCAGCATCTCGCCCAGGTTCTCCTGCGTCAGCAGCCCGACCAGGCGGCCATCCGCATCCAGCACGCCGACCGGCCCGGCCGCCGCCTGCATCGCCTCCAGCGCCTGTTCGAGCGGCGCGCGGTGCGCCACGGTGGCCACCTCGCGCCGCATCGCCTCCAGCACCGGCGCATCGGGCCCGGCCTCGCGCAGCGCGCGGATCATGTCGGACCGCGTCAGCACGCCGCGCAGCCGGCCGCCGCCGTCCACAACGGGGAAGTCGGTCTGCGAACTGCGCAGCAGCAGGTCCACCGCATCGGCGATGCGCGCCGTCACGGGCAGCGCCTCGAAGCGGTCGACCATCGCCTCGCCCGCCATCATCCCGCGCGTCAGTTCGCGCATCTGCACCGCCTGGCTTTCGGCGGCGGCGCCCAGCCAGACGAACAGCGCGACGAAGACCAGCAGCGGCGCGCCGCCCAGCAGGCCGAGAAGCCCGAAGCCGAAGGCGACGAACTGCCCGATGCCGGCCGCGATCTCCGTCGCGCGGCGGCTGCCGAGCCGCAGCGCCAGCAGCGCGCGGAGCACGCGCCCGCCATCCATCGGGAAGGCCGGCACCAGGTTGAACAGCACCAGCGTCACGTTCACCCAGAACAGCCGCGCCAGCAGCCCGTGGCCCGGGTCGTCGATGCCGGCCGCGGCCTCCACCGGCGGCAGCCCGCCCAGCAGCGCGAACAGCACCGCCGCGATCGCCACGTTCACCGCGGGGCCCGCCAGCGCCACCACCAGCTCCTCCGACGGCTTCTCGGGGATGCGCTCCATCCGCGCGACGCCGCCGATCGGCAGCAGCGTGATGTCGGGCGTGCGCACGCCGTAGCGCCGCGCCGCCGCGACATGGCCGAATTCGTGCAGCAGCACGCAGCCGAACAGCAGGCAGATGAAGACGATCCCCTCCGCCGCCGCCGGCAGGCCGCCGCGCATCCCCTGCGAGACGCCGATCCAGCCGAGCAGCAGCAGGAAGGTCAGGTGCAGCCGGATCTCGGTCCCCGCGATGCGGCCGAGCGGGACGGACCAGCTCACCGCGCATCCGCCGCGGGCTGGCGCGTCGGCTGCAGGCGCGACACCTCGAAGCCCTGCGCGCGGGCGCGCCCGATCGCCTCGGCATAGTCGCCGGGCGCCAGGTCCGGCGTGCGCGACAGCACCCACAGGTAGTCGCGCCCGGGCGCCCCCACCACCGCCCAGCGATAGCCGGGGTCGAGCCCGATCACCCAGTAGTCGCCGTAGAAGGGCCAGAAGAAGGTGACGCGCAGGCGGCTGTTGTTGCTGCCCTCCACCGGATAGGCGGTCGCCTCCGCCTCGATCACCGCGCCGCCGGCGAGCGCGTTGCGGCAGCTGTTGACGACGCCGATCTGCCCGTCTGGGCGCGGCGTGTAGGTGGCGGTCACCGCCTCGCACCGGCGGGTCGCGCTGTCCTGGAAGCTGGTCGGGAAGCGCGCGATCTCGAACCAGGTGCCGGCATAGCGCGAGAGGTCCACGGCCTCCACCGTCCGCACCGGCGGCTGCGCGGGGCGGGCGGCGCAGGCGCCCAGCAGCAGGGCGGCGAGAAGCAGGGCACGCGTCATGCGGCATCCTCCATGGTGGCGGGCGCAACGCGCGGGCAGCCGGGAACGATCCCGGCGGGCAGCGCGGCGACATGGTCGTGGATGGCGCCCGCGGTGGTGATCCAGACGCGCCCGCGTTCCGCCGCCACCCGCGCCAGGGCGTGGCGCAGCGCGCGCATCCGGTAGGGCTGGCCGATGATGTAGGGGTGCAGCGCGATGCCCATCACCTGCGCCAGCCCGTCCCGCGTCTGGCGCAGCCGCTCCTCCAGGTCGTCGACGATCATCCGCGCGAAATCCTCCGCCCCGTCCTTGCGGGCGACGATGGCGGGGATGTCGTTCACCTCCTGCGGGTAGGGCACGGCGAGCAGCGGGCCACCGCGCGTGCGCATCCACACCGGCGCATCGTCGGCGCACCAGTTCAGGGTGTAGGCGTAGCCCGCTTCCCGCAGCAGGTCCGGCGTCGCCCGGCTTTCCGCGATCCAGGGGGAGAGCCAGCCGCGCGGCGCCCGGCCCTCGGCCGCCGCGATGGCGGCGGTCGCCTCCGCGATCAGGGCGCGTTCCTCGGCTTCCGGCAGGGTGGACTGCCGTTCGGAATTGGTGCGGCCATGGCCCGCGATCTCGTCGCCACGGGCCCGGTGCGCGGCGACCAGGGCCGGGGCGTGGCCGTACATCGCGCTGTTCAGCAGCACGGTGGCGGGCAGGGCGAGTTCGTCGAGCAGGTCCAGCAGCCGCCACGCGCCCACCCGGTTGCCGTAGTCCCGCCAGGCGTAGTTCAGCACGTCCGGCTGCGGCCCGCCGGGCGCAAGTTCGGCGCCCAGCCCCTCGCCGAAGGCGAAATGCTCGAGGTTGACGCCGAGATAGACCGCCAGCCGCGCCCCGCCCGGCCAGGCATAGGGTGCGCGGCCGCGCCAGTCGGCGTGGTCGTAGCGGTCATGGCTGGGCAGCATCCGGCGGGCTCCTCGATCGCGCGAGAGTGTGGGACCGCGGCGCCTGCCGGCAACCCCGCAAGGTGACCGCCCCCTGGGATGACCGCAGCCGGGCTCTGCCTTATGGTCGGGAGGGATGGCCAGGCACGGACAACCGGGAGACGGCGCCGCACGCGCGCTGCTGCAGCGCGAGGCGCGGCTGGCGCGCGCGCGGCTTGCGCTGCCGCTTGCGCTCGGCATCGGGCAGGTCGCCATCGGCATCGCCCAGGCCTGGCTGTTCGCCGCGCTGATCGCCTCGCTGCTCGGCCACGGGGCTGCGGGCTGGAACGAGCTTGCGGCCGCGGCGGCGCTGGCGGCGCTGTCGGCCGGATTCGGCGTGGCGCAGGAACGCGCCCTCGTCGCGGCGGGGGAAGCCGCGAAGGCGCGGCTGCGCGGCCAGGCCTTCGCCCGCCTGCTGGAGGAAGGGGCGACCGACCCCCGCCCGGTGGGCGAACGCGCCGCCCTGGTGGTGGACCGGATCGAGGCGCTGGAAGGCTTCCTCACGCGCTGGCTGCCGGCGGCGATGCTGGCGCTGGCCGGGCCTGCGCTGGTGGCGGCCGCGGCGCTTGCCGCCGATGCGCCGAGCGGCCTGATCCTGCTGGGCGCCGGGCTGCTGGTGCCGGTTGCCATGGCGGTCACCGGCATCGGCGCCGCGCAGGCCAGCCGGCGGCAGTTCGACGCGCTCGGCCGCCTGTCGGGCCGCTTCCTCGACCGGATGCGAGGCCTGCCGACCCTGGTGCTGTTCCGCCGGCAGGAGGCCGAGGCCGCCGCGCTCGGCCGGGCGGCGGAGGAACTGCGCGGCCGCACCATGCGGGTGCTCCGCGTGGCCTTCCTGTCCTCCGCCGCGATGGAATTGCTGGCGGCGCTGGCCATCGCCTCGCTCGCCTACCGCCACGGGCTGCTGCTGGCGGGCGCGCATCCGGACCCGGCGGCCGGGATCTTCTGCCTGCTGCTGGTGCCGGCCTTCTTCGCGCCGCTCCGCGCCTTCTCCCAGGCCTATCACGAACGCCTCGGCGCCCGCGGCGCGGCGGCGGAGCTGGCGCCCCTGCTGGCGGCGCCGGAGGGACCGGCCGGCCTGCGGCTGGAGGAGCTGCCGCGCAAGCTGGTGGTCACCTTCACCGAGGTGACGCTGAGCTACGACCCGACCCGCCCGGCGGCGCTGGCCGGCCTGTCCTTCCGCGTGATGCCGGGGGAGACGCTGGTGCTGGCCGGGCCGTCCGGTGCCGGCAAGTCCTCCGTCCTGCGGCTGCTGATGGGCTTCCGGCGCCCCGATTCGGGGCGCATCGCGCTGAACGGGCAGGATGCGACGCTGCTGGCCCCGGCTGAGCTCCGGCGGCTGACCTCCTATGTCGGCCAGCGCGCGCACCTGTTCCGCGGCACCCTGCGGGAGAACATCCGCCTCGCCCGGCCCGAGGCGACGGATGCCCAGGTGGAGGCCGCGGCCGAGCAGGCGCGGGTGATGAACTTCGCCCGCGGCCTGACGCGCGGCCTCGACACGCTGGTGGGGGAGGGCGGCTACGGCCTGTCCGGCGGGCAGGCGCAGCGCGTCGCGGTCGCGCGCGCCTTCCTGCGCGACGCACCGCTGGTGCTGCTGGACGAGCCGACGGCGCATCTCGACCCGGGGACGGAGGCCGACGTGCTGGAGAGCCTGCGCCGGCTCTGCGCCGGGCGGACGGCGATCGTGGCCACCCATTCGCGCGCCGCGCAGCGCAGCCTTGGCCGCGTTCTGGAGATCGAGGGCGGGCGCGCCGCGGGCGCCCGGATGGCAGGCGAATGAGGGCGGACCTGATCCGCGTGCTGGGCCTGTGGCGCGGGCGCGGCGCCTGGCTGCTGGCCGGCATCGCGGCGGCCTGCGTCGCCGCCCTGCTCGGCATCGCGCTGCTGGCGCTGGCGGGGGATGCGGTGTCGGAGGGGATCGCGACCGCCGGCGCTGCGGCCGGGGCGGCCGCCATCGTCTGGCTGCGGCCGGTGATGATCCTGCGCCCTGCGGCCCGCTACCTGGAACGCCTGGTCACCCACGCGGCGACCTTCCGCGCGCTGGCCGACACGCGGGTCTGGTTCTTCCGCCGCCTGGCGGAACGGCTGCCCGCCGGGCTCGGCTTCCGCCGCGCGGGGGACCTGCTGGGGCGGCTGGTGTCCGATATCGACGCGCTGGACCGCGTCTATCTCGGCGCGATCGTGCCGGCGGTGGCGGCAGGTTCCGTGGTGGTGGTCATCGCGCTGCTGCTCGGCGCCGTCTCGCCGCTGCTGGCGGCGCTGGTGGCGCTGCCGCTCGCGCTCGCGCTGCTGCTGCCGCCGCTGCTGGCGCCGGGCGCCGCTTCGGCGGGGGAGAGGGTGGCGGTGGCGCAGGGCGCGCTGCGCGCCGCCGTGGTCGATCCGCTGACCGGCATCGAGGACACGCTGGCCGCCGGGGCGGAGAGGGTCGCGTCGGAGCGCGTGGCCGCCGAGGGCGCGGCGCTGTCCGGCGCGCAGCGCGCGCTGGCGCGGCGCGCGGCCTGGGGCGGGGCGGCGGGGGCGGTGCTGACGCAGGCGGCGATGCTCGGCGCGCTCGCCTATGGCGTGGCGATGGGGCAGGCGGCGGTCGCGGCGGCGGTGCTCGGCCTGTTCCTGGCCACCGCGGCGGCCGAGGCGCTGGGGCTGATGCCGCGCGCGGGCGCCGCGCTGGCCGCCGCGTGGGCGAGCGCGCGGCGCCTGTTCGAGGCCGCCGACGCCGCCCCCCCCGTGGTCGACCCGCCCGCCCCCGCGGCCCCGCCCCGCGGCCACGCGATCCGGGCGGAGGGCGTGCGCTTCGCCTGGACGCCGGAGGGCGAGGCGGTGTTCGACGGTCTCGACCTCGACGTGCCGGAGGGCGCGCGCATCGCGCTGCTCGGGCCGTCCGGCATCGGCAAGTCCACGCTCACCTCCCTGCTGCTGAAATTCGCCGCCCCCCAGGCCGGGCGCATCACGCTCGGCGGCGTCGACATCGCGACGCTGGCGGCGGACGATGTGCGCGCGCGCATCGCCTGCCTGACGCAGGATGCCCGCCTGTTCGACGACAGCATCGAGGCGAACCTGCGCCTCGCGAAGCCGGAAGCGGAGGAGCCCGCGCTGTGGCGCGCGCTGGACGCCGCCGGCATCGGCGACGTGGTGCGCGCCCTGCCGGAGGGGCTGGCGACCCGCTGCGGCGAGGCCGGCACCCGCTTCTCCGGCGGCCAGGCGCGCCGCCTCGCCCTCGCCCGCGCGCTGCTGAGCGATGCGCCGGTGCTGATCCTGGACGAGCCGGCGGCGGGGCTCGACCCCGACACGGAACGCGCCTTCCTGGAGACGCTGGGCGAGGCGACGGCCGGGCGCAGCGTGATCCTGGTGGTGCACCGCCTGATCGGCGTGGAGCGCCCGACGCGCATCCTGCGGCTCGCCGGGGGGCGGGCGATGGTGGCGATGGGGTAGCGGCGTCGGTCCCCCGGAGGCGACAGGGGCGGCCTATGGTCCCGATCGCAATGGGCGAATGGCGCGCCGCGGCGCCGCACCATAATGTGGTGCCGGCAGCCGCATCGACGGGGACGAGGGCATGGGTACGACCGCCGCGAAGGACACCGACCAGGCCGGGGGCGGCCGCCCCGCGGGCATCGCGCGGATCGACGACGCGGCGCTGCACGGCGTAACCGGCGGCATGGGCGGGCAGCAGGGTGGCGCCGGCGCCGACACGCTGACCGGGGAAGGCCTGGTCGGCTCGGTCTCGGGTGGCGGCGGCGACGACGTGATCGGCACCCGAAGCCAGTTCAGCTTCCTGAACGGCGAGGACGGGCAGGACACGCTGCGCGGCGGCACCGGCTGGGACCAGATGGATGGCGGCGCCGGCGCGGACCTGCTCGACGGCGGCGCGCGCGAGGACACGCTGTCGGGCGGGCGCGGCGACGGGGCGTCGGACACGCTGCTCGGCGGCGACGGCACGGACCGCATCATGTGGCAGCCGGGCGACGGCAACGACGTGGTCGATGGCGGGGCGGGCGGGGCGGACATGTTCGATGTCAGCCGGGGCATGGACTTCGCCGCCTTCCAGGCTGCCTTCTGCCACGCCGACGGCCCGGTGACGCTGCGCGTGGACGGGATGGGCAACGTGCAGGCCTTCGACGGCGGCGGCCGGCAGGTGGAGTTCAGGGGCGAGCTGACGGTCGGCGGGGAGACGGTGCGGATCACCGGCATCGAGCGCGTGCTGGTGCATGTCCCGACGGACGAGGTCCGCACCCCCTGGGGCGACGCGGCGGATGCCGAGGACGCGGCGCAGGAGCAGTTCCGCCGCGACATGTGGGGCGAGTAGGCCGCCCTACACCACCAGCCGGTCCGGCGGCGACCCGGCGGCAAGCCAGCGCGCATGGGCCGCCTTCACCGCCTCGGTCGGTGGGTAGAGCCCGTTCATCGGCTCGCCCGCCGCGAGGCGAAGGCGCAGCCAGCCCTCCAGCGCCGCGCGCTGCTCCACCTCGGCGCGCGCCTTCTCCCAGATCTCGGCGGGGCAGACCACCACGCCGTCCTCGTCCGAGACGATCCAGTCGCCGGGGAAGACCGTGGCGCCGGCGCAGGTGACCGGCAGCGCGAAATCCACCAGCATCAGCGACGCGGTGGAGGAGGCCGGTGCCGGCCCGCGATGGATCACCGGCAGGCCGAGCGCCGCGATCTCCGCCACGTCGCGCATCCCGCCGTCGCAGACCACGCCGGCGCATCCGCGGGCGGAGAGCCGGGTGGCCAGCATCTCCCCCAATATGCCCGCGCCCGCATCGCCCTGCGCGTCGATCACCAGCACCGCGCCTTCTCCCACCTGCTCGAAGGCGGCGGCGAAGGGGGAGGCGGGGTTGAAGGGGGACAGCGCCTCGTCCCGGTCCTCGCGCCGCGCCAGATAGCGCACCGTCGCGGCCGGGCCCGCGAAGCGCGCGCGGCCGGGGTCGAGCGCGCGCAACCCGCGCATGGCGTGCCGCGCGACGCCGAAGCGGCGCTGCAGGACGGAGGAGAGCGCGGCCGTCGCGATCACGAGTTGCGCGGCAGCAGGGGCGTCACGCGCTGCACCACGCTCGCCATCGCCGCTTCCGGCGTCTTGAGGCCGAGCACCGCGGCCTCCGCCTCCTCCTTGAAGATGTCGCCGGCGCGGGGTGCCTCGTCGAAGGCGGGCAGGGGCACGCGGGCCACGCGCAGCACGCGGCGCTCCTCCTCGGCATAGGGCAGGCTCTCGCGCATCCGCGGGTCCTCGTAGGTCGAGTTGCGGACCGGGCCGTTGCCGTTCAGCGCCATGGCCAGGGTGGAGGGCTTCGACATGACGTGGCGGATGAAGGCCCAGGAGAGGTCCTTCCGCCGCGCGTTGCGGGGGATGACCATGCCCCAGAACTCCACCTTGGCCGGCGCCACCTCGAAGCGGCCGCGCATGGTCTCGCTCGCGGGGACGGCGATGGTCTCGATCCTGCCGGGGAAGCGGCTGCGGGCGGGGTCGTTGTAGATGCGGTTGCGGCCCATCGAGTTCAGCGCCATCGCGGCGCGGCCCTGCTGCACCCAGGTGTTCACGTCCTCGGACTGGATGGCGGCGAAGTTGCGCGGGAAGGCGCCGGCCTGCCACAGTTCGCGCAGCGCGCGGATGGCGTTCAGCATCGGCGGCTGGTCGGCGACGCAACGGAAATCGGGCGTGATGAAATCCCCGTCCCAGGCGCGGGCCAGGTCGATGACGTTGGGATAGGTGACGCCCGGCATCAGCAGCCCGACCACCGGCGTGCCGTCGCCGCGGCGATAGGTGCAGCGGCGGGCGAAGTCGAACACCTCCTCGATCGTGCGGGGAGCGCGGGTGATGCCGCGCTCGGCGAGGATCTCGGCGTTGTAGTGCAGGCCGGAGGAGGCATGGCGCATCGGCATGCCGATCAGCGTGCCCGCCGCCTTCATCCCGTCCACCAGGCCGGGGAAGACATCGGCCTGATCCTCGATCGGCTCCCGGCCGAGGTAGGGCTCCAGCGGTTCGAACAGCTGCACGGTGCGGGGGGAGACCATGGTGTTCAGCACGAAGCCGACATCGATGGTGGTGGAGGGCAGCGAGGCCTCGCGCTGCAGCCTTTCCCACAGGGGGCCGGTGTCGAAGCTTGTCCATTGCACGGCGGTGCCGCTGGCGCGGGCGAAGGCATCGGAGACGTTGCCGCCCTGCGCGCCGGTCGCGACGTTCTGGTGGACGCGGTGCGCCAGCACGTTGAGCGCGGCGCCCTGCGCCGCGGAGGGGCGGGCCGCGGCGGCGAACCCGGCGCCGAGCGCGGCGCGGCGGGTGATGCGGATCGTCATGGCGTGTCCTCCTGCTGCTTCTCGTTGGGGAAGATGCTGGCGATGGCCGTGTCGGCCGCGCCGAAATGATCGCGCATCGCCGCCTGCGCCGCCACCGCGTCGCGCGCCGCCACCGCCCGCAGCACTCGGGCATGGCGTTCCAGCGTGATGCGCCAGTCCGCCTCCGTGCGGGTGCCGGCATGGTTCAGCAGGGCCATGACCCGCTCGATCACCGGGCGCAGGCCACGCATCTGCAACTCGACCAGGCGGTTGCCGGTCATCCGCGCCAGCGTCTCATGGAAGTCGAGATCGGCGACGATCCAGTGCGATGTGTCCGACAGCGCGGCTTCCATGCGCGCAAGCGCGGCGGCGAGGGCGGCGATGCCCGCCTCCGTCGCGCGTTCCGCGGCCAGCGCCGCCACCTGCGGCTCCAGCATGCGGCGCAGTTCCACCGCCTCGCGCAGGCCCTGGCGCGTGGCGCCGACGGCGAAGGACCAGAAGCGGCCGAGCGGCTCGGCCCCCATCGCCACCACGCGCGTCGCGCGGCCCTGGCCGATCTCCAGCACGCCGAGCGCGGAGAGCTGGCGGATCGCCTCCCGCACCACCTGCTTGGAGACACCGAAGCGGGCGGCGATCCGCGCCTCGGATGGCAGGGCGCCGCCTTCGGGCAGGCGGCCGTCCAGGATCGCGGCGGTGAGTTCGGCCAGCACGCCATCGGCCAGGCGCACCGGCGCCAGCGCCCGCATCTCGCCGAAGGGATCGGCCGCAGCGTCCTGCATGGCGGGAAGGCTACCAGCCCCGGCCCGAACCTTGCAACCGACCAACCTATCCGATAGGTTTGCACCATGGCCGATCCGCTGACCATCCGATCCGTCATCGCCCACCCGCTGCGCGCGGTGCTGCCCACCGTGCAGGTGACGAGCCAGGGGGACTGGCCCGCGCTGGAGATCGTGATCGTCGAGGTGGTGACCGAATCGGGCCTCACCGGCATCGGCGAATGCCTCGCCCGGCGCGGTTCGGCCGGCTATGCCCGGTTCATCCGCGACGTGCTGGCGCCGAAGCTGGTCGGCCGCTCCGCGCATGACCGGCGCGCGCTGTGGAATGCCATGCGCGGCACGCTGACCGGCCGCACGGGCGGGATGCTGATCGAGGCGATCGCCGGCATCGACATCGCGCTTTGGGACCTGGCGGGGCAGGCGGCGGGGCAGCCGGTCTGGAAGCTGCTCGGCGGCATCGGGCGGCCGCGCGTGCAGGCCTATGCGTCCTCCATCAACTGGGCCGAGGACCTGCGCGTGGAGGCCGAGGTCGCGAAGGCGCTCGCCCAGGGCTTCACGCAGATCAAGGTGAAGATCGGCCGACCCGCGGAGGAGGCGATCCGCCGCGTCCGCTTCATCCGTCGCCTGGTGCCGGACGACGTGCTGCTGGGCTGCGACGCCAACTGGATCTACGACGCGGATGACGCGATGCGCGTCGGCCGCGCAATGGCCGATTGCGGCTACTGGTTCCTGGAGGAACCGGTGCCGCCCGGCGACCATGCGGGCTACCGCCGGCTTGCGCAGCACCTGCCCATCCGCATCGCGGCGGGCGAGAGCGACTTCACCGCGGCCGATTCGGCTGAACTCGTGCGGGACCATGTGCTGGGCCTCATCCAGCCCGATGTCGCGCGGTCGGGCGGCATCACCGAGACCTGGCGCATCGCGGAACACGCGGCTATGCACGGCGTCGCCTATGCGCCGCATATCGGCTGGTCCGGCAGCGTCTGCGCCGCCGCAAGCCTGCACCTGGCCGCGGCGGCCGAGAATTTCCGCACCTTCGAATGCATGGTCTTCGACAACCCGCTGCGGCAGCACCTCAGCGCGCCGCTGGTCGGCGACGTCGCCGTGCTGCGGGACGGGATGCTGGAGGTGCCGCAGGCCCCCGGCCTCGGCGTCACGCTCGACCGCGAGGCGCTGGCGCGGATGCGCGTGCCCGACTGATGCGGGAGACGGCGTGGACCCGGCTCGGGCTGATCGCGCCGGCCCAGGCGATGGTCTTCGCCGTCATCGTCGTCCCCGCCGCCTGGCTGCTCTGGCTGTCGCTCAACACCTCCTCCTTCGGGACCGGCACGGTGTTCGTCGGCTTGGCGAACTACGCGCGTATCCTGGCGGACCCGTTCTTCTGGCGGGCGCTGTGGAACACGGCGCTGGTCGTGCTGGTGGTGGTGCATGCCGAATTGCTGCTCGGCCTTGGCATGGCGCTGCTGTTCGCGCATGGGCTGCCGATGAAGCGGCTGATGCTGGCGATCGTGCTGGCGCCCTATGCGGTGAGCGAGGTCGCGGCGGTCGTGATGTGGCGCTACCTGTTCGACCCGGAGGTCGGGCATGTCGCCTACCTGCTCGGGCTTCTCGGGCTACCCTCGCTGGAATATGCGGTGGTGCCGTCGCATGGGCTGGTGCTGGTCAGCCTGCTGTCCACCTGGCTGCACCTGCCCTTCACCTTCATGATCCTCTACGCCGCGCGCCTGGCGCTGCCGGTCGAGCTGTACGAGGCCGCGCGGATCGACGGGGCGGGGCCGTGGCAGACCTTCCGCCGCGTGACGCTGCCGCTGCTGGTGCCGGCGATCCTGGTCGCCGCGCTGTTCCGGCTGATCTTCGCCTTCCGCCTGTTCGGCGAGGTGTGGCTGCTGACCGAGGGCGGGCCGGCGCGCACGACGGAGGTGGTGGCGGTGTACCTGTATCTGGAAGCCTTCCGCTACAACGCCTTCGGCGCCGCGGCGGCGACGGGGTGGCTGATGGTGGTGGGTTCGCTGATCCTCGCCGCGCCCTATCTGTGGCGGCTGGCGCGTGCGCAGGCCGATGACGCGAAATAGGCGGAAGCTGGCGCTCGGCGCGCTGAAGGCGGGTGCCGTCGCGCTGATCCTGCTCTGGTCGCTCGCGCCCATCCTGCTGATCGTGAGCGCGAGCCTGAAGCCGGAGCGCGACATCTTCGCCTTCCCGCCGCGGCTCGGCTTCACGCCGACGCTGTCGCACTACGCCGCGTTGTGGGACCGCTGGCCGGCCTTCTTCACCGGGCTGCTGAACAGCCTGGTCATCACCGCGCTGGCGACCGTGCTGGCGGTGGGTGCCAGCCTGCTGTCGGGCTACGCCTATGCGCGGTTCCGCGGCCGCTGGCTCGGCGCCTCCGCCTTCCTGCTGATCGTGGTGCGGCTGGTGCCGCCCATCGTGGTGACGCTGCCGCTGTTTCCGGTGGCGAACGCGCTCGGCCTGCAGGACACGCATGTGCTCATGGCCGGGCTCTACGCAACCTTCTTCGTATCGCTCGGCACCTTCGTCATGCGCGCCTTCATCGCGCAGATCCCGCCGGAGCTGGACGAGGCGGCGGCGGTGGACGGGGCGTCGCGCCTGGTCACGCTGGTCCGCATCATCGCGCCGCTGGCCGCGCAGGGGATGCTGGCGGTCGCGGTCTTCGTGATCGTCTATGCCTGGAACGAGTTCCTGTTCGCCTTCATCTTCACCTCGACCGCCGCGCGCACGGCGCCGCTGGTGCTGGCGGAGATCGTCGGCAATTTCGACGGCGTGGAATGGGGCGTGCTGTTCGCCGCCGCGACCGTGCAGCTCCTGCCCGTGCTGGCCTTCGTCTGGCTGGCGCAGAAGCACCTGGTCGCGGGGCTGACCGCGGGCGCCACCAAGGGGTAGCGCGCCGCGCTGTCGGCTACGGCTTGAACACGTCCTCCAGCACCGGCACGCCGGAGAACCAGAAGCCCGGGGTCGCCCGGGTCGGCGTGGTGGGGACCGGGCGTTCGAACGGCACCTCGACCCCGCCGATGACGTTGCCGTTGCTGTCGGTGACCGGCGGCTCCACCGTCTCCATCAGGGCCTCGGCCTCGTCGCGGGACAGGGCGCCGAGCTTGCACAGGATTCGCACCAGCGTGCCCATCTTCCCGCGCGTCGCGCCATCCGCGATCTTCACGGCGATGCCGAAGCCGAGTTCGCGCGCGAAGCCCGCGACGAAGCCCTCCGCCCCGCCCTTGAGCACGACCTTGCCGCCAGTGGCGCGGATGATGCGGGCGGTCGGCTCGTCCGTCCCGGCCAGGTGGTCGGGATGCGCGGCCATCGCCTTCATCACGCGCTGCGCGGCGGCGCGGCGCGCCTCCGTCCGGCCGGCGCCGGCGGCAAGGCGCGCGCAGGCCCGCGCCATGTCGACCATCGGCAGCGCGATGGCGGGCAGGCCGCAATTGTCCACCCCCGCCGGCAGGGCGGCGGCGTCGCGCCCGGTGTATTCGGACAGGATGTCCATGTAGAGCCGCTGCGCCGGATGCGCGCGGTCCGCGTAGTCGAGCCCGGCGCCGAGATGCCGCGCCACGGTCAGGAAGCCGCAATGCTTGCCCGAGCAGTTGTGGAACACCCGCCGCGGCCCGCCCTGCGCGAAGGCGGCGGCCATGTCCTCGGTGCCCTTGGGCAGCGCCGGCCCGCAGACCAGCGCCCCTTCGTCGAGGCCGAGCCGCCCGAGCCAGTCCGTCACCAGCGCCACCTGGAAGGGCTGCGCGTGATGCGAGGCGCAGGCGAGCGCGATGTGCTCCTCGCTCAGCCCGAAGGCGTCCGCAGCCCCCGATTCGACCAGCGCCACCGCCTGGAAGGGCTTCAGCGCGGATCGCGGCGTGGTGACCAGCCCGTGGTTGCCCCAGGCGTTCCGCAACCCGCCGGAGAGCCCCGCGACCACGACCGCGCCGCGATGCGTGCTTTCCACCACGGGGCCACGCCAGACCCGTGCGAGTTCGACGTAATCGCTGGATTGCACCATGGGACTGCCTTCTCCGCGGACACGGCCTTGTGGCGCCGGGAGGGCGGCCGGGCAAGTGTCAATCCGAGTTTACGTCAATCCGGGGCGACGCTTCCAGTCCGTTCGACGATCATCCGATAGTGTTCGGGCCGCCGGTGCCGCGCGAAGTTGAACATCGTCTCCTTGTAGGGCCGGCATGCGTCGAGGTCGCAGGTCGCCACCACGAGTTCGTCCCCCCGTGTCAGCGCCTGCGCCACGATCTGGCCGGACGGCGCGATGATGCAGGACCCGCCGATCTGCATCACCCCCTCCTCCTCGCCGGCCTTGGCGGTGCAGACGGCCCAGGTGCCGTTGGCATAGCAGCCCGCCTGCATCGAGAGGTGGTTGTGGAAGTCCTGCAGCGGGTCGGTCTGCGGCATGGCGGGGTCATGCTGGGGGGTGTTGTAGCCGAGCATGACCAGTTCCACCCCCTGCAGGCCGAGCACGCGCCACGCTTCCGGCCAGCGGCGGTCGTTGCAGATCATCATCCCCATCACGCCGCCCATCGTGGCCCAGGCGCGCCAGCCGAGGTCGCCCACCTCGAAATACCGCTTCTCCAGGTTCTGGAAGGGACGGTGCGGCTGGTGGTCGGCGTGGCCGGGCAGGTGGATCTTGCGGTATTTCCCGACGATGCGGCCGGCCTTGTCCACCAGGATGGCGGTGTTGAAGCGCCGCTTGCGCCCCCCCTCCAACGTCAGTTCGCAGTAGCCGAGATGGAAGCCGATCCCCGATCGCCGGGCCTCCTCGAACAGCGGCGCCGTCTCGTTCGAGGGCATGGACGTCTCGAACCAGCTGTCTAGCTCCGCCTCGTCCTCGATCCACCAGTGCGGGAAGAAGGCGGTCAACGCGGCCTCGGGGAAGACGATGAGGTCGCAGCCGCGCTTCGCGGCGTCGCGCATGAGGCCGAGCAGCCGCTGCACCACCTCGGCACGGGACTGGCTGCGCGGGATGGGTCCGAGCTGGGCGGCGGCGAGGGTGAGGGGGCGGGGCATGGGCGGTCCGGGCTGCTGGGGATGGGCCCGATCATGCCCCCGGCCGGGCCCTCCCCCGCAAGCGGGGGAGGGCAGGCGGTCAGTCCAGCGTGACGCGCGCCGCGCGGACCACCGGGCCCCAGCGGTCGAATTCCTCCCGCACGAAGGCGTCGGTCTGGGCGGGGGGCATGAAGATCGGCTCGCTCGCCAGGTCGGTCAGCCGCGCGCGGATGGTCGGCGCGTCCAGCACGGTGCGCATCTCCTCCGCCATGCGGTCGATGATCGGGCGCGGCGTGCCGCGCGGGGCGAACAGGCCCGTCCAGCTGCGCACGGCGTAGCCCGGCACGCCCTGTTCCGCGATGGTCGGCAGGTCGGGGCGGATGCGGACGCGTTCCGCCGTGCCGACGCCGATGATCCGCAGCCGCCCGGACTGCGCCGGCCCGATCACCGTCGGCAGGTTCATGAAGGCCATCGGGATGGTGCCCGCGACGAGGTCCGTCGCCACCGGCCCGCCGCCGCGATAGGGCACATGCGTCAGCTCGGTGTTCGTCAGCATGCGGAACAGCTCGCCCGCCAGGTGGTTGGAGCTGGCGGTGCCGGAGGAGCCGAAGGACATGCCGCCCGGGGTCGCGCGGATGCGCGCGATCAGTTCCTGCACATTCGTGATCCCGGTCGCCGGGTTCACCGCCAGCACGTTCGGCACGTCCACCATCATGGCGATGCCGACCAGCGCGTCCCGCACGTCATAGCCGAGATCGGGCGAGACCAGCGCGTGGAAGACGTGGTTGGAGGCGGATGAGATCAGCAGCGTGTGCCCGTCCGGCCGCGCCCGCGTGACCAGCCCCATGCCGATGGACCCGCCGCCGCCGGCGCGGTTCTCCACCACCACCGACTGGCCCAGCCGCTCCGCCAGCATCGGCGCGACCAGCCGCGCGGCGACGTCGTTCGACCCGCCCGGCGCCCAGGGCACCACCAGCGTCACCGGACGCGTCGGCCAGGCATCCTGCGCGCGGGCGGCCCCGGGCAGGACCAGCGGGGCGGCAAGGGCGGCAAGCAGCGGGCGGCGAAGCATGGCGGTCCTCCGGGCAGGGTCGTTGCGCCGGCCCATAGCGGCCGGCGCGATGAAGCGCCACCCCCGCGGCTAGACCCGGACGGCGCCGGCCACCATGGCGCATGCCCTGCCCACCACCTCCGGGTCGATCCAGCGGAACACCGCGACCACCTCCGCCGAGGGCCAGATCCAGGTGACGTTGCCGCCCGCGCCCATGGCGAAGACGGAATCGCGCGGCGCCTCCGGCCAGCGCCCCGCGCCGTTCAGCCACCACAGGAACCCGTAGGAGGGATTGAGCGGGCAGGGGGCGAGCGACTGCGCGATCCAGCCGGCCGGGATCACCTCCCGCCCCTCCCAGGCGCCGCGGTTCAGGACGAGCTGCCCGATCCGCGCCTGGTCCTCGGCATGGATGCGCAGGCCGCCGCCCCAATGCGTGCCGCCGGGAACGGACGGCAGCTTGCGGCCGTCGATCTCGACCAGCGCGTTGTCATAGGCGTACCAGACCCAGTCCCGGCTCGCGCCGATCGGGTCGGTGACGCGCTCGGCGAAGACCTCGGGCAGCGGGCGGCGGAACAGGTGCAGCAGGCAGAGCGACAGGCGGTTCACCCGCACGTCGTTGTATTCCCAATGCGTCCCCGGCGCCTTCAGCGGCCGCGCGACGCCCTTCGGCCCCGCGCCCTCCCGCGCCAGGTCGCGGCCGCGGTCGATCACGTCGGACTTGCCGAACAGCTCGCCTTCCCATTCCGAGGTGTTGGTCAGCAGGTGGCGCCAGGTGATCGAGGCGTTCTGGTCGCTTTCGAACCCGCCGTCACGGATGCGGGCGCGCACCGGCTCGTCGAGGTCGGGCAGCAGCCCGTCCGCCTGGGCGATGCCGGCCAGCAGGGAAAGGTAGCTTTTCGCCACGCTGAAGGTCATGTCCGCCTGGCGGGTGTCGCCATAGGCGCCGATCCGCTCGCCGCGCCGCAGCACCAGCCCGTTCGGCGCGCCGCGGGGGAAGACGGGGCCGATCACCTCGTTGAAGGGGGGCGGGTCGAAGTGGCCCCCCTCCAGATGCGCGCGCAGGTCGCGCGGGAAGGGCGATTCATGCGCCTCGGCGAAGGCGAGGGCGGCGGCGAGGGCTGCTGCGTCGTGGCTCATCCCCGCACCCTGCCGAAGGCCGCCCGGCAACGGAACCCCCTGCACCGCGCGCCCGCAGCCCCCACATGGAGGCGGAACCGAGGGAGAGACCCGACATGGCGACCGAGACCGCGACGCTCGGCGGCGGCTGCTTCTGGTGCATCGAGGGCGCGATGCGCCACCTCGACGGGGTGTCCCGCGCCGAAAGCGGCTATGCCGGCGGGCACCTGGAGAACCCGAGCTACGAGGAGGTCTGCGGCAAGCGGACGGGCCATGCCGAGGTGGTGCAGATCGACTTCGACCCGCAGGTGGTCACCTATGCGGACCTGCTGAGGATGTTCTTCACCCTGCACGACCCGACGACGCAGGACCGCCAGGGCAACGACATCGGCCCGCAATACCGCAGCATCATCCTGACCCATTCGCCCGCGCAGGAAGCTGCGGCGCGCGAGGTGATCGCCGAGATCGACGCATCCGGCATCTGGGGCGCGAAGGCCGTGACGCAGGTCGAGCCGCTGGTGCGCTTCTGGCCCGCCGAGGCCGAGCACCAGGACTACTACGCGCGCAATCCCTGGTCGGGCTATTGCCGCGTCGTCGTGGGTCCGAAGGTCGCGAAATTCCGCAAGACCTTCGCCGACCGTCTGAAGAAGGGGGCTGCCTGATGTTCGGACTGGGCGAGAAGCGGACGGCGGAGACCTTCCCCGTCAGCAGGACCGAGGCGGAGTGGCGCGCCACCCTGCCGCCCGAGGCCTTCCGCGTGCTGCGCCAGCACGGCACCGAACGCCCGGGGACCAGCCCGCTGAACGCGGAGAAGCGGGCCGGCACCTTCGCCTGCGCCGGCTGCGGCAACCCGCTGTTCGAGAGCGCCGCGAAATACGAGAGCGGGACCGGCTGGCCCTCCTTCTTCCGCCCGATCGAAGGCGCGGTCGCCACCCGCAGCGACCGCAGCCTGTTCATGGTGCGGACGGAGGTGCACTGCGCCCGCTGCGGCGGCCATCTCGGCCACGTCTTCCCCGACGGGCCGCGCCCGACCGGGGAACGGTACTGCATGAACGGCGTGGCGATGGCCTTCCAACCGGCGGAAGGCGCGGCGGAATGACCGCGCGGTAACTGCCGGAACGCTGGACATCCGGGCCCCGGCGACCGATTTTGCGGCCCGAGACACGTCTGCGGAAAGTCGCTGCCGGTGCCCTGGCGCAAAGCCCTCCTGACCCTCGCGGCGATGCTCGCGGCGGCGGCCCTGCCGGGCGCCGCGCGGGCGGACCTGCTCTATGTCCTGAACTCCGGCGAGGCGACGATCTCCCTGATCGACGCGACGACCCGGCAGGAGATCCGCCGCGTGCCGGTCCTGCGGGAGCCGCACCACCTGGTGCTGACCCCCGATGGCGGCCAGCTCGTCATCGCCGATTCCGGCGGCAACGAGCTGCTGTTCGTGGAGCCGCTGACTGGCGAGATCCGCCGGCGGGAACGCATCTCCAACCCCTACCACCTGGAATACAGCCCGGACGGCCGCTTCCTCGTGGTCGCCAGCCTCCGGCGCGACCAGGTGGACATCTACGACGCCGCGACCCTCGCCCTCGTCCAGCGCTTCCGCCCCGGTGACATGCCGAGCCATGTCGCCTTCTCCCCCGACAGCCGGCGCGCCTACGTCACCATGCAGGGCGACCGCGCGCTGATCGCCTTCGACCTGGAGACGCGGACGCAGCTCTGGTCGGTCGAGGTCGGGCCCGAGCCCGCGGGCGTCACCTGGCACCGCGGCAGGCTCGTCGTCGGCATCATGGGCAGCGACCATTTCGTGACGGTGGACCCCGAGACGCGGGAGGTGAGCCGCGCCTTCACCCTCGGCCGCGGGGCGCACACCATCTTCCCCCACCCGAACGGCCGCGCGCTCTACGCCACCTCCCGCGTGGACAGCCGCCTCGCGGAGATCGACCCGGACACGCTGGAAGTCCGCCGCGTCTGGAACATCCCCGGCGGGCCGGACTGCCTGACCTTCGACCCCGAAGGGCGCATCTGGATGACGCTGCGCTGGGTGGGCCGCGTCGCCATCCTCGACCCGGCCCAGGCGGAATGGCAGACCATCCGCGTCGGGCGCAGCCCGCACGGCATCTTCTTCAAGCCGCGGCGCGACGGGGTGGGGGGCGATTTCGGGCAGAGCATGGCGGGCGCCACCTCCGGCTCCCGCCCGCTGCCGGCGCCGCTGCCCCCGCGCCCGCGGGCCGATGCGCCGGTCCCCGTGCAGCTGCCCGCCCCCACCACCCCCGCGGCGCTGCGGCCCGCGCCGTGAGGCGGCGGCTTTTGCTGGCGGGCGGCGCCGCCGCGCTCGCCGCCCCCGCGCTCGCCCAGACCCCGGCGCGCTGCGCCGGCCCGGTCTACCTCACCATCGACACCGGCTGGAGCCGCGAGGCCGAGCAGATCGCGGCGATCCTCCGCCGGCATGGCGTTCGCGCCACGCTGTTCGTGGCGAATGAGCCGACCTTCCGCGGCGACACCACCCTGTCCGAATCCTGGGCGCCCTTCTGGCGCGCCCGCGCGGCGGAAGGGCATGTCTTCGCCAGCCACACCTGGCGGCACTGGTATTTTCGCGGCGACCCCGCGCCGGGCCGCGTGACCTTCGCCGCCCGCGGCGGCGGCGGGTCCGAGGTGCTGGACGCCGGCGCGCTCTGCGCCGAGCTTGCCCGCCCGGTCACCACGCTGAAGCGCCTGGTGCCGGAGGCGATCGTGCTGCCGCTGTGGCGGGCGCCGGGCGGCATCACCACGCCGGGCGCGGTGCGCATGGCGGCCGCCTGCGGCCTGCGCCACCAGGGCTGGACGCGCAACGGCTTCCTGGGCGACGAACTCGACAGCACCGCCCACCCCAACGCCGCGCTGCTGCGCCGGAACCTGGCGAACATCCGCGCGGGCGAGGTGCTGGTGATGCATTGGGGCGTGCGCAGCCGGCGCGAGCCCTTCGCGGGCATCATGGAGGATCTGGTGACTGGCCTCCTCGCCCGCGGCCTCTGCTTCGAAACCCTGCCCGCCGACGGTGTGACCGCCTGATGTTCGACTGGTTCATGCAGCTCTGGATCGACAGTTCCGGCGCGATCTACGAAGCGGTGGTGCAGCCCGCGCTCTACGCCGCGGGGCTGATGCACTACGCCGACCGCATGCAGGAATGGCTGGACTTCGCCCTGCTCGGCTTCGTGCAGGTCCTGCTGGTCTATGCGGTGTGCCGCCCGCTCGAGGCGCTGCACCCGGTGGAGCCGGTGACCGACGGCGCCGCGGTCTGGACGGACGTGGTCTACACGCTGCTCGCGCGGCTGGGCCTGCTGCCGCTGATCGCCTTCGTCCTGCTCTCCTCGGCCGAGAGGACGCTGAACGGGCTGCTGGCCGATGCCGGCTTCGTGCCGCCGACGCTGGAGACGCTGTTCCCGGCGCTGCGGGAGATGCCGGTCCTGGCGCTGCTGCTCTATGTCGTCATCCTCGACTTCTTCGAATACTGGCGGCACCGCTTCCAGCACATGTTCGGCTGGTGGTACGCGCTGCATTCGGTGCATCACGCGCAGCGGCAGATGACCTTCTGGACCGACGACCGCAACCACCTGCTGGACGACGCGATCGCCGCGGTCTGGTTCGGCGCGGTGGCGCTGCTGATCGGCGTGCCGCCCGTGCAGTTCGTGCTGATCGTGATGGTGCGCCAACTGGCCGAGAGCCTGAGCCACGCCAATGTCCGGCTCAGCTTCGGCCGGATCGGCGAACGCCTGATCGTCAGCCCGCGCTTCCACCGCATCCACCACGGAGAATTGTCGGCCGGCGAGGATGGGCGCAACTACGCGGTGCTGCTGCCGGTCTGGGACTGGATCTTCCGCACCGGCGACTTCGACCGCACCAGCTACCCCCGCACCGGCGACCCGATGGCGCCCGAAAGCCTGGCCACCGGCGGCTGGCTGCGCCAGCAGGTGGACGGGCTGAAGGAGCTGCGCCGCGCGCTGCGGGGCCGGTGACGCACCGGCCCCCCGCCGCCGCGCCCTACTTGTAGTTCGGCCGGTAGCCCGCCGGCGGCGCGCCCTGGTGCCACTGGCCGTACTGGTCGTACCAGCCGCCATAGCGCGGGTCGACCTGCTGCGCGGGATAGGGGTCCGCCGGGATGCGGTCGGGCTGGGGCGGCGGCGTGAGTGCCCCCGCCACGCCGCCCAGCGCGCCGCCGATCAGCGCCCCGCGCCCGGCGCTGCCGGTGACCGAGCCGATCAGCCCGCCCGCCACCGCGCCCGCCGCGGCACCGCCCAGCGCGCGCTGGTTGCGGTCGTTGCCGTCGGTGCAGGCGCCGAGCGCCAGGCCCGAGGCCAGCGCCGCAACCAGGGCCGTGTGTCGCATCATGCCGTCTCCCATCATCCGCTCGCCGCCATTCCATTCCGGAATGGCGGCGCCATGATGGCGTAACGCGGCGCCGGTCAGGCGGATCGCCCGCGGCCCATCATGCTCGGGTCATTCGCGGCCATGGGCGCGGCGCCGTCCGTCATCTGTTCCAGCTGCGCGCCGGAATCGGGGCGCGGCGGGGCAAGCTTCGGCTCCGGCCCCAGCGGTTCGCTGCGCCGCGCCTCGAACTCGCCCTTGCCGTCGAGCGAACGGCCCTCGCTCCAGCGGCCGGCCGGCACCATGCCGCTGACGTCGTGGCCGAAATAGGCATAGGCGAAGCGCTGGTGCTCGGCCGTGTCGGGGAAGGAATTCGGCACCGGGAGCTGCTTCTCGTAGCCGCCGAGCTCCTCCACCACCGCAAGCCATTGCTGCTGGTGCATGGTGTCGCGGGCAATCAGGAAGCCCAGCATGTCCTTCATGCCCGGATCGTCGGTCATGCCGTGCAGGCGCACCGCCAGCGTCCGGCCCGTTGCCTCGGCCACCGCATTCGCCATCATGTCGCCGGCGATGTTGCCGCTGGCGTAGACATGGCTGGCGTTGAAGGGAACGCCGTTCGCGTCCTCCGGCGTGGCACCGAGGCCGGCCGAGAGGATGTGGCGCAGGTTCATCCCGTTCAGCACCGCACCTGCGATCGGGTTCGCCGCCACCTCCTCCTGGATCGACAGGGGCGCCTTCTCGAGGTTCAGCGCGACGGCGGTGGACAGCATCTCGATATGTCCGATCTCCTCCGTCCCGGTGTTCAGCAGCATGTCGCGGTACTTGGCGGGGCCGCGGCAGGCCCAGCCCTGGAACAGGTATTGCAGGCAGACGCGGATCTCGCCTTCCACCCCGCCGATCGCCTGCTGCAATGCCTTGGCGAACAGGGGATTGGGCTTCTCGACCCGCACCGGATACTGCAACTTGCCATCCATGTAGAACATCGAACGCGGTCTCCTCGGCTCGTCTGGCCGTCGGGCGCAACGGGGACGCCGCATGCGGGTTCGGGGCGGCGCACGGAACGACCTTTTCGCGCCACCTCCGAGCTCCTATCTGTCGCGGCGTCCGGAGAGGGAAACGAATCGATGCGACGCAGGATGATCCTCGGCGCCGCCGCGGGACTTGCGACGGCGGCGGGCGCGAAGGCCCAGCAGGTGCAGCCGCATCATGGCATCCCCATCCCGTCCGACCGGATGGCGCCGCTGCGGGGCGAGGGGCCGGTGACGCTGACGCCCGCGCAGTATGCCCAGCGTTTCGTGGACAGCCCCGCCCCTGCCGGCCCGCCCGGCCGCTGGGTGGAACGCGCGCCGCTGCCGCTGCCCCGGACCGAGATGGCCTGGGCCGCGGAGTGGGACAACAAGCTGCACGTCATCGGCGGCTACGCCGAACAGCGCGTGAACAACAACTTCCACCACGTCTACGACCCGGCGGCGAACAGCTGGGTGGAGAAGGCGCGGCTGCCGCGCGGGGCCAACCATGTGGGCGTGGTCGCCCATGCCGGGCGGATCTACGCCTTCGGCGGCTTCAACAACCAGAACCGCGCGGCCGACGACCTGGCCTTCGTCTACGACGTGGCCTCAGACCGCTGGGACCGCATCGCGCCGATGCCGCGGCCGCGCGGCGCGGGCGCGCTGGCCGTGGTGAACGGCCGCGTCCACCACATCGGCGGCGCGTCGAACCCGGAAGCCGAACGTGCCTCGGTCGGCTGGCACGAGGTCTACGACCCGCAGGCCGACCGGTGGGAGACGCGCAAGGCCCTGCCCGGCGCGCGCGACCATGCGGGCGTGGTGGTGCACAACAACCTCATCCACATCGTGGGCGGGCGCTTCAACACCTTCGAATACAATACCGGCCTGCACCATGTGTACGACGCCGGAGCGGACCAGTGGACCACCCGCGCGCCGCTGCCCACCCCGCGTTCCGGCCACGGCCTGGTGGTCTATCGCGGCCGCTTCTTCGCGATGGGCGGGGAGAGCGGGGTGTTCGTGAACCGCGAACTGACCGGCCAGGTGCATGGCCAGGTCGAGAGCTACGACCCCGTCACCGACAGCTGGCAGCACCACGCCCCGATGCCGACCCCGCGGCACGGCATGGGGGCGGTGACGATCGGGGACTTCATCTACGTGGCCGGCGGCGGCCCGGTGGTCGGCGGCGCCATCAAGACCGCGGTGCACGAAGCCTTCACCCTGGGCTGATGCGCGACTGCCCGCCCGCGGGGTCCGGTCGCGCGGGGCTGGCCGCGGCGGGGCGCCTCTCCCGCCGCGGCCTCCTCCTCGCGCCGCTGCTGGCCGGGCCGGCCGCGGCCATGCCCGCCACCGGGGCTGCGGCCGCGGCCCTCCTCGCCCTGCTGCGCGCGGGCGATGCGGTCGCGGTGCTGCGCCACGCCACCACCGACCGGTCCCAGGCCGACACCGGCGACCTGCTGAACCGCGCCGGCCAGCGCAACCTGAGCGAGGCCGGGCGCGCCCAGGCGCTTCGCCTCGGCCGCGCCGTCGCCGCCCTCGGCATCCCGCTCGGCGAGGTGCTGACCAGCCCGGTCTTCCGCGCCCGCGACACCGCAGAACTCGCCTTCGGCGCCCGCGCAGTGATCGAGCCCAACCTGACCGCCGACGACTACACCCCCGATGCCGCGCTGCTCGCCCGCCGCATCGCCTGGCTGCAGTCCCGCGCGCTGCGTCCATCCGCGCCGGGCGCCACCGACATTCTGGTGGGGCACATCGTCCCGCTCGGCATGGCGATCGGCCGCGGGCTGGCGCAGGCCGAGTATCCCGAAGGGGCGATGGCCGTCTTCGCCCCCGGCGGCCTGCGCGGCATCCTGGCCGCCGAGGCGTTGTTCAACGCCGCCGGGGCATAGGGCGGCAGGCCGGGACCATACTTGGCTCGTGAAGTGCTGACGCACTTCATTTCTCAAACGCCAGCGCGCCTCCGGCGCTCGGCTTCGCCGCACTTGCGGCGGCGCCCGTTCGGGCGCCCGGCCCGCTTCGCGGGCCGCAGGTCGGAACTCCGTGAGCCGGGTCTCATACTGACCGGCGTGAATGCTGACACATTCACGCCCCTCAGACGCCGGGCGGGCCGCATCCGCGGCCCTTGGCTTCGCCGCAGATGCGGCGGCCGCCATCCGGCGGCTCGGCGGGCTCAGCCCGCCGCCATCGGATCACCTTCAACGCCGGCCGGTATCATACCCCCAGCAGCGTCCGCGCCGCGAAGCCCGCCGCGGCCGTCACCGCGAGCGTCCGCACCACGCCGAGCTTCAGCACGAACAGGCAGACCGCCGCCAGCGCCGTCAGCGCCAGCGCATCCGGCACCAGGCTCAGCGGGTCGGGAAGGGAGAGGCGGAACGGCCCGGCCTCCACCGCCTCGACACGCGCGAAGATCACCCGCAGCCCGAACCACACCGCAAGGTTGGCGATGACTCCGACCACCGCCGCGGTCACGCCCGCCAGCGCGCCCTTCAGCCGCGGCTGGTCGTGCAGCTTCTCGACATGCGGCGCGCCGAGGAAGATCCACGCGAAGCAGGGCGCGAAGGTGACCCAGACCGCCAGCAGCGCCGCCGCGGCGCCGGCCAGCAGCCCCGCCGCGTTGTAGCCGGCCAGGAAGCCCACGAACTGCAGCACCAGGATCAGCGGCCCGGGGGTCGTCTCCGCCAGGCCGAGCCCCGCCAGCATGTCCGCCGCCGACAGCCAGCGGTAATGCTCCACCGCTTCCTGCGCGACATAGGCCAGCACGGCATAGGCGCCGCCGAAGGTGACCACCGCCATCTTGGAGAAGAACCAGGCGACGTCGCCGAAGACGCCGCCGCCCATCAGCAGCGCCACCGGCCAGACCCACAGCACCACCGCCACCAGCCCCGCGCGCCGCGCGGCGCCCGCCATGCGCGCAACCCGGTCCGGCTCCGCCACCAGCAGCGCGTCGAGCATCGCCGGCGGGCCGTCCTTCGCCGCGCCGTGGCCGCCCGCCGCGAAGGCCCCGGGCGCGGCATAGCCGACCAGCGCCGCCGCCAGCACCACCACCGGGAAGGGAACGTCGAAGGCGAACAGCGCGACGAAGGCGCCCAGCGCCAGCAGCCAGGGCAGCGCGCCCCGCAGCGCCCGCCGGGCTACGCGGATCAGCGCCTCCACCACGATGACCAGCACCGCGCATTTCAGCCCGAAGAACAGAGCCGAGACCAGCGGCACCTCGCCCAGCGTGGCGTAGATGACGGACAGCACCATCATCACCGCGACACCCGGCAGGATGAACAGCAGCCCCGCCGCCAGGCCGCCGCGCACGCCATGCATCAGCCAGCCGAGATAGGTGGCAAGCTGCTGCGCCTCCGGCCCCGGCAGCAGCATGCAGAAGTTCAGCGCGTGCAGGAACCGCGCATCGCTGATCCAGCGGCGCTCCTCCACCACCTCTCGGTGCATCAGCGCGATCTGGGCGGCCGGCCCGCCGAAGGACAGCAGGCCGATGCGTGTCCAGACGGGCAAGGCCTCGCGGAAGGTGGGGAAGGCCGTGGCGGGCGGCGTCGGCGTGTCCATCATCGCGGTCCCGGGCCTGGCCAGTTGTGCGTCTCCTCCGTAGCGTCCCGGCACCACAGGTGGAAGGCGTCGTAGAGCACCATCCCCGCCTCGAGCTGCGCCAGGTCGTCCCCGTGCAGCCGCGACAGGCCGAGGGAGGCGGCAAGCAGCCCGGCGCATTGCGGGGCCAGGTCCAGGCGCGCCGTGTCCGCCCCCCGGACCAGCAGCGCCAACCGCCTCAGGGCGGGGGTGGTCAGGCCGAATTCCTCCAGCATCGTGTCGAAGGTGCAGCCCTCGCCGCGATGGCTCCAGAAGGTGCCCTCGATGTCGAAAGGCGTGGCGCCGAAGCGGTCGGCGACCGCCGCGACCTCTGCCGCGGCGACGAACAGGAACACGGCGGCGGGATCGACGAAGCGGCGGATCAGCCAGGGGCAGGCGATGCGGTCCACCTTCGGGCGCTGCCGCGTCACCCACAGGGTGCGGCCGGCCGCGTCGCGCGGCGGTACGCTGGCGGCATGGACCAGCGGCAGCCCGGCCGCCGCCCAGCCGGCGAAACCGCCCTCCAGTGTCTCGGCCCGGGCGCCGGCATGGCGCAGCCATGCGGCGGTGCCCTCGCTGAGCTTCAGGCCCCGCTGGCATGCGACGACGGCCGCGCGGCCCCGCAGCTCCGCCGCCCAGGTGGCGACGTCGCGGTGGTCCCGCCGGATCGCGCCCGGCAGCAGGCGCGGGTCGGCGGCCGCATCCTCCGGCGTGCGGACATCGATCAGCAGCGGCGCATCGGGCAGGCCGATGCGGCGGGCAAGCTGGCTGGCTGTGATGGCGAAGGGCATGGGCGTCCGTCCCCGACATGGGTTCATGGACGCGATGCTTGGGCCGAAGCCTCACGGGGCGATCGCGGCGGCCCCTCAACTCCAGCGTAGGTAAGGGCGTGCGCGCCCGTCAAGCGGCGGCCCGTGGCGCCGGCCGCGCGGCCGGCGCCACGGGCGCCTGGCTCAGGACGCCTTCTTGCGGCTGGCGCCGCGCTTGTTCTCGTTGGCGCCTTCCTCCATCTCGGCCCGCGCCTCCTCGATGAAGGCCTTGTTCACCTCGCTCTCGGCCAGGCGCGTCAGCTCGGCGTCCATCCGCTTCTCCTCGTCGAGCGTCTGGCCGAGCAGGTCGCCGAGTTCGCGCATGCCGGCGGACTTCGCGAGGGTCGCCATCGTGCCGTAGGCGGAAATCTCGTAGTGCTCGATGCGCTGTGCGGAGGCGATGATGACCACGTCCATCTTCGCGCCCTTGTCGTTCTCCTCCATCTCGTGCTGGCCTTCCTCGACCAGGCCGCGCATCGCCTCGCAGACCTTGCGGCCGGCCTTGGCGCCGAGCTGCTCGAGCGCCTGTTCCAGGCGCTCGACCTGACCCTGCGTCTGCTCGATATGCATCTCGAAGCCCTGCTTCAGCTTCTCGTTGGTGGCGTTCTTCATCATGCGCTGCATGGCGCGCAGCGCCTGGCGTTCGGCGCTGTGGGCGTCCTTGAGCTGATCGACCATCAGCTTGGTGATCTCGTCCATGTCCCGCGTCTCCGGTGAGGCGGCCGCGTCGCCCGTGACGCGGCTCCGGGCGGGGAACGAAGCGGGCGCGCCGGGGTTGCCGGCGCGCGCGTGAACTATTCCGCGGCGGCGGGCAGCAGGCTCTCGCCCGGCCGGATGCGGCTGTAGGTGACGGGCTGCCGCCCCAACGCGATGCGGCCGTCGGGGGCGAGCGTGACGAGGGTGGCGGCAAGCCCCGCCGCCTCGGAATCGGTCTGCGGGAAGTCCTCCCGCCAATGGGCGCCGCGGCTTTCCTCCCGCGCCACCGCCGCCGTGACGATGGCCCGGCTGACGAGCAGGAGGGAGCGGAGGTTGAGCCAGTCCTGCCATGCCAGGTTGAAGGCCCGCGCGCCGCCATCCACGCCCGCGTCATCCAGCGCCGCCTCCAGCGCGTCGAGGCCCCGCGCGGCTTCCGCCAGGCCCGCCGCATCGCGCAGGATGCCGGCCTTCTCCCACATCAGCGCGTGCAGCGCGTCGCGGATCGGCGTCAGGGAGGCCGGGCGGCGCGCGAAGGGGGCGTGCGCCAGCGACAGCGCGGCGTCCAGCGCAGCGGGGCAGGGCTCCTCGATTGCGCCATGGCGGGGCGCGAAGGCGGCCATCGAGTCGCCCGCGATGCCGCCGAAGACGGTGGAATTCGCCACCCCGTTGCCGCCGAGGCGGTTCGCGCCATGCACGCCGCCGGTGTCCTCGCCCGCCGCGAAAAGGCCGGGCAGGGCGGTCGACCCATCCGCGCGGAAGACCACGCCGCCCATCATGTAGTGCGCGGTCGGCACCACCGGCACGCGCCCGCCCGCCAGGTCGAAGCCCATGTCGGCGCAGCGTTCGACCATGCCCTTGAACTGCCGCACGACATTGGCGGGGCCTAGATGCCCCATCTCGATCCAGAGGCCGCCGGCCTCGTTCACGTTGCCGGCCAGCATCTCGCGGTACATGGACCGGCTGACGATGTCGCGCGTCGCGCGTTCGCCCCGCGGGTCGTAGCGGTCCATGAAGCGCCGGCCGTCGCCGCCCAGCAGGTATCCGCCCGCGCCTCGCAGCCCTTCCTCGATGATGGTGCCGGTCATGCGGGTGCCGGGACCGGCGAGCACGCCGGTCGGGTGGAACTGCACCATCTCCATGTCGCGCAGCGCGAGCCCCGCGCGCAGCGCCATCGCCATGCCGTCGCAGGACTTGTCGCCCGACGGGGTGTGGTAGGTGTACATCGTCGGCCCGCCGCCGGTCGCCAGCAGCACCGCCTTCGCCTGCACCAGCACCAGCGCGCCGGTCCGCACATCGACCATCAGCACGCCGGCGAGGCGGGAGCGGTCGCGCGAGGGGAGGAGGGCGAGCGCGCGGTGTTCCTCCATCCGCTCGATCCCGCGCGCCCAGGTCTGCTCCGCCAGGCGGTTGATGATCTCGATGCCCGTCAGGTCGCCCTTGTGGACGGTGCGGTCGAAGGTCTGCCCGGCGAAGGCCTTCTGGTGGATGGTGCCGTCCGGGTTGCGGTCGAAGAAGCAGCCCCAGCGATTCTCCAGCTCCCGGATGCGCGTCTGCGCGACCGTCACCAGCGTCCAGGCCAGGTCCTGGTCGTTCAGCCACTTCCCGCCGTCGAGCGTGTCCATGAAATGCCGCTCGGCCGAATCGCCCGCCGCCAGCGCCACGTTGTAGCCGCCCTGCACCATGCGCGTGCAGCCGGACTTGCCGAGCAGGCCCTTCACCGCGACGGTGACGCGCAGGTCGGGCGTGCCGGCCTTCGCGTGCAGCGCGCCAAGCAGCCCGGCGCCACCGCTGCCGAGCACGAGGACATCGGTGGTGCGGCGGGCGATCTCCGTCATCGCGGCCCCCTCGGGCTGGTCGGCACGCCGCAGCCGCAATCCTCGGCCGGGGCAGGGGGCGCCGCGGGCGGCGCGGGTTGGGCGACGACCGGCGCTGCGGCAAGCAGGCCGAGCAGCAGCAGCGCGCGCATCACGTCACCCCCAGCCTGGCCAGCGCCGCCGCGCGGCGGTCCTGCACCTTCGCCTGCACCTCGGCGAACAGGCTGCCGCCATGGCTGTCCATCGCCACGAGCAGCGGGCCGAAGTCGCGGATGCGGAATTTCCAGAGGCTCTCGGGGTTGAGGTCGTCGAGGTCCACATCCTCGATCGCCTCGATCCAGGTCGTCTCCAGCGCCGCGGTGCCGCCGATGATGGCGAGGTAGACGCCGCCGAGTTCCGCGAAGGCCCTCGCGCTCTCCTCCCGCAGGCCGCCCTTGCCGATGATGATGCGAACTCCCTCGCGCTCCATCAGGGGGCGGGTGAAGCGCTCCATCCGGTCGCTCGTCGTGGTGCCGACGCAGATCGCCTCGTAGCCGCTGTCATTGGTGCCGCGCTTGTCCACCTTGCGGACATTGGGCGCGGTGTGGATCACCGCATGGCCGCGCAGGTCCATCCGCGTGCGGCGGCCGTGGTCGAACATGTGGATCTGCGTGGCATCCCGGATGCCGAACAGCGTGTCCTGCAGGGTGACGTGATCACCGACGCGAAGCCTGCGGATATCCGCCTCGGTGCAGGGCATGTGGAGCGTGTGGTGGGCCATGGCGTCAGAACCCGATCGCCACGCCGGCGGGCGTGAAGGTGGCGCTGGCGCGGCGCGCGCTGTGGCACTGGATGTTCACGGCGACCGGGTTCATCGTGATGTGGGTCGCCGCGACCTCGACATGCACCGCGAAGGCGGTGGAATCCCCGCCGAGCCCCTGCGGCCCGATGCCGAGGCTGTTCACCGCCTCGGACAGCAGCGCCTCCAGCTTCGCCCCTTCCCCGTCCGCGCAGCGGCTGCCGAGCGGGCGGGTGGCGGCCACCTTGGCGAGGTGCATGCACAGGTCCGACGTGCCGCCGACGCCCACCCCCATGATGACGGGCGGGCAGACCTTGCCGCCCGCCTTCATCGCCGCGTCGATGACGAAGCGCTTCACGCCGGCGATGCCGTCCGCCGGGATGAGCATCTGGAGGAAGCTGCCGTTCTCGCTGCCCGATCCCTTCGGGATCATCTCCAGCCTCAGCACGCGTTCCGCCTCCACGAAGTCGATGTTGATGACGGGCACATGCGCGCCGCAGCTCGTGTGTTCGTTGCTGCGCGTGATGGGATGCACCACCGAACTCCGCAGCGGATGCTCTCGCGTCGCGCGTTCCGTGCCGCGCCGGATCGCCTGCTTCAGCGCCCAGCCGTCGATCTCGACGTTGCGGCCGATCTCGACGTTGAAGATCGGGATGCCGGTGTCCTGGCAGAGCAGGTTGTCCGTGCGCTCGGCCACGCCGATGTTCTCGATCATGGTCGCGAGGACGGCCTTGGCCGTCCCGTCCGTCTCGCTCGCGTCGAGCCGGGTGAAGCCCGCCTTGATGTCGTCCGGCAGGACCTTCAGCGCGCGGATGTAGAGGAGCTTCGCCGCCTCCTCGATCGCGTCCGGCGCGACGCGGAGCGCCTCGGTCCCGGTCTTGGTCATCAGCGTCATGCGGACACCTCCCTACAGAACCAGCGACAGGCCCGACAGCAGCAGCAGGCCGAGCAATACCACCCGGAAGCCCTCTGCCGGGATCACCTTGTAGGCGCGGACCCCGAGCCAGGCGCCGAGCGCGAGCGCGGGCAGCGCGGCAAGCAGCATCCGCGCGCTGTCCGGCCCGAAGAAGCCGCCCGCAACGAGCCCGATGGCCGCCGCCATCTGCATCGCGATGATGAAGGGCTGGAAGATGGCCCGCGCCTCGTCCTTCCGCAGCCCCTTCAGGTCGCCCCACATCGCCGGCAGCGCGCCGGAGAAGCCGCCGATGCCGCCCAGCACGCCGCCCGCGAAGCCCACTGCCGCATCGGCGCCCGCGCCGGCCCGGAGCTCCGCCGGCCGGTGCCTCAGCGCGATGCCGAGCAGCGCGTAGCCCGCATAGACCACCAGCAGCAGCCCGACGCCGGCCACGATCCAGCGCGCCTCGCCGAACTTCAGCACCAGCACGCCGAAGGGCGTGCCGAGCACGCCGCCGATGAGGTAGGGGCGCAGCACCTCCCACCGGATCGCCGGGATGACCGCGCGGATGGTGCCGAGCTGGATCAGCATGGACCCCAGCACCAGCACCGGCGCCGTGGTGGCGGGCGGCAGCCAGTGGAACAGGATCGACGCCGCCACCAGGTTGAACGCGAAGCCCGCCATGCCGGAGGCGAAGGCCGCGACGAAGCAGCCGCCGAGCAGGATCGCGAGCTGCGACCAGTCCATCCGCGGCCCCTCAGAGATTCAGCAGGAACAGCAGCCCCGCCGCGAGCGACACGCCCGCCGAGGCCGCGACGAGCGTCTTCTGGCTGGCGCGCCAGCCCAGGAACTCCAGCGCCAGCACGCGCAGCCCGCCGGCCAGGTGAGCCGCCAGCAGCACCACCAGCGCCGTCTCAGCCGCCTTCAGCACCGCATTGTCGGTCCAGCGCAGGAAGCCGTCCAGCGCGGCTTCCCCCGCGATGGCGTGCGACAGCGCCCAGAAATGCAGCGGCAGGAACAGCGCCAGCAGCAGGCCGGAGACGCGGTGGACGAGGAAGGCGAGATAGGTCGGGTGGGAACGTGGGCGCGGGTCGATCATGCCGCATACAGCCCATGCGCCGCGCGGATGCCGAACCCCGCCGTCAGCAGGCCGATCGCCAGCCAGGCCAGGTCGAAGCCGCGCCCGCGCCAGCCCAGCCATTCCGCCGCGATGCCGCGCAGCCCGATGGCGCCATGCAGCCCCGCCGCCAGCGCGAAGGCGGCGTAGAAGCCGAACCACGCGGCGCTGCCGCGGGTGCGGCCGATGATCTCGGCGGCCGAAAGCCCGCCGCGCACGGCAAGCACGATGGTGACCAGATGCACGGCCACCGCCACCGCCAGCACCATCGCGGTGACGCGCTGCGCCACCCAGAGATGGGTGCCCCCCGGCGCGCTCATCGCCCCAACCCGAAGACGTTCCAGAACAGGGTGCGCTTCAGCCCCGCGATCGCGCCCGACGGGTCGATGCCCTTCGGGCAGCGTTCGGTGCAGCTTTGCGTCGAATGGCAGGCATGGCAGCCGGCATCGCCCGCGACCGCCGCCAGCCTTTCCTTCCGGGCGCCGTCGCGCACGTCGTTCACCAGCGTCCAGGCGCGGTTCAGCGCGGCGGGGCCGAGATAGTCCGGGTTCCACTGCACGATGTCGCAGGAGGCGTGGCAGACCCCGCAGCCGATGCATTCGATCCCGGCATCCGCGGCCTGGCGCTTCGCGCTGTCGGGCGGGACCACCGCGAATTCCTCGGGCACGGCGCCGTCCTGCGCATCCTTCGGCTGGAAGGTGCCGCGCGCGCGGGCCCATTTGTCGAAGAAGGGCGCCATGTCGGTGGCGAGGTCGCGGATCACCGGCAGGTTCGACAGCGGGCGGAGTTCCAGCACCCCGTCCCCCGCGACCTTCTTCACATGCGTCCGGCAGGTCCAGCGGGCGCGGCCGTTCACCACCATCGCGCAGGACCCGCACATGCCGACGCGGCAGGCGAAGCGATAGGCAAGGCCGGGCTCGATCTCCCGCTGGATGTGGGTGACGACGTCGAGCACGGTCTGGTTCTCCCGCGCCGGCACCTGGTACTGGCGCAGCCCGCCGCCCGTGGCGTCGCCCCGCCAGACCGACACGTTCAGGACAGCGTCCAAGACGCGCTCCTCCCCTTGCGAGATCAACAGTTTGCATGGTCTTGTACATGACTCAATCGGCCAGGACGAACCAATAATGAGACGGCGCGGCGCGGATGCGGTGGTGGCGGGGCTGAAGGCGGCGGGGGTGCGCCGGATCTTCAGCCTGTCGGGCAACCACATCATGGAGGTGTATGACGCGTTGCTGGGCTCCGGCATCGACATCGTCCACACCCGGCACGAGGCCGCTGCCGTCCACATGGCGGATGCCTATGCGCGCGTCTCGGGCGGGGTCGGCGTGGCGCTCGTCACCGGCGGGCAGGGGCACACCAACGCCGTCGCCGGCCTGCCGACCGCGCTTGCCGGCGAAAGTCCGGTGCTGCTGCTGTCGGGCCATGCGCCGCTCGCGGAACTCGGCAACGGCGCCTTCCAGGAACTGCCGCAGGCCGCCATGGCCGCGCCCGTGGCGAAGGCGTCCTTCACCGCGCAGTCCGCGGCCGGGCTCGGGCAGGAGGTGGCGCGCTGCATCGCCCTTGCGCGCAGCGGGCGGCCGGGGCCGGTCCACCTCTCCCTGCCGACCGACCTGCTGGAGGCGGAAGTGGCGGACCCCGCGCCCGCCGGGGATGGCGGGGCGATTGGCATGCCGCTCTCGGCCGGCACGGCAGCCATCATCGGCGCCGCCGTCATGGCCTCCGCCCGGCCGCTGCTGCTGGCGCCGCCCGCGCTCTGCTCCCCGGCCGGGGAGGCCGCTCTCCTCGCGCTCGAGGCGGCGTCGGGCCTGCCCGCCATCCGCATGAACTCGCCCCGCGGCCTAGCCGACCCCTCGCTCGGCGCCTTTGCCGAACTGCTGCCGGAGGCGGACCTGGTGGTGCTGCTCGGCAAGCCGCTCGACTTCACCAGCCGCTTCGGGCGGACCGCGGCGCGGGCCCGCTTCGTGGTGCTGGAGCCGGAGCCGGCGCTGCTCGGCCGGGCGCAGCGCCTGCTGGGCGAGCGGCTGCTGCTGGGCGCGGTCTGCGACGCCATGTCCGCCACGACCGCGCTGGCCGCCGCGCTGCAGCCCACCGCCGCGCAGGCCGCCTGGGCCGAGCGCGTGCGCGAGACGATCGCCTGGCGCCCGGCGGAATGGGCGGCGCTGGCCGGCGCGCCGGACGGCCCGATCCACCCCGCGACGCTGTGCCACGCGATCGAGGCCGCGCTGGCCGCGCGGCCGGGGGGGATCTTCGTCTGCGACGGCGGCGAGATCGGGCAGTGGGGCCAGTCCATCGTCCGGTCCGGCACCCGCGTCACCAACGGCGTGGCCGGCGCGATCGGCGTGGGGAACCCCTTCGCCATCGGCGCGCGCGCGGCGAAGGCGGCGCCGGCCATCGCGCTGATGGGCGATGGCTCCTTCGGGTTCCACATGGCGGAACTCGACACCGCCGCGCGGCACGGGCTGCCCTATGTGGCGGTGATCGGCAACGACAGCCGCTGGAACGCCGAGCACCAGATCCAGCTGCGGGACTACGGCGCCAACCGCGCCCATGGCTGCGAGCTTGCGCCCGGCACGCGCTATGAACTGGTGGCGCAGGCGATGGGCGGCCATGGCGAGGCGGTGGAGCATGCGCGCGACCTGGTGCCGGCGCTGGACCGCGCGCTCGCCTCCGGCCGGCCGGCGGTGGTGAACGTGGCGATCGACGGCCGGCCGGCGCCGAACCTGAAGCGGTGAGGGACGGGGCGGCCCGGCGCCCCCCGCGCGGCACCGTGGCGGGGGATGGCCGGGCGAGGGGGCCGCTCTACCGGCAGGCAGAGGAGATCCTGACCCGGCGGCTGGCCGAAGGGCTCTGGCGGCCGGGGACGCAACTGCCAACCGAGCAGGGCCTGGCGGCGCTGCTCGGCATGTCGACCGGCACGGTGCGCAAGGCGCTGGCCGCGCTGGAGCGGCGGCGGCTGATCGAGAAGCGGCAGGGCATCGGCACCTTCGTCGCGGCCCATACCTCGGAACGCGCGCTGTTCCACTTCTTCCGGATCGTGGACCTCGACCGCCGCAAGGTGGCGCCGTCCAGCCTCGTGCTGGACTGCCGCACCGGCGCCGCCACGACGGAGGAGGCGGCGCTGCTCGGCCTCGGCGCGGGGGAGGAGGTGCACCGGGTGAAGCGGCTCCGCACCATAGGCGAGGCCGCGCCGATCCTCGAGCGAATCCTGCTGCCGGCCGCGCTGTTCCCCGGCTTCGCCCTGCCCCTGCTGAAGCCGATGACGGACGAGCTCTACGTGCTGTACCAGCGCGAATACGGCGTGACCATCGCGCGCGCCGAGGAGGGGCTGGCTGCCGTCGCGGCCGGGGAGGAGGAGGCGCGGCTGCTCGGCCTCGTCCCCGGGGCGCCGCTGCTGGAGATCGCGCGGCTGGCCCGGGACCTGTCGGAGCGGACGGTGGAGCTGCGGGTCACGCTGCTCGACACCCGTGCGCATCGCTACCTGGCCGTGCTGGAGTGACGGGCCGCGGCAACCCGGCGCAACAGTGAACGTTAGGAGAACACAGGCCAGCAGGGACCACCCGACATGACCACCAAGCAGAACCCGTCCACCGACCGCCACGCCGCCAACCCCAAGGCGGATCCGGAACCGGGGTCCAACACCGTCAAGGACCCGCATGACTGGACGACGGGCGACGAGGAGATGACGGGGGCACAGGCATCCTATCTGAAGACGCTGTCCGAGGAGGCCGGGGAGGAGTTCGACCCGAACCTCACCAAGGCCGAGGCGTCGCTGCGCATCGATGCCTTGCAGGAGAAGACGGGGCGGGGGCGCTGATACGCGGCTCACGAAGTTCCGACCTGCGGCCCGCGCAGCGGGCCGGGCGCCCGAACGGGCGCCGCCGCAAGTGCGGCGAAGCCGAGCGCCGGAGGCGCGCTGGCGTCCGAAGCATGAAGTGCGTCAGCACTTCATGAGCCAAGCATGAGGCGCTTCGGTCGCGGGGCGATCGGTTTCCGATCGTCCTGATCACGACTCGGCGAACGGAAGGGGTTCCGTAACCTCTCCGCTCTCATCAGGCTGGCGGGCGGGGATGGCCCCGGCATAATCCCCGCGTGCCAAAGCCGGACGACATTGCGCGCCCGACGCCCATGCGGTCTCCCATGCCGCGCAGGGGGCGCGCGTCATTCTGGCCGCTCTGGACCGCGGCCATCCTGCTGCCGGCGGCGGTGTTCCTCCTCACCGCCTGGATCACCTGGCGCAATGTGACGGCCGAGGCTGAATCGCGCGTGGCGCGGCTGGCCGACATGCTGCACGAACAGACCCTCCGCGCCTTCGAGACGCAGGAGGCGCTGCTGACCGCGGCCGATGCGCGCATCGCCGGCATGGCCTGGGATGCCGTCGCGGCCTCGGCCGAGGTGCATGGCTTCCTGCTGCGCCTCGCGGAAAGCGCACCCTTCACCGCCGGGCTCGGCCTGGTTGACGCGGCGGGATGGATGGTGCTGCGCGCCGGCGCCGAGCCCTTCCCGCAGCAGCCGCTCGACCAGCGGGACCGGGACTATGTCCGGGCCTATCTGGAGGGCGCCCGCGGCACCTTCGTGGGCGGCCGCGTCACCGCCCGCCCGTCCGGCCAGCAGATCTTCGTGCTGAGCCGCCCTCGCAGCGGGCCGGAGGGCGGCGTCCTCGCCTCCAGCTTCCGGGTGGACCAGTTCACCCGCTTCTATGCCAGCATCGTGGAAGCCCCGGGCGACCGGGTGGCGCTGATCCACGCCGATGGCGCGGTGCTGGCCCGCTTCCCGGTGCCCACGGGCGCCGAGCCCCGCCTGCCGCCCGATTCGCCGACGCTGCGGATGATGGCGGAGGGCCGGCGCGCGGGCCTGTTCACGGTGCGCTCCGGCCTTGACGGGACGCTGCGGCTGAACGCCTTCCGCCGGGTGGGGGACTACCCGGTGGCGGTGATCTACGGCTTCGGCCCCGCTACGATGCAGCGCGCCTGGATGGCCCGGCTGGCGGCGCCGGCCGTGATCTGCCTGGCGGCGGCGGCGCTGCTGCTGCTGCTGACCGCGCGCGTCACCCGCAGCGCCCGGCGCGAGGGCGCCGCCATGGCCGCCGCGGCGGCCGACGCCCATCTCGCCCGCATCGAGGCGGAACGCCGCGCCGAGATGGAGGCGCGGCTGCGCCGGTCCGAGCGGAACGCGGCGCTCGGCCAGGTCGCGGCCGGCGTCGCGCATGACATGAACAACCTGGTGCAGAGCGTCGTCGCCTCCTCCCGCCTGCTGGACCGGCGCGCGGGCGACGTGACGGAGGTGCGGCGCATCGCGCGGCTGATGGACGAGGCGGCGACGCGCGGCGCGCGGCTGGCGCGGCGGATGCTGGAATTCGGCCGGGCGGCGCCCGACGGTGCGGAGCGTTTCGCGCCCGCCGAGGTGCTGGGACGGCTGGAGGCGCTGCTGGACGGCCTGCTCGGGTCCGGGTTGCGGGTGGAATGCGCCGCGCCGCAGGGTCTGCCCCCCATCCGCGCCGACCGCCGCGAGTTCGAGACGGTGCTGGTCAATCTCATCGTCAATGCGCGAGACTCGATGCCCCAGGGGGGCGTCGTGCGCGTGCTGGCGACGCTGGAACAGGGGGCCGGGCCGCCCGAGGCGCCGCGCCAGGCGCCGATGCTGCGCGTCTCGGTCGCCGATCACGGGACGGGTATGCCGCCCGAGGTGCTGGCGCGGGCGGAGGAGCCCTTCTTCACCACCAAAGGGGCCGACCAGGGCACCGGGCTGGGGCTGACCATGGCCCGGCAATTCGCCGAACGCTCGGGTGGCGCCATGCGGATCGACAGCGTGCAGGGGCGGGGCACCACCGTCACGCTCTGGTTGCCGGTCGCGTCTGCCGGACCGTCGGCGGATTCGCCCGGTGGCCGCCTGATCGACGCGGGGTGACGCGCCCGGACGGGGCGTTCAGGCCGTGGCGCGTTCCACCAGCGGGCCGTGAGGCGGGGCGGACGCGATCTCGCGGATGATCTTGCGCTTCACGGCCGATTCGAAGGCGTCGAATCCCTCCGCCACCATCAGGAATGCGCCGGGCCCGCCGATCACCTGGCTGCGGTAGTAGTCGTCGAGCGGGGGCAGGCCGGCGGCCCAGGGCTGCGGGGTGCGGTCCAGCACGGCGAGGCCGTTCAGCACGATGCCCTGCGCCAGCGCATCCTCACGCGCCTCGGCCACCGGGCGGCCGGAATTGTTCACGCCGTCGCCCGAGATGTCGACGACCTTCCGCGTGCCTTCGAAACCGCGGCCGAACAGCCGGGCGGCATAGTCCATCGCGCCCGAGATCGAGGTGTAGAGCCAGGCCCGCCGCGGCGCGGCATCGATGGCGGCGGCGAAGCGTTCGGCGGTGCCGGGGCCGTCCACCAGCGTCCAGGGGACCAGGTGTTCCTGGATGTGCCAGTCGGACCAGGTGAAGAAAGTCACGGCGATGCGGCCGAGAGGGCCGCCGGCCACGCCTTCGATCAGGCGGCGGTCGCGGAAGGCCGCGGCATAGCCGCGGAACTGCATCTCCTGCTCCTCCTGGTCGACGGAGCGGCTGACATCGACCGCGAGGACGAGCTCGACATCGACCGGCTCGTTCGCCCGCGCGGGCGGGGCACGGAGCAGGAGCGGCGCGCCGAGCGAGGCGCCGAGCAGCGCGCGCCGGCCGAACGGGGCGGGGGAGAGCGGGAATCGGGGTGTCAGCATGGCGCACGCCTTCTCGGGACCGGTCAGGCCATGCGCCGCACGTCACTCCCCCCTTGGCAGATGCCGGATGCGCTGTTGCGCTGCAACATGGGAATTGCCGCATTTTGTCCGCCGCAAGCTGCAGTAGGCAGGACGGCCCCGTACGCAGAAAAGGGGGCGCCTTGCGGCGCCCCCCCTGTCGGCTTCGCGATGTCCGGCGCGGATCAGCGCAGGACGATCTCGACGCGGCGGTTCTGCGGCTCGCGCACGCCGTCGGCGGTCGGGACCAGCGGACGGCTCTCGCCGAAGGCCTGGATGACCATGGCGGAGCGGGCAACGCCACGGCGCTCCAGCTCGGCCGCGACGGCGGCGGCGCGACGCTCGGACAGGCGCTGGTTGTACTGCGGCGTGCCCGAACGGTCGGCGTGGCCCGAGACCTCGATGCGCGTCGTGCCGGTGCGCTGCGCGTTCGTCGCCGCTTCGGCGATGATCTGGCGGGCGCGGTCGGTCAGGTCGGCGCGGTCGAAGTCGAAGAACACCAGGAAGGTGCGGGCCACGGTCACGGCCGGAGCGGGCGGCGCCGGCGGCACGACCGGCGGCGGCGGCGTCACGCCGAAGGCGTAGCGCAGGCCGAGCATCAGGCTGTGGTTGTAGTTGTCCACCTCGGCATTGCCGCGGGCGGTCACGGCACCGGCCGGGCTGCGCGACACGGCGTCGATCTCGGGCTGGAGCGTGCCGAGGAAGCGGTACTCGGCGGTCACGGCCAGGCCGGGAACGGCGGCGATCGGGAAGGCGGCGCCGACGATCGCCTGGTAGGCGAACTGGCCGTCGCTGCCGTCGATGGTCACGGAGCCGGCGGGGCTGGTGACGCGCGTGCCGTCGTACTCGTGCCACACGTAGCCGGCGCCGACGCCGACATACGGCGTGAAGAAGGAGCCCGCGCCGAGGTCGAAGTCATACAGGGCGTTGGCCATCACGCCGTAGGAACGGGCGGTGCCGCTGGAGCGCAGCGGGCGCTGCAGGCCGGGGAAGCCGGAGACGCTGTCGACGTCGTTCTGGCGGTAGCTGCCCTCGATCTCGGCGCGGACGCCGTTGCCGAAGCCGTAGCCGAGGCTGATCACGCCGGCCCAGCCGAGGCTGAACTCGGCCGAGCCCGTGCGGGACGCGGCGGTGCCGCCGAACTGGCGGGACAGCGCGACGTCCGACTCCTGGAGCCAGTTGATGCCGGCGCCGGCGCCGACATAGAGGCCGTTGACGGGCTGCGCCTGCGCGGCGACCGGCAGGGCCAGAACCGTCGCGGCCAGAAGGGCCTTCTTGAGGCTCATCGTGTTTCTCCTCGAAACCATTAGCTGCTGCACCGTGGGGCTGGGCGCTTGTCGGGGCCGTGGGCCGGCAACCATTTCGCGTCTTCGCCCCGGGCGGTGCGTGCGGTGCACCCTAACACCGCTTCGTGCCCTCTGACAGCATGGGCGCAACAGTCGCGGCCCAGTGTTGCCGACCGGCCACAGCCCGGCATGGCAAACGGGTCACAGGGGTGAGAGAGCCCCGGAATCCCTCGCTTCCGCGACCGCGCCGAGCGGAAGCAGCCGCGTCGCATGGCCGAGCTTGCGGCCCGGACGGGCCTCCGCCTTCCCGTACAGGTGCAGCGCGACATCGCCCATTGCCGCCAGTTCCGGCCAGCGGGCGAAGGAATCGGGGCCGACGAGGTTCTTCATCACGGCGTCGTGATGCCGCCCCGGCTCCGGCAGCGGCAGTCCGGCGACGGCGCGGACATGCATCTCGAACTGGCCGATCCGGCAGGCATCCATCGTCCAATGCCCGGAATTGTGCGGCCTCGGCGCCATCTCGTTCACCAGGAGGCGTCCATCGGGCAGCAGGAACATCTCTAGCGCGACCAGGCCCACGAGGTCGAGCGACTCGGCGACTCGCGCAACCGCCGCGCGTGCCGCCGCCGCCACCGCCGCGGGCACGGGTGCGGGCGCGATGGAGAGGTCGAGGATGTGGTGCGCGTGCCGATTCTCGGTGGCGTCGAAGGTGACGATCCGCCCGTCGATGCCGCGGGCGGCGATGGCGGACACCTCACGCTCGAACGGGACGAAGGCCTCCAGCACCAGCGGGCGCGGGGCGAGGCGCTCGAAGGCGGGGGCCAGGTCCTCCGGCCCGCGCAGCACGGCCTGGCCGCGGCCGTCATAGCCGAGCCGCGTGGTCTTCAGCACGGCCGGCAGGCCGAGCGCCGCGACCGCTGCGTGGAGTTCCGCAAGGCTCGTCACCTCCCGCCAGGGGGCGACGGCGAGGCCGATGGATTCCGCGAAGCGCTTCTCCGCCAGCCGGTCCTGCCCGGTGCGCAGCGCGGCCACGCCGGGCCGGCAGGGCACCAGCGGGGCGAGGATGTCGAGCGTGGCGGCGGGGACGTTCTCGAACTCGAAGGTCACGACGTCCACGGCGGCGGCGAAGGCGGCCAGCGCGGCCGCATCCTCGTAGCCCGCCACGGTCCGCGCGGCGGCGACCTGCATCCCCGGGCTGTCCGCCTCCGGCGCGAAGACGTGGCAGCGGTAGCCGAGCGCGGCGGCGGCGAGCGCCGACATGCGCCCGAGCTGTCCGCCGCCGAGGATGCCGATGGTCGATCCCGGCGGGAGCGGCCCGGCGAGGTCCGGGCGGGCGGGCGCCGTCATGCCGGCAGGTCCGGCACGGCGGCGGTGCGGGCGGCGCGCCAGGCGGCGAGCCGCGCCCCCAGGGCAGGGTCGGCGGTGGCGAGGATGGCGGCGGCGAGCAGCCCGGCATTCACCGCCCCCGCCCGGCCGATGGCGAGCGTGCCGACCGGGATCCCGGCCGGCATCTGCACGATGGACAGGAGGCTGTCCTGGCCCCGCAGGGCCTGGCTCTCGACCGGGACGCCCAGCACCGGCAGCGTGGTGAGTGAGGCGGTCATCCCCGGCAGGTGCGCGGCGCCGCCGGCGCCGGCGACGATGACCTTCAGCCCTCGGCCTTCCGCCGCCTTCGCATAGTCGTACATCCGGTCGGGCGTGCGGTGGGCGGAGACGACGCGGCATTCATGGGGCACGCCGAGCTCGGCCAGGATCTCGGCCGCATGGCGCATCGTCTCCCAGTCGGAGGTGCTGCCCATGATGATGCCGACGAGGGGCGGGGCGGGTTCGGGCATGTGGCGGCTCGGGCGGCGGCGTCCCGTCCGGGCCTGCCGCCGGGGCGGGGAAGGGCGGCGGGGCGCGGGGTGGAAGGGTCAGGCGATGATGTCGGGGACGAGTCGGCTTTCGAGCCAGGCGATCTCGTCCTTCAGCTTCAGCTTGCGCTTCTTGAGCCGCTGCAGCTGCAGGGGGTCGGCCCCGCTCTCGCCCAGCCGCGCGATGACGGTGTCGAGGTCGCGGTGCTCGCTGCGGAGCTCGTGCAGGCGGCGGAGGAGGCTGTCGCGGTCGGCCAGCATGCGCCCCTGGTGGCTGGATGTTGCGGCATGGCGGGCCGCGTCGGTTTCGCGACGGGTCCGCCAGGCGGGAGCGTATCGGGCAGAATATAAAGCTGGAACCCGCCAGGGGCCGGCATAACATGCTGGGCGCGGGCGCAGAAGGGTGACGGGCCCGCGGGGGCGCGCCGGCCGATCCGATCCGCCCCCGGGACCCGCCGCCCGGCGTCCGCGGTCAACCACCAGGGATGTACGCGCATGCCCGAAATGCCCCGCCTCCGCTCTCTGGAGGAGCGCCACGCGGCGCTCGAGGCCCGGATCTTCGAGGAAGGCACCCGGCCCCGCCCGGACAGCGAGGCGTTGCAGCGCCTGAAGCTGGAGAAGCTGCGCCTGAAGGAGGAGATGGAACGGCTGCGCCTGAGACGGCTCAACTAGCCGGAGCGCGGGAAGGCCTGCCGGCCGGCACCTCCGTGCCGGCCGAAGCGCCCCGGCCGCCGCGACGGCACCGCCTTCAGGCGGCGTCGTCGTGCGGCATCGCCGGGGAGGTGTTGGTGGCGCCGGTCCGCTCGTTGGCGGCGGCCACCGCTTCGTTCAGCGCCGTCTGCGTGCAGAGCCCGAGGGTCACGGGGTCGCGCGGCTTGATGTTCGGCGTGTTGGGGTGGGTCTTGTCCCGCACTTTCTGGATCGTCTCCTTCGTGGTGGCGAGGAGCTTGACCACCTGCGGGTCCGACAGCTGCGGGAAGTTGCGCAGCAGCCAGGCGATGGCGTCGGGCCGTTCCGTCCGCTTCGCCACCGGGATGTAGCGCGCGCCCTTGGAGCGCTGCTTCGGCAGGGGGATCGTGTTCTCGATGAGGGTGAGGCGGGCGGCGGGGTCGCCTTCGGCCTTCACGATCTGCTCGCGCGTCAGCTGCCCGTTGGAGATCGGGTCGTAGCCGACGATGCCCTGCGCCACCTCGCCATCCGCGATGGCCTGCACCTCCAGCGGGTGCATGCCGACGAAGTCGGCGATCTGCTCGAAGGACAGGGACGTCTTCTCGATCAGCCACACGGCGGTGGCCTTGGGCATCAGGGGCGTCTTCATGGTCAACCTTCCGGTGGGGCGTGCGCCAGAAGCGGGGCGAGCGGAATCGCCCGCCGTGGCGCCCGCGCCTCGTCGATCGCGGATATAAGGGAGTGGCGCCCGCCCGGTCAAAGCCCGCGGGCAGGAAAGGTGAGGGGAGTGGGATGGAAGACCCGGAAGGACCGCGCCCGACGGGGCGATTCGTGCCGGCGGTGCTGGACCGCTGGGACGTGGACGACCTGCGCGGCTATATCGGCGAGCTCAGGGCCGAGATCGCCCGCGCCGAGGCCGAGATCGGCCGGCGCGATGCCCAGAAGGCGGCGGCGGAGATGTTCTTCAAGCGGCCTGGATGAGGCGCGGGCACGATCGCCCGGCCGCGCATGAAAAAAGCCGGCGGGTCGCCCCGCCGGCTTCGTCAGCCCATCGGCCGGTCAGGCCGCCTGCTGCACCTGCTCGGCGCCATTCGCGGTCAGCGCGCGGGGCGCGCCGGCCTGGATGGCGATGCGGCGGGGCTTCAGCGCCTCGGGCACCTCGCGCCGCAGGGCGACATGCAGCAGGCCGTTCTCGAGCTGCGCGCCCTCCACCAGGATGTGGTCGGCGAGGACGAAGCGGCGCTCGAAGGCGCGGCCGGCGATGCCGCGGTAGAGCACGCGCCCGGCGTCCTGGGCCTGCGGGGCCTTGCCGGACACGGTCAACGTGTTGTCATGCGCCGTCACGTCGATGTCGTTCGGGCCGAAGCCTGCGACCGCCATGGTCAGGACGTAGCTGTCCTCGCCGGTCTTCTCGATATTGTAGGGCGGATAGGCCGGGCCATCCGCCGCGGCGCGCGCGGTCTCGACCAGGCGGGCCATGCGGTCGAAGCCGATGGCGGAACGGAACAGCGGGGAAAAGTCGAAGGCGTTCATCGGTGGAGCTCCTGCTTCAGCAAGCTCGTGGACGTTGCGGACCGGATGCGTGGCGGGCCCCCGTGGCGGGCGACCCTCATCGGTCCGCGTCGGGGGCCCCGATCGGGCGCCCTCGACGCAGCAGGAGATAGTCAGGCGCGGATGCGGCTTCAAGGCCCCGGACGCGCAGCGGGGGGGCGGGGCGGGCCCCCCCCCCCCCCCCCCCCCCCCCCCCGCCGGCCCCCGCGGGGGGGGGGGGGGGGCCACCACAAAC